>PMZC01000383.1 GCA_003170555.1 Deltaproteobacteria bacterium
TATCCGCATCATTACCTGGTGTGGGCGTGGATCGGCGGCATGGCCGTGTTGTCGCCGCTCGGTTTGATCGCTTTCCACCGTTTGTTCCATGGCGCGGAGCAAAAAGCATGAGCCGCCGCTGATGCCGCTACGCCTCGACGGACTGACCCTGACCCTCACCGGCGCCGAAAAAACGTTGCGCCGCCGCATCGCCGATCGCCTCGGCGTTCCCGCCGGACGGGTCACGTCGTTTCGCATCGCGCGCCGCTCGCTCGACGTGCGCGACCGCCAGCGAATTCGCTGGGTGTACAGCGTGGTCGTGCAGCTCGCCGACGAGAGCGAAGCGCTGCGCCGGTTGCGCGGCGACCGCGACGTGCATCTGCTGCTCGAAAGCGAACAGCCGTTTGCGCCGCCGCCGTTGCTGCGCGCGATGCGGCCGGTCATCGTCGGCGCCGGACCCGCCGGGCTCTTCGCCGCCGATGCACTGGCCCGCCGCGGCGCGCCGCCTGCGCAGGCTCTCCGTCGTCCTTGCCCCCGAGCCAGTGAGCGTGACCGGGGCGTTCTCCCATCCCTTCCTCGTGGAGGACNNCGCTGGTGCTCGAACGCGGTCGGCCCGTCGAGCAGCGCGACGAGGACGTGCGGCGGCTGTTCACCGAAGCGCGACTTGATCCGGAGAGCAACATCTGCTTCGGCGAGGGCGGCGCGGGAACATATTCCGACGGCAAGCTGACCACGCGCATCGGCCATCCGCTCGTGCGCCACGTACTGCAAACGTTCGTCGATCTCGGCGCGCCGGGCGACGTGCTCTACGACGCGGCGCCGCACCTCGGCTCCGATCGCCTGCCCGGCCTCGTGCGCGCGATGCGGGAACGGCTGATCCAGCAGGGCGTCGAATTTCGTTTTGACGCGAAGGTGACCGACGTGGCGATCGAAGACGGTCGCTTGCGCGGACTCGTGCTTGCCGACGGATCAACCATCGAGGCGGACGCGGTGTTGTTCGCGATCGGGCACAGCGCGGCCGACCTCGTGCGCGCGCTGCACCGGCGCGGCGTCGCCATCGAACCGAAAGGTTTCGCGGTGGGCGTGCGCATCGAGCATGAGCAGCGCGTGATCGACCAAATGCAGTACGGCCGCGCGGCGGGCCATCCGCGCTTGCCGCCGGCGACCTACCGCCTCACCCATCGCGGTCCGGGCGGACGCGGCGTCTATTCGTTCTGCATGTGCCCCGGCGGCATGATTCTGCCTAGCGCCACCGATGCCGGCCACCTCGTCATCAACGGCGGCAGCAACGCGGCGCGCTCGGGCGAACGGGCGAACGCGGCGCTGGTCGTCGCGGTCGGGCCGGACGATTTCGGCGCGGAGCCGCTGGCCGGACTCGCCTTCCGCGAAGCGCTCGAAGCGCAGGCGGCGAGCGGCGAAGCGCTGCGTGCGCCGGCGCAACGCGTCGTCGACTTTTTGGCCGGGCGCACCAGCCGCGACCTGCCGCCGGTTTCGTATCCGCTCGGCGTCGCGCCCGCGAATCTGCATGACGTTTTGCCGCCGTTGGTTCGCGAGGGATTGCTGAATGCGCTGCGGCGCTGGGGCGCGCGGCGACGCGGCTTCACCGGCGCGGGTGCGGTGCTGGTCGGGGTGGAGACGCGCACGAGCAGTCCGTGGCGTCTGGTGCGCAACGAGCAATTTGAGTCGGTGAACGTGCGCGGCCTATACGTCGCCGGCGAAGGCGCGGGCTACGCCGGCGGCATCGTCAGCAGCGCGGTCGACGGCCTGCGCGCCGCTCTGGGCATTTCATAACGACGTCTTAAAAAAGGCTCTTCCGTAAATTCCGGGGAACGCCACTGCGGCCGTCACAAGACCTCCCCCAACCCCCTCCGTATCGCGGAGGGGGAATTCAAGACCTCGCGGTTGGCGATAGTTTTTGCTGACGAGAACGTGTCTTGTTTGGCAAAAGGTTAGCGTCATTCTCCTACCCCCGCGAGACGGGGGGAGGTAAGGGAGGGGGGTCCAAACGAGACGAAAAAAGACGTGGCGGCGGCGGTAGGCTTTCTTTACCTCCCCGCAAATCCCGGATGAACTTAAAAAAAAGAGGCGCAGATTTCCGCGCCTCGATTAAATTATCCTCACCGAGCGACTTAGTAGATCAGGTCGATGAACAATCCCAGGTAGTCGTAATTCGGCCCGATGGCCCCGATCTCCGGGATGTTGAGATTGAGGTTGCCGATTTCCGGAATGGTGATTTCCATGCTGCCGACGAGTTGCCCGAGCAAATCGGGCAGCACCGCGTCGAACACTTCGGCCAGCAGGTGATTGATATTCGGGATGTTCGCCTGGCCCACCGGGTTGTGGATGACGTTGATCGCGATCCCCAGCCCGCTCAGGTCGAGCGTAATCGTGTTCTGTGCGGTGACCAGCAGCTTCGTGGAAGCGGTCAGGTCGACGGCGAACGACAGCGCTTCCCACAAACCGTCGGCGCCGCGATCCACCATCACGTAGCCGGTGTACGCCGGCAGGCGCAACTCCATGTCGCCGTCCGCATTGCCGACCACCACCGGGGCGACCGTCGGGCGGAATTGCACGATGACGGGCGTATGCGGATCGATATTCTCGAACGAGAAGAAGATCACCGACAGCAGTTCGGCGGTCAGAATCGGGTCCTGCAGATCGAGATTCAGCCCGCCCGACGCGGCGAGCAGGTAGAGCAACTGGTTGACGATATCGTCGTTCAGCGCGACGGCCACACCATAGGGCAGGTCGCCGTTCGGCGTAGTCTCATTGAACGTCGGCGGCGTCGAGGGCGTAACCAGGAAGCCGTCGGGTTGAATCCCCGGCTGCCAATCGGCGGGCAGCGCGGCGGTCGTGTCGAAAGCCAGGGCGAAGTCGTGGGCCGTGAGCAACGTGGACGCCGGCAGCAGCCCGATCGTCGCGCCCCCGACATTCAGGTTGATCGTCAAACCGCCGAGCAGCGAGTTGAGCTCGGTCACCACGAGGTTTTTCAACAGCAGATCCCACAGCGTGCCGGACAGCAGGCTGATCAGGTCGCCGATGAACGGCGGAATGAGCGGGCCGGACAGATTCACCTGGGCGATATTGAACGTGCCGCTGATGATATCGAAGACCAGCTTGTTGTTCACATCGACCGTGAGGTTGGTGAGCAGATCGGCGGTCACGCCTTCGAGATCGATGGTCAGGGGGTAAACGCCGAACAACGTCAGATCGATCGTGACGCTGGCCGTCAGGTTCAGGTGCAGCCCGTCCGCCTGGGCCTGCAGCAAAAGGCTGAAGCCCTGAATGAGCGCTTTGTCGATCACCACGACGTCGGCGTACGGCTTCTTCTGCAGCGGCGGGTTGATCAGGTTGTTGAGCAGTTGGGTGATATCGCGCCCGCTGAGCGCGGCCGAAAGGAACGACGACACGTTGTCGAGGCCGCGGTTCTCCAGGTCGACCAGCAGGGCGTAGTCCACCGGACTATCGGCCGTCGCGACCTGGCCGCGCCAGACCGTCACGCGATCCGACGACACTTTGCCGTTGGTCGTCGTCGCCATGACCACGATGGGGAAGTTGACGTCGTCCTCGCCGACCGTGACCGTCGCGCTGAACTGCCCGCCCGACACCGTGATCGCGTTGTCGTTGAGCGTGAGCGTTTGCACCGCCGGACCGGCGTAGGTTCCCGTCACCGTCACCTCGCCCGCCGCGACGAACGCGCCGTCGAGCGGCGCCGTGATCGTCACATACGGATAGTCCTGCGGATCCTGCCACGGCGGCTGCGAGGGCGGCGGCGTCGGATACGTGTAATCGCGCGTCCGCGACGGATACGGCGGCGTCGGACTGATCGGGATCTTGGCGCAGGCGGCGAGAAAAACGGCCAACACCACGAGCGCCGGCAGCGCACACAAGTTTCGACGACGGCTGGAAACGGTCATCAACGGGCTCCTCTGAAACGGGTGAACCTGTGCCCGAGTCACAGTCGCGGTAAAGTAACATAGATGAAAAGCCGGACTCAAGCCGGGGCCGCAATCCCGATATCCGCAATCCCAATATCCGCGATTGACTAAAAGCTAGACAAAAGCCGACGATCATACTAGTCAGAGAGCTACATCAACTGAGCTCCGCCAGACAAAAAATCGGGGGAGTGAGATCTTGCGCCTGGGCCGGGTAAATCCGCGCGGTTTCCTTCATTCATTTTTTCGAAAACTGTTTCCGGTCTTGGCGAAACTGTTTCGCAACGCCGCCGAACCGGGCGCTCCCCTGGCGTTTATAGTTATTGTAGTGACTATTCTAATCGGTATGCGTTTCGCGGCCGTCGCCACGACGCTAAATAATATTTGCGGGATCGGTGAAACCGATCATCTTCAGTCTTTGCTCTCCCTGGACCTCCAAGAGCATTGGATTCCGCCGGAAGTAGGCAAATGGAAAACCTTCACGGCGAATATTGGAAAATATTTGCCTCCCCACATTCAGATGCACGGCGTGCTGTTGCTCAACAACATTCTGGTCTGGTTGTTTTCCCTGGTCCTCGGCGTGCATTACTTCAATCTCTATCTGGTGGCGCTGCTCTATCTTCTCGTCGTGTATCTAGGATGGGCTTTCCTGCTGCGCAAACATTTTAGGCCCCGCACACTTTACATTTTCTCCGCCCTTTTTCTTCTGGCGCCGAAGGAATATCTTGGGAGTTCATTGGTTCTTCTCGGCAGCCACCCCGAGGGCGCCGCGTTCATTACCTTGATGTTCTTCCTCGTGCTTTATTTTCAAAACCCTTCCGGAGTCTACGGCTGTCTTTTTTTCAGCGGTACGTTCTTTTTTCTATACAAAGGGACCGTGGTCGCCTTGCTGGCGCTCGTTTTTTCCTGCTTCGTCTACCTGCAATCAAACCGAAAACGACTGCTGGGCCTGCTCGCTTTGATCTCGGGTGTGGTTCCGTGGATATTCTTTTACAAAAAATTCGGCTTTTATGCGTTGTACCTGCAGGACGGTTCCGGCGCGGACCTGACCAAGCCAACCTGGTTCAACGTTTTGGTGACCCGTTTTCGACCCGCAGCCTGGCGACTCCCTCCATTCTCCTCCCCCGCCCATGCACTGTACTTGCTGCTGTTTATTTCGGCTTTTATTTTGCTCGCCGTCGCGTTGGTGGTGTTCAAAGAAAAACGTGCGCTCTTATTTCCGATTCTGGTGTACCCGATACTATTATGGACGGCGCTTTCCTTTTCTTCACTGCCGGTCAATGAACGCTATTTTTGGACCCTCTATCCATTCATGTTTGTTATCGTCTCGCTCGGCCTGTCGGCTCTGCCTCGTTTTGTTTACGTCGCGACGGTCGCCCTTTTGGCTCTGTTTCTGCTGCCGGCGCAGCTGTCGCTGATCGACCTGCGCCATCCCGATCTGTTCCTGCGGTATCGCGGTCTAGATTATTATAATAAATGTGTCTATTACGTTCCCAGCGCGGCCGTTGACTTTGTAAACCGGCGAATGGTGGAGTGCCCGAAAAATCGCGGCTATCTTTTCCTGCCTCCCCGACAATTGGTCCCCCCAAGAGACCTGCCGAGATTGGCCCAACAGGCAATTTTTTTTCTCAATTATTGCGCCCCGAGGCCCGAGGAAATCGAGACGTTGGGCGAGACGATCGCGGTTAATCTTGAACCTGACGAAGCCAAATTGAACGGGTGGCTCAGTCGCGAACGTTTGGTTGATGAATCAAAGCGCGCCATCCTGCTGGCCGGTTTTCGTCAAGCGCGCCAAACCCGCGTCGTCAGCAATCGTTGCGAATGACGTACGTTGTTTTTTCAATTCCGTTTAATCCAACCAACCGTACGACGGCGAACCGACACCGCGCCCGCGCCCGCCAAATAGGCGCGTGTCCGCCCAGCGCGTTTCGGCGCCGTGTACTTTGCTCACCGGCAGTTGGTGCACACGGCGAACGAGGCCGGATCGAGGCCCATTTTCCGCGCGTAGGTCTGCGCCACCGCGTCGGGCAGCCAGTAATTGCCGCATTTTTCGCAGACCAGCATGTCCGCGACGCGATGCCAGCGTTCGACGTGGCGCTTGCCGTTTTCATCGAAGAACTTGATGCACTGGGTCGGGCAGACGAACGCGCAGGCGCCGCACGCGATGCACGCCGGGTTCTCGTCGTCGAACGGCGACACGACGCGGCGCTGCGAACCGCGGCCCTCAAAAGCGATCGCCGACGCGCCGACCACTTCCGCGCACGTCCGCACGCACAAGCCGCAGAGAATGCAGTCTTCGTGGTCGCGCGTCAGGCGCGGGTGCGCTTCCTTGACGCCGAACTCGGCCGCCAGTTCGTGCAGCACTTTTTCGTCGGGGCAGCGCGCGAGTTGGAGGTTGATCAGCATCGCGCGATTGCGGCGCAGGCGGTCGGTATTGGTCTGTACGGTGATTTCGCGGCGCACCGGATACGCGCACGACGCCACCAGCCGCGTGCGGCGGCCTTCGTTGGCTTCGACCATGCAGATGCGGCAGACGCCGTAGGCGCGAATGTTTTCGTTGTAGCACAGCGTCGGCACGCGCGCGCCGGCCTGGCGGCAGGCTTCGATGAGCGGCGTGTCGTACGGCACGCGAATTTCCTTGCCGTCGATGGTGACCTTGATCAGCTCGGCCATCGCCCTACTCCTTCACGATCGCATCGAACTTGCAGGATTCGTAGCACGCCCCGCACTTGATGCACTTGTCGACCAGAATTTTGTGAATCACCTTTTTCGCGCCGGTGATCGCCTCGACCGGGCAGACGCGTTTGCAGGCGCCGCAGGCCGGGCATTTTTCGTCGACCACGCGGTAGGTGATCAGCGGCTTGCACACGCCGGCCGGGCATTTCTTGTCGCGGATGTGCGCTTCGTACTCGCCGCGGAAAAAGCGCAGCGTGGTCAGCACCGGGTTCGGCGCGGTCTGGCCGAGCGCGCAGAGGCTGCAATCGGCGATCGTCTTGGACAGCTCCTCGATGAATTCGAGGTCGCCCTCCTGCCCCTTGCCGTCGGTGATGTCGCGCAGGATGTCGCGCATCCGGGCCACGCCTTCGCGGCACGGCGCGCATTTGCCGCAGCTTTCGTCGGCGAGGAACGAGGTGAAGTACTTGGCGACATCGACCATGCAGGTCTGCTCGTCCATGACGATCATGCCGCCCGAGCCCATCATCGAGCCGACCTCGTAGAGCTTGTCGAAGTCGACGGGCAGGTCGAGGTGTTCCTCGGGGATGCAGCCGCCGGACGGTCCGCCGGTCTGGATCGCCTTGAATTTCTTGCCGCCGGGGATGCCGCCGCCGATCTTGTAGACGATGTCGCGCAGCGAGATGCCCATCGGCACTTCGACGAGGCCCGTGTTGTTGATCTTGCCGACCAACGAAAAGATTTTCGTGCCCGGGCTGCCTTCCGTGCCGATCCGGCGGTACCAATCGGCGCCTTCGCGGATGATGAACGGCACGTTGGCCCAGGTTTCGACGTTGTTCAGGTTGGTCGGTTTGTTGTACAGACCCTGCTCGACGGTGTGGATGTATTTCGCGCGTGGCTCGCCGGGCAGGCCCTCCAGCGAGGCCATCAGCGCCGACGATTCGCCGCAAACGAATGCGCCGCCGCCGCGGCTGACCTTGATGTCGAACGAGAAGCCGCTGCCCAGAATGTTGTCGCCCAACAGGCCCAGCGCGTGCATCTGATCGAGCGCGATGTAGGTGTTGTGCACGGCGAGCGGATATTCGTTGCGCACGTAAATGTAGCCCTGCCGGCCGCCGATGGCGTACGCGCCGATGACCATGCCTTCGAGCACGAGGTGCGGGTTGCCTTCGAGCAGCGAGCGATCCATGAACGCGCCGGGGTCGCCTTCGTCGGCGTTGCACAGCACGTACTTCGGTTCGCCCGGCGCCTTGCGGCAGCTTTCCCACTTCACCCCGGCCGGGAACCCGCCGCCGCCGCGCCCGCGCAGGTTGGCTTTCTTGACCTCGGCGATGATCTGTTCGGGCTGCATCGCACCGAGCGCCTTGGCCAGACCGGCGTAGCCGCCCGCGGCGATGTAGTCCTCGACGTTGGTCGGATCGAGCGTGCCGTTGTAGCCGAACACCAGCCGGCGCTGGTGCTTATAGAACGGCACCTCATGCTCGTGCGCGAATTTTTCGCCGGTCGCGGGGTCAACGTAAAGCAGCCGGTCGATGATCTCGCCGGCCAGCACCGTCTTTTCGACGATCTCCGCCGCGTCTTTCGGCTGCACGTGCTGATAGAACACGTTCTGCGGCCGGACGACGAGCAGCGGGCCGCGTTCGCAGAAGCCGTGGCAGCCGGTCTCGCGGAATTCGATGCGGTTGTCGAGGCCACGCTTGGCCAATTCTTGTTTGAACGCCGCGACGACTTTTTCCGCGCCGCTGCCTTTGCAGCCGGTGCCGCCGCAAACGGAAATCATCGGCTTGGTCGCGTCGCGCGACGCCACGATCTTCGCCCGGTATTGTTCGAGGGCCGCGTAGTTCGCCAATCGTTCCATGGCTACTTGCCCTCCTGCTTTTTCATCGCGGCGACGTCCTTCCGAATCTTCGCGTTGTTCATGTGGCCGTGGTATTCGCCGTCGACCACGACCAGCGGCCCGAGCGCGCAACTGCCGAGGCAATTGACCGTCTCGAGCGTAAAGCTGCCGTCCTTCGCGGTGGTGTCGGGCGCGAGATCGAGCTCACGCGCGGCGGTGTCCAGAATCATCGGCGCGCCGCGCACGTGGCAGGCGGTGCCCATGCACACCGACAGGCAATGGCGGCCCTTGGCCTGCAGGCTGAACGCTTTGTAAAACGTGGCCACGTGATAGATCGTCGCCAGCGGCACGTTCAGCTTCTCGCCCAGGTATTCCAGCGCCTCGCGCGGCAGGTAGCGGTATTCGGCCTGCATATCCTGCAGCAGTTGAATCAGCGCGCTCTTGTCGCCGCCGTAGCGCGCGAGCATGGCGTCGACTTTTTGCGGATCAAACGGCATGACTATCTCTCCGTCTTCGCCTTGAGCTTCTGCCACTCGAGGCGAACCCGTTCCTGAATTGCCTGGATCAGTTCGTCGCGGCCCTTGAGATGCCGGAAGCGGCCCTGCTGAAAGAGGTAGCCCGCGATCTCGCCGATCGGGTCCTGACTCGATTTGCGCATCGTCGCCGGATCGAGGCTGATTTTGTGTTGGCCGTCGACGACTTCGAACAGCGGGAATAATCCGCTTTCCACCGCGAGGCGTCCCAGCTTGATGCCCGAGTTGGCGTCGCAGCGCCAGCCGGTGGGGCACGGCGCGAAGACGTGCAGCAGCGCGGGTCCTTTCACTTCCACGGCCTTCTTCACCTTCGCCATCAGGTCGAACGGATAGCTCGGGCAGGCCGTCGCAACGTACGGAATATTGTGCGCGACGCCGATCTCGGCCAGGTTTTTCTTCCACGTCACCTGGCCCGTGCTGACGCGTCCGGCCGGGCTGGTCGAAGTGGACGCGCCCATCGGCGTGCCGGAGCTGCGCTGGATGCCGGTGTTCATGTACGCTTCGTTGTCGTAGCAGACGTAAACGAAGTCGGTGCCGCGTTCGAGCGCGCCCGATAACGCCTGCAGGCCGATGTCCATCGTGCCGCCGTCGCCGCCGAGGGCGAGCACCGCGGGCTTCCGGCCGGTATAGAAGCGGCCCTTGCGCCGCAGCACCTCGATGCCTTCTTCGACGCCCGAAGCCACCGCCGCGGCGTTTTCGAACGCGACGTGAATCCACGGCACGCCCCAGGCGTTGAACGGATAGGGGCTGGAGATGATTTCCATGCAGCCGGTCGCGCTGCAGACGATCAGGTCGCGGCCGATGGCCTTGGTGATCTGCCGCAGCATCAGGGCCGGAATGCAGCCCTGGCAGGCGCGGTGCCCCTGCACGAACGGTTCGTCCTTGGGCAACATCCGGGCCGCGAAAATGCCGTATCCGGTTTCGTTCATTCGCGCACCCCCACCATTTCGTAAACCGGCGCGGCGCCGGCGGCGACGTAGCCGATGCCCTTGTGCACCATGTCGGCGAACTGCTGCACGGTGACGTCGCGGCCGCCGAGCCCGCCGATGAAGCCGACCACCAGCGGACGCTCGCGCAGGTTGTAGAGGCTGGTCTTCACTTCGCTGGCCACGGGCCCGCCCGGACCGGCGGTGCTCAGGCAGCGGTCGAACACGAACACGCCGCGCGCCTTGCCGAGCAGCGCGGCCAGATCGTCATGCGGGAACGGCCGCCACAAACGCAGCTTCACCTGCCCCACCTTCACGCCCTGTTCGCGCAGCGCGTCGATGGCGACCGAGGCCGTTTCCGACATGCCGCCCACGGTGAGCAGCAGATACTCCGCGTCGTCGGTGCGGTAGGTTTCGAGCGCGCGATACGCATTGCCGAATTCCCTGGCGAACGCGGCCCACACTTCCTCGATCACCTGGCGGCTTTCGATCAGCGCCACGTCGTTCGCCTTCTTGGCCTCGGTGTAGATTTCCGGAATACCCACCGGGCCGAACATCATCGGCTGCGCGGGGTCGAGCCGCAGCGGCGGTTGATAGACGCCGACGAAACCGCGCACCTGCTTGGTGTCGTAGAAGCGGATCGGTTCGATGACGTGGCTCATCGAAAAGCCGTCGAGGTTGACGATCACCGGCAGCATCACGCGGCGATCTTCGGCGATGCGGAACGCGCAGATCGTCTGGTCGACGACCTCCTGCCCGTTCTCGGTGAAAATCTGCACCCAGCCGGTGTCGCGTTCGGCCATGATGTCGCTCTGGTCGCCCCAGATGTTGATCGGCGCCGAGAGCGCGCGGTTCACGCACGACATGACGATCGGCAGCCGCAGGCCGCTGGCGATGTAAAGAATTTCGTGCATCAGCGCCAGGCCTTGGCTGCACGTGGCGGTGAAGGTGCGCGCGCCGACCGCGGACGAACCCACGCACGCGCTCATCGCCGAGTGTTCGGATTCGACCGGGATGAACGCCGCGTCGAGGTCGCCGTCGGCCACGATTTCGGCCAGGTGCTCGACGATGTGCGTTTGCGGCGTGATCGGGTAGGCCGCGATGACATCCACGTCGCACTGCGCGACGACTTCCGACTGCGCGATGGAAACCTCGATGCCCACGGGCTTGCCGACTTCGATGCGGTTTTTCATTTCTTGCCCTCCTCGATCATCACGATCGCGCCGGTCGGGCACTCGGCGGCGCAGATGCCGCAGCCTTTGCAAAACTGAAAATTGAAATCGAAGTAGTGCGTGTACATCGCGCCCTCGACCTTCTTTTTGCGCGGCGCGATGTGGCGGGAGTGGTCGGGGCAAAAGAGGTAGCACACGCCGCAGGCGATGCATTTGTCTTCGTCGGTCTTCGGGTAGAACGAGCGCCAGTCGCCGGTCTTGTATTCGGCGGACGTGCCGGCCTCGACGACCGTGCAGCCGAGCTCCAACTCGCGCCAGGTCGGGTTCAACTTCGTTTTCATCGCGCCTCCCCGGCGCAGCACTCGTCGTGCGCCCGCTTGAGCACATTGAAGTTTTTCTCGGCGATCTTGCCGAAGCGCGCGTCCAGCGGCGCCTTCATGCTGTCCAGGCGCACGCACTGCGTGGCGTTGATCAGCGCGCCGAGCATCGTGGTGTTGGTGATCGGCCGGCCCAGCCCTTCGAGCGCGATGCGGCTGGCGTCGACCGTCCAAATCCGGCGCGCGGGCTTCAGGTGGTAGCGTTCGCGCAGCTCGGCGGCGGTGTGCATGGTGTTGACGATGATCAAACCCCGCTCGTCCATGCCGGCCTCGACGTCGACGATCTTCATCAGCGCTTCCTCGAGCACCATCGCGACGTCGGGTTCGTAAATCTGCTGGCGCAGGCGGATCGGGTGGTCGTCGATGCGGGCGAAGGCCAGCACCGGGGCGCCGCGCCGCTCGGGTCCGAAGCTCGGAAACGCCTGGGCGTATCGTCCCTCGGCGATGGCCGCCTGGGCGAGCAGTTCAGCACTGGTCACCGCGCCCTGGCCGCCGCGCCCGTGAAACCGAATCTCCAGCATGAAAACGCCTCCTTTGCCGGTTTCGGCACGGCCAAAAATGGACTGCATACTAGTCCCCGAAACCCTCTGGTGTCAAGCATCGGTCCACTAGTTCTTTTGATAAAATCACGCGTGACGCCGTGCGCGGGTTTCTCTCGGCGCTACGCCTCTTGCACCGCGAAACCCGGCTCCTCACAGGGCAGCAGCACGGTGAAGGTCGTGCCCTTTTCCCGGACCGAATCGACCAGCAGCCGGCCGCTGTGCGCCTCGGTGATGCTGTGCGCCACGGTGAGCCCCAGGCCGGTGCCCGCTTCCTTGGTGGTGAAGAACGGGTCGAAGATGAGGCGCAGCAGGTCCGGCTCGATGCCCGGGCCGGTGTCGGCGACCTGCACCTCGACCATTTCCGAGAAGCGCACGGAGCGGAGCGAGCGGACGGTCAGCACGCCGTCCTGTTTTTCCATCGCCTGCACCGCGTTGACGAACAGGTTCCAGAATAACTGTCGAATCTGGTTCGGATCGAAGCGGCAAAACAACCCCGGCTGCAGGTCGTGGGCGATCTTGATGTGGTCCTGGCACGCCGGGTCGTTCGCCAGCACGTCGAGCTGTTCGCGCAGCACGATCGACAGATCATCCACCGTTTCATCGCGCCGATTGGGCCGGGCGTAAATGAGGAAGTCGGTGATCAGCTTGTTCAGGCGCTCGGTTTCGCGCATCACGATGTCCATCAGATGCGCCTGCACCGGCTCGAGGTGCAGCTCGGTGCGCAGCAATTGGATCGAACCGGACACGCTGGCCAGCGGATTGCGGNNGATTTCGTGGGCGATGCCCGCGGCCAGCTTGCCGATCGCCGCCTGCCGTTCGGTGCGCGCCGCCGCCTTTTCCAGATCGCGCACGCCGGTGACGTCCTGCAGCGTGATCACCCGGCCGATCACCTGCCGGCCGGCGTCGCGCAGCGCGGAAGCGGTGACCGACAACGTATGCTGCTGTTTCTCGCCGAAGGTCAGTTCGAGATCGATGGCTTCGCGGTCGGTGGGCATCGCGGCCGACGCCGGCAGCAGTTCGGACAACTTCGCGCCGGTCAACGACCCGGCGGCGCGGCGCAGAAACTCCGCGGCGTGCGTATTGGCGAAGATCACGCGATTCTCGTTGTCGCAGGTGAGCAGGCCGATGGGCAGCGACTGCACGATGTTCTCGTTGAGAATCTTCAGCGCATCCATCTCGTGCTGCTGCCGCAATACGCGTTCGTCGGCGGACCGCGTGAGGCTCGCCAAAAAACCCGCCAGCGCGCCGGTGATCAGAAACGCCAGCGCATTGAACAGCACCTTGATCGAGACCTCGTTCAACGTCGGCTGGTCCAGGCCCAGCGCGTCCAGATCGATCGGATTGAGGTAGCCGAGAAACTGCCCGACCAGCATCACGCCGTAGACCAGGGCGCAGGCCACGGTCACGGCCATGGTGTGCACCTGGTTGGTCAGGATGGCGGCGAAGATCACGGTGGGGACGTACATGAAGGAAAACAGGCTGAAGAAGCCGCCGGTCACGTAGACCAACGCCGTGACGAAGAAGAAATCCCAGTAGACGTGGAAGAAGAGGTAAGCCCGCCGCGCCGCGAGACGTTCGATCAGCACGGCGCTCAACAGCGTCACCAGCACGTTGCCGCCGATCAGCCCGTAGTGCGTGAGCTGGTCCGCCTCGGGATCGACGAAGTGCAGCGTGCCCAGAATGAAGAACGCGATGACGACGCGCAGGAAGACCAGCCAGTAAAGCGTGCGGACGATGTTGGCTCGGACGATGGTGTGGGGACTTGCTTCGGTCAGGATTCGCCCCGCGTCACCCGATGACCGTCACCAGCTTGAAGATCGGCAGGTACATGGTGATCAACAGACCGCCGACGAGGCCGCCCAGGAACACCATCATGATCGGCTCGAGCAGCGTGGTCAGGGCGTCGGTGGTCATGTCCACTTCGTCTTCGTAGAAGTCGGCGATCTTCGCGAGCATGACGTCCAGCGCGCCGGTGGCTTCGCCGACGGTGATCATCTGACACACCATCGCGGGAAACACGCCCGACTCCATCAGCGGCTCGGCGATCGTCTTGCCTTCGGAGATGCGCTCCTTGGTTTTCAGAATGGCGCGTTCGATCGTCTGGTTGCCGGCGGTGCGCGCCACGATGTCGAGCCCGTCGAGGATCGGCACGCCGGAGGTGATCATGGTGCCCAGCGTGCGGGTGAACTTCGCGACCGCGACTTTGCGCAGCAGTTCACCGATGATCGGCAGCTTCAGGCTGACGTCGTCTTTGATCGTCCGGCCCTTCGGCGTGTTGAGCGCATAGCGGATGCCGAAGATGCCCGCGGCGATGCCGGGGAACAGAATGAACCAATAGCTGCGCAGAAAGTGCGAGATATTGACGACGAACTGCGTCGGACCCGGCAGCGTGCCGCCGAAGTCCTCGAACATCTTCTGGAACACCGGAATGACGAAGATCAGCAGGATCAGGGCGACGATGAGGCCGACGCTCAAGACCGTGGCCGGATACACCAGCGCGCCCTTGACCTTCTTCTTCAACTTCATCGATTTTTCGATGTAGGAAGACAGGCGGTTCATGATCGTGTCCAAAATACCGCCGACTTCGCCCGCCGCCACCAGGGCGACGTACAATTGGTCGAAGACCTTGGGATGCTTGCCCAACGCCTTGGCGAAGGTCGAACCGGATTCGACGTCGGTCTTCACCTCGGACAACACCTTGGCGAACGACTTGTTGTCCTGCTGGTTCATCAAAATATCGAGGCACTGCACCAACGGCAGACCGGCGTCGATCATCGTGGCGAACTGCCGGGAGAAGATCACGACTTCCCGTTCGGTGATTTTTCTCTCGGTCCGGAACAGGGTGATGCTTCTGCCCTTGGGCGCGACCTTGGTGGCGATCACCTGCTGGCTGCGCAGCTTGGCCGCCACGGCGTCCTGGTTCGGCGCTTCCATTTCGCCTCTGACCATGGCGCCCGTGCGGCTCTTGCCTTCCCACTTGTAAATCGGCATCGGCTTCTCCTCCCGACCGGTTACCTCTTCATCTTACCACAACTTATCGGACCGTTGTCTATTTTTCCTTAGGCCTGTCGTTTCTTCGGGATGTCTCGCCCCTCGGCCAGCATCGTATTGAATTCCTCCTGGTCGAGGGCCCGGCCCTGGGCTTCCTTCAGCGTGATCAAGCCGCGTTTGTACAGACTGACCAGCGACTGGTTCATCGTCTGCATGCCGAATTTGGATTGGCCGACCTGCAATTGCGAATAGATCTGATGGACCTTGTCTTCGCGGATCAGGTTGCGGATGGCCGGGTTGGGCACCATCACCTCGACCGACAGCACGCGGCCGACGCCCGCCGCGCGCGGCAGCAGTTGCTGGCACAGCACGCCTTCGAGGACGAACGACAACTGCGCGCGCACCTGGCCCTGCTGGTACGGCGGAAACACGTCGATGACGCGGTTGATCGTCTGCACGCAACTGCTGGTGTGCAGCGTGGCGAACGTGAGGTGGCCGGTTTCGGCGATGTTCAACGCCGCCTCGATCGTCTCCTGGTCGCGCATTTCGCCGATCAGCACGATGTCCGGGTCCTGGCGCAGCACGTACTTGAGGGCGCGGCCGAAGCTCTTGGTGTCGGAGTGCACTTCGCGCTGGTTGACCACGCAACCTTTGTGCGCGTGCAGATATTCGATGGGGTCTTCGATGGTGACGATGTGTTGGTTCCGGCTCATGTTGATCTTGTCGATGATGCTGGTCAGCGTCGTCGACTTGCCGCAGCCGGTCGGGCCGGTGACCAGAATCAGGCCGGACGGGCGGTTGACCAGCTCGTTGATCACGGCGGGTAGTCCCAGTTCCTGAAAGTTAAACGCCTTGAACGGAATCACGCGGAACGCGCCGGCCACCGCGCCGCGCTGCTTGTAGATATTGGCGCGAAAACGGGACAGGCCTTTCACGCCGAAACTCAGGTCGAGCTCGAAATCCTCTTCGAAGGAGTGCCGCTGGTTGTCGGTCAGCACCGCGTAGCACAGCCGCTTGGTTTCGGCGGCGGTGAGCTGGGGCATGTTGACCGGGGTCAGGCGGCCGTCGATGCGCAACTGCGGCGGCGAGCCGGTGGTGATGTGCAAATCGCTGGCGTTTTTCTCGATCATCAACTTGAGCAGCTGGTGTAAGTCGACCAAAGCCTAAACCCCTATCTGCCGGGCGTCGGCGGCCCACCGCATCCGGTGGCGGTTAGATCATGAACGCGACCCGTCGAAACTGGCCTCGAATCGTCCGTCGCCAACCTGACGCCGCGCCGCCGAAACACGGCGCGCATCGGTTTGCGGTGCTAGTCGGCGGCCGTGACGCGCACGACCTCTTCGAGCGTGGTGATGCCTTCCGACACTTTGGTGATGCCGGCCTGACGCATGGTCTTCATCCCCAGGCGGATGGACTCACGCTTGATTTCCGTGGTCGAGGCGCCGTTGAGCACGAATTCTCGAATCTCTTCCCACAGCGGCATGACTTCGAACAGCGCGAGCCGGCCGCGATAGCCGGTCTTGCTGCACTTCATGCAACCCGAGCCTTTGTAGCACTGCATCGAGTGCGCCATTTCGTCGGTGGTCTGAATGTCTTTGAGAATCTGCGGGCTGACGTCCACCGGCTCCTTGCACGTGGTGCAGATCTTGCGCACCAAACGCTGGGCGGCGATCAGGTTCACCGACGCGGTCACGAGGAAGGGCTCGATGCCCATGTTCATGAGGCGGGAGATGGTCGACGGGGCATCGTTCGTGTGGAGAGTGGACAGGACCATGTGCCCCGTGAGCGCCGC
>PMZC01000289.1 GCA_003170555.1 Deltaproteobacteria bacterium
ATGTGCGCCATGATCCCGATGTTTCGGGTGCGCTGCAGCGCTTGGGGCTTCGGATTGTCTTTCGCCACGATTCGCGGACTCCTCTGGGGTCGCCTAGCGATCACCAATCGTCATTTGCGACCTGATAAAGAGCAATCGAAAAGACCAATCGACCACGATGTGTCGATCGGTCCCTTCGCTTTGAACCGGTCCAGCGCACGCCCCCGGAGGCGAAACAACCCCTGGTCCGACTTCGACTGTCGCCGACAGCCGGTCGGGCGACGCCTGACGCGTTCGCCCGGAACCGCGTTCTTGTCCGGGGTGGTTGTTCCCCTCGCCCCGCGGCGCATCGCTGCGCGGCGGGTCGGGTCGTCGTGCCGGGTCGCGAAACACCCGCGACCCACGAGACACCTGNNGCCTTGTTGGCCTCGGCCATCTTATGCGTGTCCTCGCGCTTCTTCACCGAAGAACCGCGATTGTTCGCCGCATCGATCAGTTCGCCCGCGAGCTTCTCCGTCATCGATTTTTCGCTACGCGCCCGCGCATACGTGATGATCCAGCGCATCGCCAGCGCGTTGCGGCGCTCGGCCCGCACTTCGACCGGCACCTGGTACGTCGAACCGCCGACGCGCCGGCTTTTGACTTCGATCACCGGTCTCACGTTTTCCATCGCCGCCCGGAAGACCTTCACCGGTTCTTCCTTCGTGCGGTCTTGAATCAGGTCGAGAGCGCCGTACACGATCTGTTCCGCGGTGCTCTTTTTGCCCTGGATCATGATCGCGTTGATGAACTTCGAAACGGTTTGATCGCCGAAACGCGGATCCGCCAGGATCGGCCGTTTGGTGACGTTGTGTTTGCGGGGCATGGTCCTCTGCGCTCCTCTACTTCGGCCGCTTCGCGCCGTACTTGCTGCGGCCGCGACGACGCGCTTCGACGCCGGTGGCGTCCAACGTGCCGCGAATCACATGGTAGCGAACGCCCGGCAGATCCTTCACGCGGCCGCCGCGAATCAGCACCACGCTGTGCTCCTGCAGGCTGTGTCCTTCGCCCGGAATGTAGCCGGTGACCTCGATGCCGTTGGTCAGGCGGATACGCGCGACCTTCCGCAACGCGGAGTTCGGTTTCTTGGGCGTGGTGGTGTACACGCGGGTGCACACGCCGCGCTTCTGCGGACAGCCCTTCAGCGCCGGCGCGCCGGTTTTGACTTTGAGGTTCGCGCGTCCCTTGCGCACCAGTTGATTGATCGTCGGCATAGCTACTCTTTCTCTCCGGTTATCAACTCTCAGGAGCCGATAACAATCTACGCTTCCTCGAAAGAGGCGAGATAATTATCAGCTTAGCTTCGGCTTGTCAAGACCCTTTTCAACCTCATCCTCGATTTCGTAATCAAACGGCGCGCCGTAGACCTCGCTTTCCTCCTCGTCCGTCTCGGGCGGCAGGTCGGCTTCGATCTCCAGTTCCTGGTACGCCGGGATGCCGGTGCCGGCGGGAATCAACCGGCCCATGATCACGTTTTCCTTCAAACCCCTCAGGCGATCGACCTTGCCGGCGATGGCGGCCTCGGTCAGCACCTTGGTGGTTTCCTGGAACGACGCGGCGCTGATGAACGACTCGGTCGACAGACTCGCCTTGGTGATGCCCAGCAGCATCGGCTCGCCGACCGCCGGCCGGCCGTCTTCCGCGATGACGCGCGCGTTCTCTTCTTTGAACGACCACTTCTCGACCTGCTCGCCAACCAGGAAGTTGGTGTCGCCCACGTCGACGATGCGTACGCGGCGCAGCATCTGGCGCACGATGACTTCGATGTGCTTGTCGTTGATCTTCACGCCCTGGAGGCGGTAAACCTCCTGCACTTCATCGACCAGGTAGCGCGCCAGGTCTTTCTCGCCCAACACGTTGAGGATGTCGTGCGGATTGGCGGCGCCGTCCATCAACGCCTCGCCGGCGCGCACGTAATCGCCTTCGTGGACGCTGATGTGTTTGCCTTTCGGAATCAGGTATTCGCGCGATTCGCCGACTTCCGGCGTGATCACCACGCGACGCTTGCCCTTGGCGTCCTCGCCGAAACTGACGCGGCCGTCGATCTCGGAGATCTCCGCCATTTCCTTGGGCTTGCGCGCTTCGAACAACTCGGCCACGCGCGGCAAACCGCCGGTGATGTCTTTGGTCTTGGTCGTGGCGCGCGGGATCTTGGCCACGACGTCGCCGGCGTGAACCGTGTCCCCTTCCTTCACTTCGATGATCGCGCCGACCGGCAACAGGTAGCGGGCGTCGCGCGTCGTGTTCGGGATTTTCAACGTCTCGACCGGACGATTGGGGTTCTTGATCGACACGCGCGGCCGGGCGGTCGGATCCTTCGGCTCGACGATGACCTTCAACGACAGGCCGGTCACTTCGTCGAGTTGCTCGACCATCGTTTCGTTCTGGATGATGTCGCCGAACTTCACCTGTCCGGTGACGTCGGTCAGAATCGGCGTCGTGTACGGATCCCACTCGGCCAGAATCATTCCCGCTTCCACGCGTCCGCCCTCGGGCAACGCCAGCATCGCGCCGTAAACAAGGTTGTAACGCTCACGCTCGCGGCCGGTGTCGTCGCGGATCGCGATTTCGCCGTTGCGGTTCATCACGATCTGCTTGCCGGCTTTGCCGTGCACGGTGCTGACGTTGAGGTAATGCACCGCGCCCGAGCCGCGCGCTTCGAGGTTGGATTGTTCGACTTTCCGCGACGCCGTGCCGCCGATGTGGAACGTGCGCATCGTGAGCTGCGTGCCCGGTTCGCCGATGGACTGCGCGGCGATGACGCCGACCGCTTCGCCGAGGTTCACCAGGTTGCCGCGCGCCAGATCGCGCCCGTAGCATAGGCGGCAAATGCCGCGCTTGGCCTGGCAGGTGAGCACGGAGCGAATCAACACGCGCTCGATGCCCGCGGCTTCGATCTTCTTCACGCCTTCTTCGTCGATATCCTGGTTGGCGGCGACGAGTTCGTCGCTGGTGACCGGATCGACGATGTCATGCAAGGCCACGCGGCCCAGGATGCGGTCGCCGACGTGCTCGATGATCTCGCCGCCTTCGACCAGGCTGCTGACGTAAATGCCGTCGACCGTGCCGCAATCGTGCATGGTGACCGTCGAATCCTGCGCGACGTCGACCAGGCGGCGTGTCAGATAGCCGGAGTTGGCGGTCTTGAGCGCCGTGTCGGCCAAACCTTTGCGCGCGCCGTGCGTGCTGATGAAGTACTGCAGCACGGTCAGGCCTTCGCGGANNGGAGTCGGCCATCATGAAGATGGAGTTGAAACTGGGCGCGATGACCTTGCGCGTTTTCAGGTCGAAGGTCTGCGTGCCCATCTCTTTCATCATTTCTTTTTCGATCGACTCGGTCGCTTCGGCCCAGATGTCGACCACGCGGTTGTAGCGCTCGCCGTCGGTG
>PMZC01000025.1 GCA_003170555.1 Deltaproteobacteria bacterium
TCGCCGCGATCCCGCCTGGAACGGTGTCGGATGTCGTTACGTTCTTGGACACCGTGCCGACGCTCAACCAGGAATACGCTTACCGCGTGTTCGCCTACAACGTCATCGGTGATTCCGCGGCGTCCAACGTGGTGCTCATCACGCCTGGTGCGGCGCCCCTTGCCACCACCTGCACGGCCGCGACCGATTGCGCCAGCGGCTTCTGTGCTGACGGCGTCTGCTGCGACACGGCTTGCGGCGGCGGCGATCCGAATGACTGCGTGGCGTGCAGCATCCCGGCGGGCGCGGTGACCGCGGGCGTCTGCGCCGCTCTGGACGACCGGACGTTGTGCAACGACGGCGTCTTCTGCAACGGCTATGACACCTGCCTGGCGGGCGTCTGCTCCGTTCACGCCGGCGATCCTTGCGTCGGCACGGGCATCACCTGCGACGAAGCGTCGCAATCGTGCGTGGCCTCCGTCGACGACGACACCATCGACGATGACACGACGCCGATCGACGACGACACAACGGTCGACGACGACACCACCACCGACGACGACACGACCAGCGGCGACGACTCCGGCGGCGACGACAACAGCGGTTGCGGCTGCTGATCTCGTCTGACCTGAAGTTCAATCAAGGGCGGCCCCGCGGCCGCCCTTTCCTATTGTCTTTCGGCAGAAGTTGCGACAGATTGTCGGCAACCAGTGATGAAGTCCAAACGTTGCCGGCTTTTTATCTGCTTCGCGTTGGCGCTGACGGTGTTCGCCGGCGCGCGTTTCGCCGCCGCGGCCGACGATCTGTTCGAAGAACTGGTCACGGTAACCGAAGATGGTTTCGGCGTCGCCTGGGAAACGGCCGAGAGCGGGCCGACGGTGCTGTACTACGGCGACTCGCCCAATGATCTCCAGCCGTGGGACGACACCGGCGCGCCGCCGTCGCGGCATCATCTCGTGGTCGTCACCGGCCTCGCCTCCGATACGCTCTATTACTATTCCACGACCGCGCCGCGCCGCGAGACCGTGGACAATCCTTTTTCGCCGGGTCAGGTCCGCACGTTGAAAACGCCTCCGGGCGAGTATCTCTTTTCCTTCGCCACCGTCAACGACACGCACGTCGGCGAGACCGTCGCCGGGTTGATCGTCATCGGCGATTTTTCGCTGACGCCCGGCTTCACCTGGCCTGATCCGAACAACCCCTATTGGCTCTTCACCAACGAACAGGCCGTGCAGCAGATCAATGCCCTCGGCGCAGACTTCGTGATCCACAAGGGCGACGTTTCATCGGAAGCGGAGGAACAGCAGTTCATCGACGCCCAGACGATCTTCAGCGCGCTCGACGCGCCGATCTATTACGCGCGCGGGAATCACGACCGGCCGCAAGACGATCACGACTACTTTGAAGAAGTGCTGGGCATCACGGTCACACATAGCTACTTCGACCACGATCCGCTGCGTTTGATCATCATGGACACGAACGATCCGCTCGGGCTCGGCGACCCGGCCGACGATCAGCTAGCGTGGTTGAAGACCGTGCTGGACGACGCGCAGGCGCAAGGATTGCGCGCGATGATCTTCGCGCACCAGACGTTCGCGTTGAAGGGCGGCTTTCCGTGGTCGGTCGATCCGGCCGACGCCAAGGCGCTCGCCGAGTTGTTGACGAATTATCCGAATTTCGTCGGCATGTTCGCGGGGCACAGTCATCGCGCCAAGGTGAATTACGTTGACCAGACCGCCTGGGTTCCATACGTCGAAACGCCGGCGACCAAAGAGTATCCCCTGGGGTTCGCCTATTACCGCGTTTACGAGGGCGGCTACGTGCAATCGTTTTACCGCGAGGCGTGCGAAGATTGCCTCGAATGGTGCAGCATGACGCGCGGCGAGTACTTCGGCCTCGCCCCGTGGATCATGTTCGGCAAAACAGAGGATCGCAATTTCACCGTCATCTACCCGGACGACGATACCGCCGACGACGATAGCACGCCCGATGACGACAACACCTCGGACGATGACGCCGCCAGTGACGATGACACGATCGACGATGACGCGACCGCCCCCAGCGGCGATAACGGCGACAACAGCGGCTGCGGTTGCTGAAAAGAAGGCGTCAGTCGAGGTGTTCCTGATCGCCGACCCGATACGATTGCTGCAATAGGCGCAGGAGCTCGCGGTCCAGGTCGGCCTCTTCCCGCAGAACAAAATGGTGATCCAACGTCCAGACGCCGCACGAGTGCGACATATTCCGCGCGACCAATGCGGCGCCGCATTTGGGACAAACCCACATCGGCGGCCGAGGCTTAGGGTTCTTCATGTCGCCGGCCGGTCGTTTCGTCTTCCGGCACGCCGCACAAGCGCTTCGCCAGTCGCTTCTTCGCCTCGAGATCGGCGTGGCGCGCTATCATGATGCGCTGCGCCTGCGGCGAACCGGCGCCGTGCATCGATTCGGTGAGGTATCCTACCGCGGCGGCGCCGAGGGTGAGGTTTTCGATCAAGCGGAGCACGCGCAGGCGGTTTTCCGTCGAATCGCCCGCCCGAGTTTGAAAATACTTCTTCAGCCAGGGGCCGACCTCGGCCGAATGAAAATCCGCCGCCGACGGCAGCGTGACCAACAACCCGCCGGCGATGTCCTGCGCGAGCCGCGCGATCTCATACGGGAACCGGGTGACGTTCTGCTTGGAAACGTTGGCCAGCAGCGTGTCGACGCTGTACGTGCCGCTCGGCTCCGCGCGACCCTCGGCGGCGCAGGCCAGCGATCCGCAGAACAGCGTCTCGTTGAGGTGGTTCATCTCAATGATCTTGTCGCGGATATGAGCGGCGCGATGCACGCCGTTGTACTCGGCGATCAGTTGCGCCGCGCCGATCAACACGTCGCCCACGCCGACCTTGCACGCGTAACTGTGACGGTGGTAGGCCGCGAACTTCTCGACCAGTTCGCCGGTGAACTCCGCCTCGCCGCACAGAAAGACGCGCTCCCAGGGAACAAAAACGTCATCGAAGACGATGAGCGCCTCGTGCCCGCCATAGCACAGGTTGCCGACGTCCATCGCGTGCGCTTCGCTTTTGCGCGTGTCGCTGGGCTGCCGCCCCACGATGTACGTAATGCCGGCAGTGTCGGCCGGCAGCGCGAAGGCGACGGCATAGTCGCGGTCCGCTTCTTTCATCGCCACGGTGGGTAGCACGATGATCTCGTGGCTGTTGATCGCGCCGGTCTGGTGGGCCTTGGCCCCGCGCACCACGATGCCGTCGTCGCGCTTTTGGATCACGCGCAGATACAAATCCGGATCAGCCTGCTCGTGCGGCGCCAACGAGCGGTCGCCCTTCGGGTCGGTCATCGCGCCGTCGCAAACGAGATCGTTCTCTTGTACATAAGCCAGGTAGCGATTGAAGCGCTGAAAGTAGGCTGTGCCGCGTCGGGCGTCGAGGTTGTAAGTGGTGATCGACAGCGCGTTTAGCGCATCCACGCCCACGCACCGCTGAAAGCAGCAGCCGGTGCGCGCGCCCATCAAGCGCCCCATCCGGGTCTTCGCCAACAGGTCCGCCGTGTCATGGTGAATGTGGGTGAAGCGATTGATCGGCCGCCCCGTGAGGTGCGAGACGGCCGTCATCACCGCCNNCCGGCTCGGCCGCCA
This sequence comes from Deltaproteobacteria bacterium, assembly GCA_003170555.1. Lineage (GTDB taxonomy): Bacteria > Lernaellota > Lernaellaia > Lernaellales > Lernaellaceae > FEN-1099. The sequence continues at coordinate 3,611 of PMZC01000025.1, forward strand.
GCGCGTACGTTTCCGCCACGGCCTTGCGCGACGGAGCGAGGAGCGGATCGTCCACGGGGTCGGTCACACGCCGGCCGAGCAGATAAACCGCGCGTTTCATGCGGCGCAGACTTTCTTCGTATTGCTCCGGGGTCATCATGCGTCAATCTCCTTGCGCCTGGCTCATCGCATAGTATCGCCTTCCAACGCGAAACGGTAAACAGCGCCTTGAGGTCGGAGCCAGACTGTGCAAAATATCGGTAAGGAAAAACTTGGTTGCCGTTTGCGGATCGTCCTTTCAAGCGGGAAAAAATAGAAACAGCGGGTGAGGGTGTTTTGAGCTTGGACCGCGTCAAGGTCTTCTATCGACGGTCGCCGCTCATCCAGGGGCTGATCGTGGCGGCGGCGCTCACCCTGCTGTGCCTGTCCGTGGGACGCGCGTGGCGCCTGTCGACTTTTGACGACGCTTACATCACGTATCGCTGCGCCGAAAATTTTGCGCACGGTCACGGCCTGGTCTT
>PMZC01000242.1 GCA_003170555.1 Deltaproteobacteria bacterium
TCGCGCTGGCGCCGCTGCCGCGCGTGTTGTTCGTCGGCGTGCGGCTCTGGGTGCTGTTTTTCCTCGGGCTGACGCTCCGCAAGTTGTGGCGCGTGGTGCGCGGGCCGACGCGGGAAACCCATCCGCCGCGCCGCGAGGCGCTGATGCAACTCGCGCGCCTGCTGCTGTGGGGCGCGGCGCCGGCCATTGTCGTGGGCTATCTGCTCAATCGTCCGGCGATGGCGGACCAGGCCCCGTCGCTGCTGATCGGCCTGATCTGGGCCGCGCTGTTTCTGCCGGGGCTGCTGGTCCCGCCCGATCATCGTGCGTCGCGTTGGCTGCGGCTGGCGGCGCTGGTCGCCGGCGACCTCGGCGGCGCGTCGCTGCTCTTGTGGCAGGCGATCCGGCAGAACCGCGAACTGGCGGTGTGGCCGCTGGCGATTTTTCTGCTCGTGCTGCATCTGGCGGTGATGAGCGGCGTCGTCTCGCACGGTCGGCGCTATCTGCTGACGCGCTGGGTCGGACTGCTCGCGCTGTTGTTTTTGACCGCGCAGTTCTTCACGCCGGCGGCGCAGGTGGCCGATCGCGAGGCGCTCACGCAGGTCGCGGTTTCGCGGGCGCCGGTGGATCGCGGCCCGGTGCGCGCGGCGCTGTTCGAAGCCAGCGGACGTTCGGCGCTGGTCTGTTTCGAGCGCGAATCCCAGCGGCTGTATCAGGTTTCCATCCCCGAAGGACACGCGCAATTGTTTTTCGCTTCCATGGAAACGCGATTCACGCGGCTGGCGATGGATCCGGATCGGCGGCTGCTCGTTGCGGCGGCGGACAGCGGCGGCGAAAAGCGCGTCTTTCTGTTCAATGCCACGCCGTTTGTGATGCGCGGCGCGTTCGACAGCAGCGAGCGCTTCTCGGCCACCGCGCTCGCGGTGAGCGCGGCGAATCTCGGCCTCGGCGCCACGGGCGCCACGGCGAATTTCCGCTTGTGCCCGATCAAAAACAACGCCGGGCCGTGGTCGATCGCGCAAGCTTGCCGCAATTTGAAATTGTTTTCCGGCGAGCACGAGACCCTGTCCCGCATCGGCGCCGTGATGCTGGCGGCGGACCGCGGTTGGGCGATCGTCGCCGAGGGCGGGTACGGCTTCGTCGACGGCTGGCGGTTGGCGAGCGTCAGCCTGCTCGACGGCTCGGTCATGCGCACGACGCTGGTCGGCCGCACGCTCGGCGGCCTGGCGTACGATCCGGCCGTTTATTCGTTCTACGTCGCGCGGCCGGCGCAGGGCCGCATCGACATGTACGTGCTCGAGGGGCTGAAGTACAACTACTCCATCCCCGCCGAACCCGGCGTGGAGTTTCTCGCCGTGGACGGGCCGCGGCGCTGGCTGCTGGCCGCGAGTCCGCAGACCGGCCGGCTCATCGTCTACGATCTGCAACGGAAAAAAGTAATGGCGCGGGCGCCGATCGGTTCGGGCCTGGTGCAGCTCGACTACCATCAGCCCACGGCGACCGCGCTGCTGTCGACCGCGCGCGGGCTGATCTTGGTGCGGGTCGACGAATTGCCGGGGTTGGAGGAACGGTAGCGCGCCTTTACAAGGGTGAGCCATCAATCTATAAGAATTGCGGACGGGACCGGGAGACAAACCATGAGACATCGCACGGGCTGGGCGTTGGCGCTTTTGTCGGCGCTGCTGCTTCTCGTCGCGTGTTATGGCCAGCCGAAAGCGAAACACGCGGGGAGTCCGCCGGCGAAGCGTCTGCCCGACACGGCCTTCGCGCAGGAGTCGCGGCGCGAGTTTCTGCGGGCGGATGTCGAAGGCTACCTGACCGGCATTCAGCAGCCTCTCGTTTCGTTTTACGCGCTGGCTGTCGCGGGCGACCAGGTCTACGCCGGCGGCGATCATGGCTTGTACGTTTACGCGAGCGGCGCGTTCAGTCAGCTCACGACGGACCCGCCGGTCTACGGTCTGCTGGCCGACGGCGACACGGTTTACGCCGGGGTGACCGACGGGGTGCTGGTGCGCCAGGGTAATCAACAGACGCTGCTCGACGCGCCGGCCGCCGGCCGCGTACACGCGCTGGCCCGCGTCGGCCAGACGCTGTACGCCGGCGCCGACCACGGGCTGTGGGTGCGGCAGGGCAACGTCTTCGCGCCCGACGCCGCGCCGATCCGCCATCGCGTCAACGACCTGCTGGCCGATGAGAGCGGGACGCTGTGGGTCGCCGCGGACGACGGCCTGTTTCGCCTTTCCGGCGGGCAGGTGCGCCGTTGGACCGACCAGGATTTTCTGCTGCGCGTGCAGGTCACCGGGCTGGCCCGCGATGACGAAGGCAATCTTTGGATCGCGACGACCGGCGGCCTCAACGAGATGATCCCGGACGGTACGATGGTCGCGTTCACCGGCGGACAGGGCCTGCCGATGCTCGATTTGATGGCGCTCGCGGCGCCGACGAACAGCGGCAGCCCGCTGCTGTGGATCGGTTCGGCGCGCGGGGCGATCGGCTACGACGGCGACACGTGGAACTTCTACGCCGGCCGTCGCTGGCTGCCTAACGATCGCGTGAACCGCGTCGTGATCGACGCCGACGGCGCCGCGTGGTTCGCCACCGACAACGGCGTGTCGAGCATCACGTTCAACACCGAGACGCTCGCGCAAAAGGCGGATCGCTATCTCGCGCTCAACGAAGCGCGCCACAATCGGTACGGGCTGGTGTCGCCGTGCGCGCTCGATCTGCCCGGCGACCTCGCCACGTTCCGCTTGCAGGACAACGACAACGACGGCCTGTGGACCGGCATGTACCTCGCCGCGCTCAGTTTTCAGTACGCGGTGACGCACGATGCGAAAATCAAAAAGCTCGCCGACGCGCACTTCGCGGCGATGGCGTTTCTCGAACAGGTCACCGGCATTCCGGGTTTGCCCGCGCGCAGCATCGCGCCACTGCACACGTACAGCCAGAATCCCGATTGCGTTCCCAATTGCCAATGGCGCGCGAACGAGGAGCTAGGGTGGGACTGGAAAAGCGACACCGGCTCCGATGAAATCACCGGCCACTTCTATGCCTACGCCATGTATTACGACCTCGTGGCGCAGGGCGACCAAAAGCAACAGGCGGCCGAACTGGTTGGGCGCATTGCGAATTACATCCTGTCAAGCAATTACGTGCTCATCGATTGGGACGGCGAGCCGACAAGCACGGGCGTCTGGAACCCGACGACGCTGTGGGAATGGTTCAAGCAGCCGGCGGCGACGGCCGGGCGCTACCTCGGGTTGATCTACCCCAACAGCCTGGAGATCCTCTCGTTCATGCAAACGGCGTTTCACCTCACCGGCGACGCGCGTTTCCAGAAGGCGTACCAGAGCCTGGTCGACGACTATGCCCTGGCCGATCTCGCGCTCAGCGCGGCGATCGATTTTCCGGTGCTCACCAACCACGCGACGAACGAATTGCTGTACCTCGCCTACTATCCGCTGTTGACGTACGAAACCGACCCGGTGCTGCGGGCGAAGTACCTCGACAGCCTGAAGCGCACCTTCGGCTTCACGCGCATCGAACAGTCGAGCTTCTTCGACATCACCTTCGGCGCGCTGACGCTCGGCAAGGAAGATTTCGACCTGGTCGGAGCGATGAACAACCTGCGCGAGATTCCGCTCGACCTGGTCGACTGGACGATGAAGAACAGCGACCGGCAGGACATCAAGCTCGATCCGTTCCCCAATCGCTTCGGCGAAGTCATTTCCGACACGAGCCTGCCGCCGCTGCCGCCCGACGAACGGCCGATCATGATCTGGAACGGCGATCCGTTCGTGCTCGACGGCGGGGCCGCGGGCTTTCGCGAACAGGCCGGCACATTTTGGCTGCTCCCGTACTGGATGGGCCGCTATCACCAATTCATTGTTGAATAACGACGGAGTGTGGAATGAAATTTGAAGTGACCGACATCATCAGTTACCCGCCCGATCAGGTGTTCGCCGCGTTGCGCGATCACATCGTCGATTTCGTGCCGTACCTGCCGAACATCAAAGAGATCGTCATTCGCGAACGGCGCGAAGAAGGCAACAAGGTTTATATTGTCGCCCATTGGACTTCGAAAATTAACCTGCCCGGTCCGGCGGAAAAGCTGATTCCCGAACGCGACCGCAGCTGGGACGATTACGCCACGTGGCTCAACGACGAACTGGCCGTCGAATGGCGCTTCGATATCCCGGCGCTGCCGAAAGCCGTGAAGGTCGGCGGGCGGAACACCTTCGTCCCGGAAGGCGCCGACAAGACGCGCATGACGATTCGGGGCGAATCCGATATCGACCTCAACAAAATCCGCCTGCTGCCGAATTTCATTCTGCGCGGCATCGTGCCCGCCATCGAGAAGGTGGCGCTGGCCGCGGTGAAGCCGAACATGCTCAAAGTGAATCGCGGCGTCGAGCAATACCTCGCGGCGCAAAAGGCGAGCGGCGCGAAAGCGGAAGAACCGAAGAAGAAGGGCAAGTCGAAGTAGCTCGGTGGATTAAAACGGAGAAGGGGCAGGTCCCGGACCTGCCCTTTGAACTCGCATCGATCTCGTAAACTCGGCGGTCGACCCTATTCGGGGTCGGCCTCTTTTTTTTATTCCGCGTCGAGGAGCGCATCGTCCGG
>PMZC01000082.1:0-34845 GCA_003170555.1 Deltaproteobacteria bacterium
GACGAAACTAGAGGACTTCGCCACGTCGCGCTTGCGCTATCGGCCCGGCGAGGAAACGGCGACGTTGCTGCTTTTGTTGCGCGCGCTGGCCGACGCGAAAGCGCAGAATCTGGATTTCATCATCAAGCACACCACGGGTTTCGCCGCGTTCAAGACGGCGTTGGATCGGCTTGATTCAGCCGCACTGGCGAAACGTGCGGGGCTCGAGTGGGATGATGTCCGTCGGGCCGCCGCGCAGTTGGCCGCCGCGAAACGGCTGGTGGTCGTGCTGGGCCAACAAGCGCTGGCTGCGGCGCCCGAAGACAACGCGGGCCTCGCGCTCGACTTGCTCACCATGTTGGGCGGCGTCGAACACGGATTGCTGCTGACCTCCGATCGCAACGACGCCTGGGGCGCGCTGCTCGCGCTGCAAGCGGCCGGAGTGGCGCCGGCGACGTTCCGCGAAGTCGTCGAAGCGGGAATGAACGGGCGATTGAACAGCCTGCTGGTGTTCGGCGGCGATCCGCTGGTCAGCGCGCCGTACGCCGAATCGCTGCGCAAGGCGATGGAGGTCACCGGTTTCGTGGTGGCCGCCGACGCGTTTCTCAACCGCACCGCGGAGTCGGCCAACGTGTTTTTGCCGACGCAGGTCTTCGCCGAACGCGATGGGCATGTGATATCCGCGGAAGGCCGGTTGCTGCGGCTGCGGCGAGCGATCGAAGCCGATGAGAATACGTTACCCGAATCGCGCATCGCCGCCGAACTTGCGCGACGCCTGGGGCGGCCGCTGTCCGAAAACTCGCCGGCCGCCGTTTGGCGCGAGTTGCTGACGAAGAACGCCGCGTTGGCCGCGACGGACGCGCAGGCGGCGTCTCGCGCCGGTAGTTTATTGCCGCCGTTCGCGTTGCGCGCGGAAAGCAAGATCGCGTTCGGCGCGGCGCCAAAGCCGGCGGAACCGGTCGCGGGCGAAATGATTCTGGTTACCGGCCCCGTGTTGTTTCACAACGGTGCGCTTTCGACGCGCGCGGCCGGCACGCGCGAGGTCTGCCCCGGTCCGTGGATCGCGCTGCATCCGGCTGACGCCGCGCGGTTGGACGTCGCGGCGGGCGAGGTGGTGCACGTGCGGCGCAACGGTCTGAGTTTCGCGGCGCCGGCGCGGCTGGACGCTCGCCTGACGCGCGGTGTCGCCTTCGCCCCGCATCACTTCGCCGAATTTCCCGTCGGACGATTGCTCGGCGACAGCGCGTGTGTGGCGGTGACGATTACGAAATGACGCGCGGGTTTCGTCGCGGCGCGCTTACCGGCAATCCCACTTGTTTTCGACGCGGTTCCAGCGAGCTTTCCAGCGAAAAACGACATCCATTTTTTGCGAGGGATCGAGGCGGAAGGTGAGGGTCTGATCGGGGCAGGGGTAGCAATTCCCGAAGCTGCAGACCTCGGCTTTGGTCGCGGCGACGGTGTACGGGCCGGGCTTCAACTTTTTTGTCGCGGTCGAGGCGCGCGCCCACACTTCCTCGGTCGGCTCGGTCGTGCCGATGTCGGCGCGAATGTGGTTGAGCATCGCCGGGCTGGCGCTTTGCGTGAAAATCAGCACGACGCGCACCTCGCCCTCGAGTTCATCGGCCGAGAGCGCGACGGTCAACGTCAGCAGCAGGGCCGAGAGCAGGAACAGGGCAGCGCGCGACATGATCCGCCTCCCGCGAGTCCGAGCACAGGCCATGCATACGCCGCGTCATGGGGTAAGTCAACGGCTTGACAAAACTTCGTCGGCTAATAAGGTAACTGGCATGAAACTCCATCACTGCTTGTGCGTGATTGTTGTGCTGGCGGTCGTCGCCTGCTCGATCGAGTCGGGTACGCCGCCGCGTCGGACCTTCGATCAACTCATGATGCAGGCGCGCGAGGCCCTGGCGCAGGGCGACGGTCTGGCGGCGCACAACCTGCTGGCCGATGCGCTCGAGCTCAAGCCGCATGAGTCCTCGGCGAGCCTCGCGCTGGCGCTGGCCGACGTACTGCAACTCGTGCATTTCGGCGATGAGATCGTGACGTTCGTCGGCAATCTCAGCACCCAGGTGTCCGAAAAGTACCTCAACGACCCGGGCGGTCTCAACCCGAACGGCAACTTGAACGACACCATTCATCATTTCGTCAAACACATCTTCGAACCCGTGCTCGATGAGATGCTGGTCGCGCTGGGCGACGCGCGAAGCGATCCGCTCGTGTCGCTGCAACTGACGGCGCTGCCGATCGTCTTTCAAAACAAGACACTGATCGATCTCGGCGGGACGTGGGACGCGAACGACGCGTATTGGCTCGAAGGCACGGTGCGGTTGGTGCAGGGCGCGGTCGATCTGCTGCAGGGCACGAATCTCGATTTGGACGTGGGCTTCGTTCTCGGCGCGCCGGTCGTGCAGAAACTACTGGCGAAAGAGCCGATCGACTGGGCGACGGCCGGTCAGGATCTCGCGGCGGCGTTGTTGCAGGTCTTCGAAGACCCGGCGCATCAGGATTTTCTGCTGCCGTTGCCCGACGAGATGTGGCGTTTTCAACGGGCGCAGCGCAATCTCGCGCTCGGCGTCATCTATTGGGTCGGTATCTGGCGGCGGATCGACGCGGAGCCGACGAATCCGCCGGATGATGTGCTCGGTTTCGTCGACGGCAACCAGAACGGCCGTCGCGATCCCAACGAGCCGTACGAGTGGCTCGGCCGGTATCCGTTCACGCCGCTCGAGATGAAGCTGATGCCGCTGCTGCTCACGATCGGCGCGAACCTGGGCGGCGCGTTGGCCGAGCGCACCGATCTCGACGAGACCGACGCGGTGATCGAGACGCTCGACCTGTCGCTGTTCAATATGTTTTTGGAACTGCTCGGCCTGCCTGATCTGATTCCGCACACGTATTACAATCTGGCCGACTTGTTCGCCGATCCGCCGGCGGCGCAGATCAAGGAATTCCTCACCGAGACTTTGGATTGCGCGAGCCACGAAAGCGGTTTGATCGGCGTCGTATTGTGCGTGGTCAACTCGGTCAATCCTTGAGCGCGGCCGCCGGTCGCCGACCCTATTTCAGCAACTCCGGCAAAAACGCCCAGCGCATGCCGTAGGGCGTGACCCAATAAATTTTCGCCGTCGCTTCTTCGTACGCCAGGTCGAGCGTCGGACCGCCCAGCTCGACGCGCTGAATGACGAGATTGCTCTGCGGGTCGATGACGATCAGGCGGCCGGTCGGCAGCACCGCGCCGTACACCCGGTTGTTCAAACGATCGGTCGTCAGACTGGCGACGCCGAACGGCGCCGGAACGTGATCGACGATCCGCAGCGTGGTGGCGTCGAGCACTTGCACCCGACCGCGATACGGCACGGCCACGTAAAGCCGCCGTCCGTCCGGGCTCACGACCACGTCGGCCGCGCCCAGACCGACGAACACTTTGCGCAGCAGGTCGCCGGTTTCAAGGTCGAATTCCACAAGCTGGCCGTACGCGGGACTGACGACGAACAGCCGGTCGTTTTCCTGGTGGACCGCCAGGCGCCGCGGGTACGGGCCGATGTGGCCGAGGGCACCGCTGCTTCGTCCGTCGCGGCTGTTGTAGATCTCCACCCGCTCCGATCCCGCGCAGAGAAAAAGCCATTGGCGGTTCAAGCGATAAAAGCCGACATCAACCAGCGGCGCGCAACCCGGCAGCGCCACCTGCGTCGGATGAAGCTCGACCCAACCGTTCTCGGCGGTAGGGCGAAGGGAATACCAGTTGCCGTTTCGCTGGATCACGCCCAACACGCGCGAGGTCGGCGGATCGCCGGGGACGATGGGTTCCGGCAAAGTCGGCATTTTGTAGCGCGCCGGGAAAACTTCGATCACGCTCGTTTCGACCGCGTCATCCCAACCGGCGTCGTTGAGTCGGATGGACGTTCCGGGCCAATCATTGGGCGGTCGCCGGTGCGAACTGCGCAGCATATCGACCATGCCGAGCGAAGCGCAGATGCTCAAGACCCACAACGCGGCGACGAAAGGCAGGACCTTGGTCCGGCGGACGCGATACACGATCAGGCCGGTCGCGGCGGCCATCATGGCGGTGAGCAAAAACCACGGCGGCCGCGCCAGGAGAAACCACATTCCGAGCGGCGCTAACGACAGCGCGAAGTAGGTGCACAGCGCGTCGCTCGGGCCGGCCCACGTGCGATAGCGCGCGCGCACGAAAAAGCCGACGACGACGGCCGGAACGGCGCCGAGGAAAAAAGGAGGGAAGCGGGTGAATTGCAGGTCGACGAGCAGGTAAACAAAAAGCGCCGCGGCGACGAGTCGCGGAACGATGGACGCCAGAATCCGTGATACTCGGTTCATCGCGCGGGATCACCGCCGTCGCGGGGCGCCTGGCAGCTCCGCCGAGTGATCGATCACGACCGTGTCGCGGCGGTATCGTCGTCAATCACCGCGTCGTCATCGATCGCGTCATCATCGGTCACCGTGTCGTCGTCTTGGACGGGCGCGGGCAGGTCGAACACGGCGACGGCGTGGAGGTGGTCGCCCTGGTTGTAGGTCTGCGGGACCGCCTCGATCCACCCGTTGCTGTTGCGCAACAGCAAGAGCGGGCCGTTGAACTGATCGGTGTAGCCGACCGCCCACCCATGCGTGTCGGTGAGCATGGACAGGTCGTCGATTTGATACTTGTCGCCCTTCGAGCCCGGCAGCGACATTTCAGTCCAGGAAGCCAAATCGGCGGAATGATAAATCTGGCTCCACAAACATTGGGCGATCGCGTAGCCCGTGCTCTGCGCGGTGAAATAAATCCGGCGCACGCTGACGGTCTGGCACGTGCTGGAGGCCACCGCTTGAATGCGGTTCCATTCCGCCGAATCCGGTTTCTGATGCCAGATCACGCCGACCTGCGGACCATCCTGGCGGTCGTAACCGGTCACCCACAGCAAACCGTCGGGACCCACGGCCACGGACAGCACGTCGACCGGGGCGTCGGTGCTTTGTTGAATGATCGGGATGGCCGAGATGGCTTGCGCGCCGTCCCACGCGACCACCTGCAGGTAGCCGTCGAACTCGGCGACGAAGAACACGGTCGTGCTGCCGGGCGCCGGCGCGACGGCCGTCAGCCGCACGGGCGTTTTGTTGAGCACTTGCGCCATCGCGTAGACGTTCTCCGTGCCGTCGGCGCCGATGCGAATCATGTAGCCGTTGGCCGCCGTATCGTTGGCCGCGATCCACACCGTGCCGTCCGAAGTTTGCATCCCGGCGAACATCGAGGCGCCGCTGGGGTAGTCAGGAGGAGTGACATCCGACCACGCGCCGTCGGTGAAGCGGTAAATCCGTTGCACGGTGAACGCGACGCCGAGTTCGCGGTTCGTAAAGCTGGCGCCGACAAACACCGCGCCGGACGGGCCGTTGCTGTCGCGGTTCCAACGCCCCTGGTCGAAGCGATAGACGCCGTCGCCGAACGCCCAGCCGATCATGGTGGGATCGTAGTAGGGCGGAGACGGCTCGCCGCCGTTGTGATCATCGTCATCGCCAACGTGAGAACAGCCGAAGATCAGGCCCGCGAACAAAGCCGGCACACCAACGAGCAGCAATACCAGCCAGTACCGTCGCAACATGACACCTCCTGCGGCGCAATTCCAGCTTCTTTTTACCCTAAAAAGACGGAGTTGTAAAAGAAAGTCCTCGTTCCGCGGCGAATATCGAGTGCGGCTTTGCGTTCTGGCGCCGGGCAATATCCCGGCTCTACTTGGCTTTTGCGGGGCGTCGCTTCATCGCCGCACGGGAGTGGGCGGTCAATCCTTCCAACTCGGCCAGGGAAACGGCGTCGTCAATCAACGACGTCGCGTTCGCGCTTTGGTCCAGGNNGTGCGGACGCGCAGAAAATGGAAAACCGACAAACCGCCCGTATGACGCGAAGCGCCGCCCGTCGGCAGCACATGGTTCGGACCGGCGCCGTAATCGCCGAGGACTTCCGCGCTTTGCGGTCCGATGAATAGGGCGCCGTAGTGTCGCAGCTTGCCCATCGCCTTTTCCGGCGCGTCGATCATCAACTCGAGGTGCTCCGGCGCGAGTTGGCGGCACGCTTCGATCGCGGCGTCCAGATTTGGCGCGACAAACGCGAAACCGTTTCGCAGCGCGGCGCGCGCCGTGTCCGCGGCGGGAAGTTCGGCCAGTTGCTGCTCGAGCGCCGATTCAATCGCGTCGGCCAGCGGCGCGTCGGTCGTCACCAACGCGGGAAACGCGTCGGGATCGTGCTCGGCCTGCGCCAGCAAATCGGCGGCGATCAACGCGGGGTCGGCGGTGTGATCGGCCAGCACGACCAACTCCGACGGGCCGGCCAGCATGTCGATGGCAACGTATCCCGCCACGAGTTTCTTCGCCGCCGTGACCCAGCGATTGCCGGGTCCGACGATCACGTCGCAGCGCGGCACGAGGCCGGCGCCGAACGCCAACGCGGCGATGGCCTGCGCGCCGCCGACGGCCAGCAACGCGTCGGCGCCTGCAACGTGGGCCGCGGCCAACGTTTCCGCGCTCGGATGCGGCGACGCGACCCACACCGTCGCCACGCCGGCGGTTTTGGCGGTGACCACGGTCATCAACACCGACGACGGCAAGGGAAATCGACCGCCCGGCGCGTAGCAGCCGGCGCAATCCACCGCGGCGATATAATGGCCCGCGGCGCCGCCGTCGATGGCGGTGGACAACTCGCGCAGGCAACCGCGCTGCTGTTCGGCGAAGCGGCGAATCCGCGCCGCGGTTCGTTGCAGCAGTTGTTGCGTTTCCGGCGACAGCGACTCGTACGCGGCTTTCAGCGCCGCGGGTTGGTAGACCAGCGGGTCGCCCAGTCGCAGGTCGCCCAAACGCATCGCGTGTTCGCGCAACGCAGCCTCACCGCCCCGCCGCACGTCGTCGACGATCAACGCCGCCTGGGCGAGAGTCGCGGCGTCGACCGGTTCGCGGCGCGATGCCGGCAGGCGGTCAGACGCAATACGTCGCAGCAGCGGTTCTTTCATTTGTTCTCGCGCTCCGGTTTGGCGTCGCCCGGCCGCCGCGTCACGCGCCGCGCGCGCCGCTTCAGTTCCGCCTCGACTTCCGGCAGAGTCACCTTGCCGCGGGCCATCGCGACCAGCGTGAAGTAGAGCAGATCGGCCGCTTCGCCGACGACCTCGTCGTGGGCCTGCGCTTGCGCAAGCTCGTTCGATTCTTCAGTCAACTTGGCGCGCAGCAGATCCGCATCGGCGAGCAAACGGCGCGTGTACGATTCAGCCGGCGCGTTCTCCGCGAGTTGTTGCAACCGCCGCGCGAGTTCGCCCACGCCGTGATCCGGTCCCCAACACGTGCGCGCACTGAGATGGCAAAAGCCCGCGCCATGTTGGCGCACGGTGAAGCGCAGCGTGTCGCGGTCGCAATCGAGATCAACGCGTAGCAGGTCTTGCGTGTCGCCCGAACTTTCGCCTTTGATCCACAAACCGCGCGAACGCGAGTGATAGACGCCGCGTCGCGTGCGAACCGCTTCGCGCAGGCTGTCGAGGTCGGAGTAGGCGAGCCCCAGCGCGACGCCGCTCTGGTCAACGACGACCGTGGGCCACAGGCCGTCGGGACGGTCCGACGTCAACGGCGCGGCGATGGCTTCGGCCAAACCGAGGCGGCCGGTGTAGATCGCCATCCCCACTTGCGCGTCCACGCCCAGCCGGTCGAGCGCGGCGATTTCCTCGGCGGTCGTGACGCCGCCGGCGACCGTGAGGCGCGCGCCGCCGCACTCGGCCAGCAGTTGTTCGACGCGTTGCAGATCGACGCCGCCCATGCGCCCTTCGCGTTCGACGAAGGTGACGAGAAAGCCGCCGACCAAGTCGCGGATCTCGCGCATCCGTTCGATGATTCCGCGACCGGTTCCTTTTTGCCAGCCTTCGACGACGACCTCATCGTGATCGGCGTCGAGCGCGGCGATCACTCGTTCGCGCGGCAACTGCCGGAGCACGTCGGGCTGCGCGGCGGTGCCCAGCACGACCTTCGTCGCCCCGTCATCGAGCCACCGGCGCGCCGCTTCCACGCTGCGAATGCCGCCGCCGACGCGACACGGCGCGACGCGCAGCAGATCGCGCATCACCGCGGTGTTGTCGCCGCGGCCGAGCGCAGCGTCGAGATCGACCACCGCGATTTCGCCCGCCAGCCGAAACGTCTCGGCGAGCGAACCGGCGTCGCCCGCCTCGAGCGCCTTTTCGCGGCCGCCGATCAGTTGCACGACGACGCCGTTCATCAGGTCGATCGACGGGATGATCACCGGCGCACCTCAACCAAATGGGCGGCGAGAAATTTCTTCAACTCCGCCACCGTGTAATTGCCTTCGTGAAAGATCGAGGCCGCCAGCACCGCGTCGGCGCCCGCCTGTAGCGCGTCGAGCAGTTGCTGCGGCGTATCCGCGCCGCCTGACGCAATCACCGGCACGCCGACCGCGCGCGCCACGGCGCTCACCAACGCGAGATCGTAACCGCTGCGCGTGCCGTCGCGATCCCAACTGGTCAGCAGAATTTCGCCGGCGCCGTTGCGGCACGCGTCGCGCACCCAATCAAGCACGTCGATGCCGGTGTCCGTGGCGCCCGAGCGCACGACGACCTGCCATTGTCCCGGCGCGGTCTGCTTCGCGTCGACGGCCAGCACCGTGCACTGCACGCCGAAGCGCGAGGAGATTTCCGCGATCAACTCCGGCTTCGCCACCGCCGCCGTGTTGACCGCCACCTTATCCGCGCCGGCTTCGAGCAGCGCGCGCGCATCGGTCCAATCGCCGACGCCGCCGCCCACGGTGAGCGGAATCGAAATGCGTTCGCGCACGCGCCGCACGGTGTCGAGCTTCGTCTTGCGCCCCTCCGGCGTCGCCGACACGTCGAGCAACACGAGTTCATCGGCGCCCTGCTGTTCATACGCCCACGCGAATTCCGCGGGCGAACCCATCTCGCGCAATTCCTGAAAGCGCACGCCCTTGACCACCAGGCCGTCGCGCACATCGAGGCAGGGGATGATGCGATGGGTCAGCACGGCTCCTCCGTCGAGGCGATCAGCCAGCGTTTGAGCAGCGCCAATCCCCACTCGCCGGACAACTCGGGGTGAAACTGGCAGGCGAGCACGGCGCCGTGTTCGATGGCCGCGACGAACGGTCCGCCGTGGTCCGACATCGCGGAATACCAACCGCGCGGCGGTTCGACCAGGCGGTACGAATTGGCGAAGTACGCATGGCCTTCTTCGAGCAGGCGGCAGTTGGCGTCGGGGTGCACCAGGTTCCAACCGAGCTGCGGCACGCGCACCGTGTCGGGGAATCGACGCACGGTCTGGCGGATGACGCCGAGCCCGCGCACGCCCGGGTTTTCTTCGCTCGCGTCGGCCAGCACCTGCAGGCCCAGGCAAATCGACAGCGTGGCGCGGCCGGCGTCGACGCGGCGGCGCAGCGGTTCGGTGAGGTGGTCGTCTTCGAGCTGCTTCATCGCCGCGGCGAAAGCGCCGACGCCGGGCAACACGAGGCTCAACGCGTTTTCGACCTCGGCAGGATCGACGCTCACGCGCGGCGCGGCGCCGGCCCGGCGCAGTCCGGCGAGCACCGAAGCCATGTTGGCGGTGCCGGTGCGAACGACCAGGACCTCGGGCATCGCCATCACAGTGCGCCTTTGGTGCTCGGTACTTCGTCGAAACCGGTCAGCGCCACGGCCTGCCGCAGCGCGAGCGCGGTCGCTTTGAACGCGGCCTCGGCGCGGTGATGGTCGTTCTGCCCGCGCAGCAGATCGACGTGCAGCGCCAACTTCGCCGCCGTGGCGAAGGACGCGAGGAAGTGCTCGATGTTCTCCGCCGCCAAATCGCCGAGCATCGGCCGTTTCAGATCGAGACTCACCGCGGCGAACGGCCGGCCGGACAAATCAATCACCGCGCGGGCCAACGCTTCGTCCATCGGCGCGTACGCATAACCGAACCGCGTCACGCCGCGCTTGTCGCCGAGCGCCTGATCCAACGCGGCGCCGAGCACCAGCGCGCAATCCTCCATCGTGTGGTGGTCGTCGATTTGCAAATCGCCCTTGCATTCGAGCGTGAGATTGAAGCGCGCGTGATGCGCCAGCGACGTCAGCAGATGGTCGAGAAAACCGAGGCCCGTGGCGACGCGCACGCGCCCGGTCCCGTCGAGATTGAGCTGACACGAAACCTGCGTTTCCTTGGTGGCGCGTTTGATTTCAGCTTGCCGAGCGCTCATGGCAGCAACTCCTCCAGTTGATGGATGTCGTGCAGCACGCGGGCCGCACCCGCATGATACAACGCCGTGACCGTGGATTCATCTTCCTCGCCGCTCGCCGGCCAACCCAGCGGCAAGACCCCGGCCGCCCGCGCGGCGCGCATGTCGTCAGGCGCGTCGCCGATCAACCAGGCGTGTTCCATTTCGAGCTTCCGCAACGCCAGGTGAACGGCCGCCGGATCGGGTTTCAGCGGCGCATCCTCGCGACACACGACCACACGAAACAAATCAGCGAGGTCAAAGCGGCGAAGGAAGCGTTCGGCATCAACCCGCGGACGCCCGGTGACGACCCCCAGCGCGAATCGTTTCGCCAACCGACGCAACATCGCGAGATCAAAGCGCGGCGTTTCCAATTCGCGCAGGCCGGGTTGATTCGCCGATCCCTGATATCGGCTTTCGAAGCGCGCGGTGACCTCGGCCAGATCGGCGGTCACGCCATGCCGCGCGAGCAGGCGTTGCGTGACCACCCAATCGTCATTCGCGCCGTCCTCCGCCTTGGCCGCGGCGATTTCGGCCGCGGTGAGCTCGACGCCGTAACTTTGCGCGGTCGCGGCGATCGCGGTGCGGTATGAACGCGACACGTCGGCCAACACGCCGTCCATGTCGAACAGCAACGCCTGCGGAGCGAGAATGGTTTGCGTCGCATGCGCCAGACGCTCGAAAGATTTCGCATCGCCCGGGCACGAAATGCGCACGCCGCCGGCGAAGTCAGCGCCATCCGGAATGAGACGCACCGAAATGCCGAGGCCGGCGAACGCGTCGCGCAGCCACACGGCGTCGCGGCACGGCGCGAAAACGAAATTCGCCTGCGAGGGCAGGGGCGGCCGACCAAGTTCGCTCAGCAGGCGGGACAGGTCGGCGCGTTCGCGGCGCACGCGTGCGATGTACGCGCGGACATGCGCCTGACCTTCGCGGAACCACGCGGCGGCGAGCGCCTGCGACACGTTCGAAACCGGATAGGGCGCGCCGGCCTGGCGCAGCGCGCGAATGAGCGCGGCCGGCCCGGCGGCGAAACCGATGCGCAGCCCGGCCATGCCGTACGCTTTCGAGAACGTGTGGACGACGATCGCATTCGGCAGACGCAACGCGTGCGGCGTCAGGTTCACGTCGGCAAACGCGCCGTACGCCTGATCGACCAGCAACAGCGCGTGCGGACATGCGGCCGACAGGCGGGCCAGGTCATCAACCGTCGCCACCGCGCCGGTCGGATTATTCGGGCTGGTCACGATGATCATGCCGGTGCGCGGTCCGGCGAGGCGCACCATCGCCTCGGTGGGAAAAACGTTGTCGCGCCACGGCGTGGTCTTGATTTGTCCGCCGGACAATTTGCCGAAGTAGGCGAACATCTCGAAGGCGGGCGTGGGAAAAATCAATTCGCGGTCGGGGAACAAAAACGCGCGGCAGGCGCGGTCGATCGCTTCATCGCCGCCGGCCGTGACCAGCACCTGCTCGGGCGCCAGGCCCAGCGATTCGGCCAGCAGCGCTTCGAGCGCGTGCGGTTTTTGATAGCGGCAAAAGAGTTCGGGGCCGAGCGACGCCAATGTTTTCAGCAGTTCGCGCGGCGGGCTGATCCCCTCGTTGCTGTCGAGTTTCAGATCGGTCGGCGCCGGCGCGCACGGCAAGCCGTACGTCGGCAAGTCGCGCAGGTTGGGCGACGGGCTCGGCAGTGTGGCGTCGTCGTCGGTCATCGCGCTCCGTTTCTACGGCACCAGTTGATCGGGTTCGGTGACGACCAAATCGGCGCCGCCGTGCGCTTTGATTTTGTGAATCAGGGCCGGCAGTTCGGCGCGCGGCACCGCGGCCTTCACCGCGTAGCTGTCTTCGCCGAAGAGGCGCGCGACGGTCGGCCGGCGCATGCACGGTAAAAAGTCGACCACCTCCTGCAGGCGGTCGGCGGGGATATTGAATTCGAGCATCGTGCGCTGCCGCGCATCGAGCACCGAACGCACCAGCATGACGAACGCCTCGATGGTCTCGCGGCGCGCCACATCATCCAGCGCGCGCGGGTTCGCGAGCAGGCGCGTCGAGGAAAGCATGAGCGTGTCGACGATCTCCAGCCGATTGACCTGCAGCGTGGCGCCGGTGGCCGTGTTGTCGACGATGCAGTCGGCGTCCTCCGGCGGAAAGACCTCGGTCGCGCCGTACGACAGCACGAACGTGGCGTCGAGTTGGCGGTCGGCGATCCATTTTTCGGTCAGGCGCTTATATTCCGACGCGACGACCAGCGGCTGCGCGGGCAGTTTGCCGTCGACCAGAATATCGGCGTTGGCGGCGGCGACTAACTTCACCGGATCGAGGCCCGTGTTCAGCAGTTCGACGAGGTCGGCGCCGAGTTCGGCGACCCAATCGGCGCCGGCGAAACCGAGGTCGCGCGAGCCGAGGTGCAGCATCTCGACGATGTTCTGCGGGCGCAGCAGTTTGGCTTCGAAGCCGGGCAGCGACAGCGTCGGCCGATAGCTGCGGCTGTCGACCCGCACGTGCACGCCCGCGTCGGCCAGCAGCGTGGTGACCTCGTCCTGCATGTGGCCCTTCGGCAGCGCCAGGCGGATCAAATGGCGGTCGCGCGCGAGACTCATCGGACGATCCTTTCGAAAAAGTAACGCCGGCGCGAAACCGGCGTCGAGGTCGCGACAAACACGAATCTTCTATCTAGCGCCTTTGACGCGGGATGTCAATTTTACCGGCCCCGCGGTAGTGGGTCAGTTTGACATAGGGTCATAGCTTCCATTCGTGGTTCGGGTCCGGATAGAAAGTCAGGCCGCCGGGTCCTTCGTAGGTGGCGAAGAGGACGAGCCATCCTCCTGGAACTGCGGCTCTGCGTAAACTACTCATAGTGTCAGGCAACCCATGGCAAAACACATCTTCCCAGTTCAAAACCATAACCGTCTCCTTTCGTTTGTTATGCGGCCTTCGGCCCACGGCAGATTTCATTTGGTGCGCTGTCTGCTTTCCGCACGGCGAAAAGACGGCGGCGACCGGATTACGCGGCAACGATGGCGAGGAGTCAAGACGGGATTGAAACTACTTATTTTCGAGCAATTCCACCACTTCTTCCAAGTCCCAAACGTGATCCGACACGCCCGCTTCCATCGCCGGGGTAACGCGCACGGTTTGGTGAACGCGGGGGCAGGTTCAAGAAAGTCTTTTTTCAAACTGCCCCACTACTGTCCTCGCGCTTGACGCCGGCCGGCGATCCGACAAGATGGTCGGCGCCCGTGTGGCGAGGAGCGAAAATGAATTCTCGGGTCGTGATTCGACGTTGCGCGGAATACAAAACCGAATTGGTGCAGGCGGCCGTGTCGGAAGCGGTGCGCGCCGCGTGCGATTGGCCGGCGCTGGTGCGCGGCAAGAAGGTGCTGATCAAGATCAACCTGTTGACCGATGCGCCGCCGGACAAGGCGGTGTGTACGCATCCGGAGATCACCCGCGCGCTCATTCGCGCCTGTCGCGAGGGCGGCGCGGCCGAGGTGACCGTCGGCGAACAGCCGGGCATGCAGTTGTCGGAAAGCCCGGAGCTCGCCTTCGAAAACAGCGGCACGGCGGCGGTGTGCCGCGAGGAAGACGCGCGTATGGCGCCGTTCTCGCGCTTCGGTTACCGCGAAGTCGAAGTGGCCGGCGCGCTCAAGCTGCGGCAACTGCTGGTCGCCAATCTGCTGCTCGACGCCGAGGTGGTCATCGACGCGGCGAAACTCAAGTCGCACATCCAGGCGCTCTACACCGGCGCGATCAAGAATTGGTTTGGCGTCGTGGCGAGCCGCGACCGCAAGCGCAGCCATCACCTGAACAAGCTCGAGCCGTTTTCGGAAAGCCTGGTCGATATCTTCCGCGTGCGCCCGCCGGACCTCACGGTGATGGACGCGATCGTCGGCATGGAAGGGCGCGGACCCGGCGAAGGGAACCCGCGTCATCTGGGGCTGGTGATCGCCTCGACCGATGCCGTCGCGGCCGACACCGTGGCGCTGCACTGCGCGGACTACGCGCGGATGAACGTGCCGCACGTGCGCATCGCGGCCGAGCAGGGCCTGGGCAAGGCGCGGCTGGAAGAGATCGACCTCGACGGACCGGCCATCGCCGACGTGCGCGTCGCGTTCGAATTGCCGCCGCGCTCGTTCACGAATCCGCCGAAGATTGTGACCAGCGTGATCTACCGCTTCTGGAGCATCCGGCCGAAGGTGCTGGCCGACCAGTGCCAGCTTTGCGAGGCGTGCGCGAAGATGTGCCCCGTCGGCGCGATTACGATGGGCGAAACCGCCGCCGTCATCAATCGCGAGATTTGCATCGAGTGCTTCTGCTGCCACGAAGCGTGTCCGCACGGCGCGATCGGCGAAAAACCGACGATGTTGTATCGCATCATGCGCTGGCGCGAACGGCGAAAGTTGGCCAGATAAAAATCTGACCTCCCCCAACCCCCTCCGACTTGCGGAGGGGGAATTAAAGACGCTGGCGCGTGCAGCGGCCCTCCACCCGCAAGACGGGGGGAGATGGAGGGGGGTCTAATTCACCCGCATCTCCACCGGCCGCGCGAGCGCTTCGTTGTCGGGGTTGTAGTAGTAGTACACCCGCGACTGCGGCGCGACGGCGTGCATCGGGAACGTCGCCTTGAGCTTGAATTGCAGCCGCACGGGGGCGCCGCGTTTCAGTTCGGTGAGATAGAAGGTCACCTGCCGCGCGGTCGTCGAGAATTTCGCGATCGCCTTCTGCTGCACCAGCGCCTCGATCGTTTCGCCCAGCGGCTGGAACCCCGGCGGCACGCCCACGTCGATCAGCACCATGCCGAATTCTCCGGGCGCGTGATTCTCCACCTGCACGGTGCAAGTGACTTCATCATTCACGGCGAGGGTGGTTTTGTCGTACGCGATGCTGATGCCGATCATTTCACCGACGACCGGCCGCTGCGGCAATTCGCTCCACTGGATGTAGTGGCGGCCGACAACCTGATACATCAGCGAACCGCGGCCGGCGAAATTGATGACCACGTCGTTCGCGCCGGCGTGCGCGAGGTGCGTGGCGTCGATCACGCGCAGTACGTCGCTGTCGGCGGGCGTGACGCGGAATCCGCCGGCCAATTGGCCGTTCACCTGCACTTGCACTTCGCCGTCGGCTTCGCTGCCGCCGCCGCGCGCGACGAGCAGAAAGACCTGCATCGCCCACACGGTGGCCTGCGTCGAGTAGTAGGTGCCGAAGGTGTCTTTGTGCTTGACCAGATAGCTCACCACGCGATTGACCACGTCCGCCTCGCGTTTGGCCAGGATCAGCGCCTGCGCCGCCAACGCCGTGGTTTCGATGTTGGCGCTGGGGCCGGTCGCGCGGATCGCGGTCTCGCCTTCGGCCGGCCAGTACGAAGCGTCGCCCTCATCGCGACGCAGCGCGCCGAGGCGCTTGAACACGTCGTCGAGCGCGGGGCTCTTCGGCTTGGCCGCGACAAACGCGTTCGCCGTCAGCGCGAGTGTGTAGGCGTCGATCGCTTCCGCCTGATGCTTTTCGAGGAACGCCACGCCGCTCGCCAGCGCCGCGCCTTTGTACTGCGACCGCGCCAGCGCCCACACGACGTAGGCGGTGTTGCGCACCACGTCTTTGGTGAAGGCCGACGCCACCTGGTCGACGGTGCGCTCGCTGGGCTTCCACGAACCATCGGCCTGCTGCTGCCGCGCGAGCCAATCCTGCGTGCGTTTGATCACCGCCGGATCGACCTCATACACGCGGCTCATGTCGTAGAATTCCATCAGGCCGTACGCGGTGAGGATGNNGTTGATGAAGCCCTCGGCCTTCATTTGAATCGCCGGCGTGAGCTGATTGGTGGTCTTCATGTAGTCGAGGACCATCACGTTGGGGTAGGTCGTCGAGCTCGTCTGCTCGAAGCAGCCCGACGGCATGCGGAAGATGTTGTCGAGGCCTTCGACCACCTGGCTCATCAAACCCGGATACACCTTGACCAGCAACGCGGTCGAACCGGGGATCGCGTTCTCGGGGAAGTTCACTGTGTGGCGCGCTTCGGCTTTGAGTTGGTCGGAGATATTCTGTTCGAAGAGCCGCCCGTCGGGTTCGACGAGCACTTCGCGCTTCACCGCGTCGCTCTGCTGCGCGCCGCGCGCGACCACCGTGAGATGCTGCCGGCCGACCTGTTTGGCCTTGAGGTGAATGTACTCCGCCTTCACCTCGCCCGGGGCGAGATCGACCTGCCGCGCGGCGCCGCCTTCGACCAGTTCGTACCAATCCGCTTTTTCGATTTCCAGGCGCACCGTCTGGCGCGTGGACAAATAGTTGTAGAGCGCGATCGGCACTTTGACCACGTCGTTGCGAGTCAGCGCGACGGGAAAATCGATGTCGACGAAGAAGTCCTGGAAGACGACGACCGGCGCATTGCCGCTGCCGAGCAGACCGCGGCGGCTGACCGCCTGCGCCGCGATCCGCCACGTCGTGATCGAATCAGCCATGCTCAGCGTGACGTGCGCGCGACCGTTGTCGTCAGTGATCAGCTCCGGATTCACGTAGAGCGTTTCCGGGAAATATTCGCGCACGCGCACCGGAGCGCCGCCTTGGTCTTGTCCGCCAAGGTTGCCCATGGAGGCGGTAACGGATTCGTCGCCCGCCTCGTGTCGCGGCATAGCCGCCGGGATCGGCGGAGGGACGCCCTGCATATTATCCATCATCATGGGGCCTTCTTCCGCACCGCCGCCGCCGCCGCGGCCGAAGCGACGCATCATGCCGCCGTGATGTCGGCCGGTCGCCTCGAGCTTCTTTTTGATTTCTTCGTTGACGACCGTGACGTCGTCGTCATCGTTGAAAACGCGATTCGGCCCGGCCGACGTTAGGTAGTACACCTGTTTTTCCCACATGCCGCCGAAGCGATAGGGCGTGCCCCACGGGTCGAGCAACACGGCGTGCGGCAGCTTGTTGATGTCGCCGCCGACGCGCTTGAGCGCGCGGTTGATGCGGTCCATATCGGCGCGCGCTTGCCGTTCCAGCGCCGAGGTGATCTCGGGGCTCTGGTCGGCGCTGCGTCGCTGATCGACGCCGGCGGCCAGCACCGGCTCGACGCTGGCCAGCATCGCCGTCCAGCCGCGGCGGACCATCGGGTTGTCGGCCGGCGCGAGCACGATCTGCTCCGGCGTAAACGAATGGAACTCATACCGCGGCGTCATCAGCTCACGTTCAAGCGTGAAGAAAACGCGTTCGAGACCCGGCTGCATATCCTGCATCGCAAACACGGCCTCGTCGACGATGGTGACGCCCAGCGCCGCCGCGATCGGATGTCCCTGGTTGTCGGTGACCTGGAAATCAATCGCCGCTTCTTCGCCCGGCCGATAGATTTTTTTCCGCGGCGTGATGCCGACCTGCAAGTCGGATTGCGGATGCACATAGACGACGCGGCTGTCGCGCACCATATTGCCCTGCGGCATCAGGATGTACGCGGTGACGACCACGCCGCCGACCATTTCAGCGGTCACGGGAATATCGAGATCGGCGCGGCCGTCCTTGATGTCGGCGGTGGCGGTGAGCAGCGTCTGCTGGTCGCGCACGAGGTCGACGAACAGCGTCTTGCCCGGCGTCTGCGACACGAAGGCCGACACGCGCATCGTGTCGCCCAAGTGATAAATCGGGGAATCAGTCCGCAGCAGCAGCGCGGCGCCGGGGCTGGATGCGCCCAGCGCGAACTTCGCCGCGACCTCATTGCCGGCGGCGTCGCGCGCGCGAATCGACAGCTTCACGCCCCCTTCGCCCGGAGTGATTTTGTATTCGGTAAGACCCAGCGCGTCGGTAGCCGCGACCTGCGGGCCGGTCCACCAGTTCGGCGGCGGCGCGTTCGCCGGATCGCCGGCGAGCACCTGCGCCTTGGCCGGTTGGCCGTCGGGCGAGGTCACCATGATGAACACGCGGTTCTCGACGCCGGGGATCAGCCGGCCGCTTTCCGGCAGCGCGCGAATCACGAGCGGCGTACGCGCCACCGGGAAACTGCGCAGCGCTTCCTGCACGTGGCCGGCGGGGTCGGTGACCGTGGCGTGCAGTTGCACGCGCGCCAAGCCCTGGTCGACTTCGCGACCGACCAGCGTCTCGGGCAGCTTGAGGCTGAATTCGTAGACGCCCTGTTCGTTGGTGCGGCCTTGAATCGTAGCGAACGTTTCCGNNAATTCACCTCGATCTTGCCGGTGATCTGCTGGCCCGGCAGATACCACGGCCGGTCCGCCTCGATGACGACCTTGAACTTCGGCAGCACATAGCGCTTCACCTCGACGGTCTTTTCGGCGGTGGAGTCGTCGATGGCGATCTTGATCTTGAAGTCGCCCATGTTCACTTCGTTGGCCAGTGCGAAATCGATCGCGGCGACGCCGAAGTCGCTGGTGCGCACCTTGCGCTTGAAGACCTTGTTGCCTTTGGCGTCGGCCACTTCGATCACCGCCTCGCGTTTGGCCGCCGGAAGACGAGTTCCCGCCGCCAGCGCCAACGCGCGAATGTGCATCGTCTGGCCCGGCTGATAGAGCGGCTTATCCGTCGTGAGCAGAATCTTGATCCGGTGCTCGACGCGCACGGCCTGTTCGACGCCGACTTCCTGCCCGCGAGCCCGCGCGACCACCACGAGCGACGGGTCAGTCAGCGGCTGTTCGGGCACGGGGAAAGCCACGCGCGCCGAGCCGCCGGCGTCGGTGGCGCCGCGGAAGAGGGGCAGTCGATGGTCTTTGTCTTTGAACGACAGATCGACTTTGACGTCGGCCAGCGGCTGGCCGTTGAAGCGGTTGAACGCCACCACGCGCACGCCCGCCTGCGTCCCGGCTTGGAACGAATTGGGGCCGATCACGCGCACGGCGAGCGAGCCGAGCACTTCGGCCAGGCTGAACGAACCTTCGACCGCCTGCTCGCCCGCGCCCAAGCGATAGCGCACGATGTACAGCGCGTTGCGGCCGGCCGGAACGTCGGCGCGCAGGCGCGCGGTGAACTGGCCGTGAACGCGATCGTCCTTCGTCACAACGCCGGACGCGACGTGATCGCCGTTCAGGCGCGTAAGCCAGATTCGCGTCGGCCCGTCCGCCGGCCATTCACTATCCGTACCGCGGAACACGGTGACATGCAGGCTGCCGCCGCGCATTTCGCCGACGGCCGTATCCTTGCCCAGCGGTTGTGACGGTGCAACGGGCGGACCATCCTGCGACAGCACCAGGCCCGCCGTGATGGCGAGAAACGCGAGCGACAGAAACACGAGGGAAAGCGTAAGCCGGCGGCGCGTCATGACATCCTCCGTTTTGACAACTTGCACACTCTGCCCATCCAGACAACGAAGCCGCACAGAAGGTTCCGCAAAGACCTCAGAGCGCGGATCATTCTTTCGCGTCCGCCAACGGCCTGACCATCACGTGCCAGGTGACTCCGCCCGCGGGAAAAGTGCGCTCGGTGGCGTAGCCGCTGCGCTGGTAAAGGCGCATCGCGGGGTTGATTTCTTCGCATTCCAGTTGAATACGATCGACGCCGCGTTCCTCGACGGCCACGGCGAACTCCGCGAGCAACTGGGCGCCGAGACCCTGGCCGCGATGGGCATCGTCGACGCCGATATTGATCAGCCGTACGCATGGCTTGCTCGGTTCCGCCGCACGGCCGAATGAAACGAAAAAGCGGCCGAGCTTCCATAACGCCACGGGGCCAAGGTGCGTCAGATATCGCCACGCAAAAAGCCAACCCAGGTCGAGCGGCGGCGAGAATTCGCCCGGCCAGCCGACCGCCGCGCCGGCCAACCGCGAATCGACGTAGGCGCCCAGGCAGATCGCTTCGTCGAGCGCCAAATAAAGCCGGGCGCACGCCCGCCAGAAGTGGATCATTCGCCGGCGGGTCAATCCGAGCAGACGCCGCACCGGCTCATCGGCCGCGAACGCCTCGTCGAGCACACGCGCCAATTCGCGATGCTCCGTCGAGGTTATGGGTCGTATTTCAATCGTCAAATGCAATCCAACTCTTCACTCTTCACTCTTCACTTTTCACTTCTCAGTCTATATCATGTCGCCCGACCTTTTTGGAGGCGCGCCGATGAAGCGTTTCGTTCTGCTGGCGGTTGTTTTGCTGGCGACCTTCGCGTTTGCCGGCGACCCGGCGGTTTCTCTGACCGTGGAACTGCCGCCGAGCAGCCAGGCGTCGATCAGCATCGTGGTCAAAGTCCCGGCGGCGTACAAAGTTTCGCCGGACGCTCCGTTTTTCCTCGATATCGCCGCCGAAGGACCGGCCGTGGCGCAGGCCCCGAAGTCATACAAAGGGAAGGGCAAAGACCTGCCTTACACGATGACCTTCGCCACCGGGCCGAACGGCCAGGGCGCGCTCAACCTGAAGATGATGCTTTTCGTCTGTCAGGCCGACCATGAAGGCGTCTGCCAAAAGATGGATGTACAGTTCAAGATCCCGCTGCTCATCAAACCGGGCGCCGCTAGTGAGTACGACATTCCGATTCAGTTGACGCCGCAGTTGTGAAGGGCGCCGAGACGGCTAAACCGCCGCGGGTTTGTTATAGAAAATGATCACCGTGAGGCAATGGTATTCGTTGTCGCTGGACTGCATCACCTTATGATCCACGATCTCGATGCCTGGATTTGCGCTGAGCCAGCGTGTGACCAACTCGCCCAGTTCTTCGCGCTCCTTGGCCTTCGTCGCGGAAAAAACCTTGACCGCGTTGTACTGCATATCCCCTCCGACTCGAACTCACTGACCGTTGAACGCGCGTGTCTTAGCACAGCCGCCGTGGGGAATCAAGCAAGAAACAGCCTGGGACTTTCCAAACTCTTTGATATTTGTGCTGTTTTTCGCTGATTGACCGCGTTTTTTCGTCGTGACATGCTCGCGTCATGAAGCTGCTTTTGCACGTTTGCTGCGCCCCGTGTTCGATTGTGCCGATCGACCGGCTGCGCGGCGCGGGCCACGAACTGACCGGCTTTTGGTTCAACCCCAATGTCCACCCCTGGACCGAACACGAGAAGCGGCGCGAAACGGTCGAGGCGTATGCCGGCCGGGTCAACCTGCCGGTTATTTGGCGGCCCGGCTACGAAATGAATGAGTACCTGCGGCAGGTGGTTTTCCACGAGGATGACCGTTGCCGTTTCTGCTTCCGCATGAGAATGTTCGCCGCGGCCGAGGCGGCGCGCCAGGGCGGTCTCGACGCCTTCACGACCACGCTGCTTTACTCCAAATACCAGAAACACGACTTACTCGCCGAAGTCGCCGAAGCAGTAAGCCGCGAAATCGGCGTCCCGTTCCACTACGAAGACTTCCGGCCGTGGTGGTCGGAGGGCGTGCAGCGCAGCCGGGAGATGGGGATGTACCGGCAGAAATACTGCGGGTGTGTCTACTCAGAATGGGAACGATACAACACGGCCCGCAGCGTT
This sequence comes from Deltaproteobacteria bacterium, assembly GCA_003170555.1. Taxonomy (GTDB): domain Bacteria; phylum Lernaellota; class Lernaellaia; order Lernaellales; family Lernaellaceae; genus FEN-1099. Next base: position 21,586 of record PMZC01000082.1, read on the forward strand.
TCATGATCCGGCGTGGTCGAGCAGCACACCGCATTTCCGCCGCCAGTTGTTGCAAATCATCCACACCTGTTGTGGCGCTGCCGAGACACCGGGCTTGCGGATTGAGTGATTCGTGGGATCCATTTGTTTGGCGGATTTGATAATACCATTATATTTCAATTAGCTACGCTTCACCAACTTCTTGTCCCGTCCATGGCATACCGCTTGCTCATGTCCATGGTGCCCGGATAGTAGTGCATTCGGGAGAGGGGTGAGGAAGAGTATGGATCGGCAACGGACAATAGCTACCGCGGTCACCTGCAGCGGCATCGGGTTACATTCGGGGGCGAAGGTAACCTTGACGATCGTGCCGGCGCCGGTAGACCACGGCATCGTGTTTGCCCGAACCGACTTGCCGGGGCGACCGCAGGTGCGCGCGCACGCGTCCAAGGTGGGCGGCACCAACTTCGCCACGACGCTGATCGGCGACGGGTACATTGTCAGCACCATCGAACATCTGATGGCGACGCTCAACGGCTATGCCATCGACAACGCGTTGATCGAGATCGACGGCGACGAAACGCCCATCATGGACGGTTCGGCGGCGGCGTTCGGGTACCTGATCGACAGCGCGGGCGTGGTCGAGCAGACCGCGCTGCGCCGCTATCTGCAGATTCTGAAACCGGTCGTCATGGTCGAGAACGACAAACGCGCGGCCTTGTCGCCGGCCGACGGCTTCGCGGTGACCTACGAGATTTCCTTCCCGCACCCGATGATCCAGACGCAGCGCTTTGACATTCTGGTCACGCCGGAAAGTTTCCGCCGCGAATTGGCGCAAGCGCGCACCTTCGGCTTCCTGTCCGACCTCAACATGATGCGCGACGCNNNCCGACGAGTTCGTGCGCCACAAGGCGCTCGACGCGCTGGGCGATCTGTATCTCGCCGGCTACCCGATTCTCGGCCGCTTCCATGCGCAGAAGAGCGGACACGCGCTGAACCACAAGCTGGTCACGCGCCTGCTCGAAGAGAAAGATTCGTGGCGCATCGTCGAGGGCCGCCCGGTTCGCCGCCCACGCCGCGCGACGCCGGTGGCGACCGAACAGCCGATGCCGAGTCGTCTTTTCCGCGAGATGTAACGCTCTAGAGCAGTTCACGATTGCGTGTCATCTAACGGGCGCGTGATGTAGACCCGTGTTCCCAAGCTCGGACGAAAAGACCTCCCCCCAGCCCCCTCCGTCTTGCGGAGGGGGAGCAAGGACGTCGGCGGACGATGGCTCTCCCCCCGCAATTCGGGGGGAGTTGGAGGGGGGTCTGGCCAATCGTTAGCTGCTCTAGCGCGGCGATCGCCGGCCGCTTCAGGTTTTTGCGCGAACTGTTGTAGAATATATTAAGACCATCAGCGACCGGACTTTTTTGTCGAGGAAGAAGCCATGGAGTTTGTTTGCCCGACCTGCCGGATGAGGCTTGATCTGACCGACATTCCGCCGGGCGCGCAGTTCATGTGCCCCGGCTGTTCGTCGAAGTTCTTTCTTCCGCCCCAAATGGGCCAGGCGGCGCTGACGCCTTCGCTCGGCGCGAGCGCGCCGACGCCCCCTTTGTCGCCGCCGCTCCCGCCGCTGGGCGCGCCTGATTACGCGGCGCCGCGGCGCACCAGCGGCATGGCCATCGCTTCGATGGTGCTGTCGATCGTCGGCCTGTTGATCTATTTTTTGTTCCCCTTGCTGCTGGTCGGCGTCATTTTCGGTTTTGTTTCGTTGTCGTCGATCAAGCGGACGCCGGAGCGTCTGGCCGGGCGAGGCATGGCGTTGGCGGGCGTCATCGTCGGTTTCGTCGGGATTACTTTTTGGGTGGGTGTCGCCGTGTTCATCGCCGCGCTGGTCGTCGGGCCGGGCTCGGCAAGCGCGCGGCCGGAAGCGCACAACGCGGCGGCGCGAATGGCGAGCGCCAACGCCCGCATCGCCGAAGAAGTCAACTTCCAGAACACGCGTGGCGATCACGGCGGCCGCTTCGCCGACCAACTATCCGACCTGTTGAAGTGGGACCGAAGCCTGACCAACGACCAGGCCGTGACGTTCACCTTCGGCGCCTGCAATCACTCGGGCTATACGTTCACCACGACCCATGCGAACGGCGACACGTCGTTTCTGATCACGAACTGACCCGGGGGAAACGCAGTGACGGGGTGCAACGTTTGCCTGAGCAGCGGCGTCATTTTTTGCGCCGTGGCGGCGGCGGCGATATTTCTGCTCGTGGTCGGCTTCTCGGAGTTGCGGGCGCAATGGGGATTGCAGCGGCGTCGAGTGGTGATGTCGTTTTTGCTGGTCATGATGGGCGCGGCGATCCTGGGCTGGCTGATCTATCTGGCCGGTCACGCGGTCTGGATGGTGTTCGGGCCCGCCGGCGGCTAGCCCGGCGATTCGTCGACGGAGGAATCCATGGAGTTTGTTTGCCCGCACTGCCAAATGAGGCTCGATCTGACCAGCGTCCCGCCGGGCGCGCCATTCACGTGCCTCGGCTGCTCGGCGACCTTCGTTCAACCGGCGAGCGTGACGCCGGCGCTTTTGCCGGATACCCCGCCGGAAACCAACGGCTTGGCGATTGCTTCGCTGATCTTGTCGATCGTCGCGATCATAGTCCCGATCGTCGTTCCGTCTTTGGTGGCGATCCTTCTCGGTCTGATATCGCGGAGGAAGATCAAGGCGAACCCAACACGTTGGCGCGGCAAAGGCCTCGCCCTGGCCGGAATCATCGTCGGGTTCGTCGGGCTGAGTATGTTTGCCGCATTATTGGTCGGCATCAACGTGCTTGACCGCCTCGAACAAGCGCGAATTCACGCGGCCAAAAGCGAAATGCAGACGCTGGCCGGCGCACTGGAATTGTACCAGAAGAACGAAGGCGCTTATCCCGCGACCAAGCAGGGCCTGGCGGCGTTGGTGGTCCCGCCACAGCAGCACGAACGCAACTTGCGTGACAACAAGGTTCCGCTCGATCCGTGGGGCAATCCGTACGTGTACCAATGCGACGACGGCCATGTTTACATCATCACGTCGATGGGACCTGACGGCAAACCGGGCACTCAGGATGATGTCACGCGGTAAACGCGCGGCGAGCGGCGCCGCGTTCAGCTCCATTTTTTCTTGACACCGGCGCGATTTTTTATGTTACTATATTTAAGATAAATTCCTGCTCAGTTGGCCGGTCGCAGGCTTCGCGTTGCGCATGGGACGAGTGATCGGGCGCCGCCGTCGAACCTGAACACCAGGCCGGCGCGTCTGACCGGGAGGAGTTGAGCCATGAACTGGCAGCCGTTCAAAGAGGCGTGGGCCCTCGGCGTTATCTTCGTCCCGCCCGTCGTGCTGAGCTTCGCCGCCGTCCGCAATCTCGTCGGTCGCCGGTCGAAAACAAAACCCGGCCGTCGCCGTCGCCCCGTGCGCGCGGCGATCGAGCTATTCGCGGCGGCGGCTTGGTTGTTCGTCTTGTTGGCCAATTTCGCCCCCTTTCCGTTCGAGGGGCATCCTCGGGCGTACGACGCTTCGGCCGAGGCGGCGGGCTACAACACCAGATTTGCGCAAGAAGCCTGCTATCAGCATTCCGGACCGGAAGGAGCGCGGCGCTATACGGACAACCTGGCGGACTTGTTGACCTGGGACAAAAACCTGACCGACGACCCGGGCGTGACCTTCGTCTTCGGCGCCTGCAACGCGTCGGGCTACACGTTCACGACGACGCATCGGCACGGCAAACGCGCGTTTCGGTTTCAGTACCCGGAGGCGACCGGCGCCGCCGGCGCGAGGTAGAGCGGTTTTCGAGCGCCCGAGCAGTCGCCTAGTGAATCTTCAATTCGAACGGCAGCCCCATGTACGGCCCGGCGGCGATGGCCTGCGCGATCTCGAGGCCGGGCAGCGACAGCGGGAACGGATCGCGCGTCGCGGCGCCGAGCGACATCAGCATCTTCAACGGCCCGGGGATGACGGGGTACTCGACGATGTGCGCCGGTTCGCCCTCGACGCCGCCCGCCTCCAGCTTCGCGATGCGCAGCGCCTCGTTGACGCCGCCCACGTCGTCGGCCAGCTTCGCGGACAGCGCTTCGGTCCCGGTCCAGACGCGGCCCTCGGCCAGTTCGTCGACGCGCTCCGGCGACAGCTTGCGCCCCGCCGCGACGGCTTGTTTGAACTCGCGGTACATCGCGCCCAGCACTTCTTCCATGCGGGTGCGTTCGATTTTCGAGAAGCGGCCGGTCGGGCTGAAGATGCCGGCGGCTTGTCCGCGCCGGTGGGCCTCGATGCGGACGCCGAACTTCGCGTAGAGGCCGGAGAGGTCGAACTTGCCCGCGATCACGCCGATCGAGCCGGTCAGCGTGCCGCGTTCGACGAGCACTTTTTTGCCGGGCACGGCGACGTAGTAACCGCCCGAGGCCGCGACATCGCCAAGGCTGACGATCAGCGGCTTCTCGCCGGCCAGTTTTTCGAGTTCGCGGCGGATGAGATCGGAGCCGGTGGCGCTGCCGCCCGGGCTGGAGACGCGCAGCACGACGGCCTTGGTGTGTTTGTCGCGCGCCAGACGCCGCAGCAGTTTGACGTACGACGACGCGCCGAAGACGCCGCGCGCGGGATCGCCGCGCCCTTCGCGGATCGCGCCGGACAGATGCACGAGTGCGACGACCGGGGCGCCGACCAGCACGGCGCGCGCGTGAATGCGCCGCGCGTACACCCGCCAGTAATGGCCGCCCGGAACCAGCCGCGTGTTTTTGACTTCCAGTTCCTTCAGCATTTCGTCGCGGTAGCCGACGCGCTCGACCAACCCGGCTTTGAGCGCACGCGCCGCCGTGTAGGGCGCGCCGTCGATGAGCTTGCGGACCTGCGCCGGCGTCTTGCCCAGCGCTTCGGCGAGATCGGCGACCACTTGCGCGTACAGATTGTCGAGCAGGCCGTCGGTCATTTCGCGCGCCGCCTCGCTCGCGCCGGTGCGGGTGAAGGTTTCCGCCGCGCTTTTGAATTTGCCCGCGACGAGCAGGTCGGGCTCGACCGCCGCCTTGTCCAGCAGGCCGCGGAGATAGGTCATTTCCATGTTCAAACCGGTCGGCGAAAGCAGGCCGGTGGGCGCGATCCAACGCTTCTCGCAGCGCGCGGCGAGCAGGAACTCGCGCGTGCCGGCGTTTTCGATCAACGCCGCGGTTTTCTTGCCGGCGGCCCGCAGCCGGTCGAGCGCGCGGCCGACTTCCTGCGTGCGCGCCAGGCCCATGCCGCCCGGGCGGATGCGGCAGATCACCGTTTTGATTTTGCCGTCGCGCGCGGCGAGGTCGAGCAACTCAAGCAACTCGCGGTGCGTCAGGCGCTCGCGACGTCGCCAGTCGAGCGGCGAACGCGGAAGCCAATGCTCGGGGAACGCGCCGCCGAGGTCGATCTCGATTGCGTCGTACGCGGCGCGGCGCAGAAACATGCCGGTGAACCATAAATAAAGCGCGGCGCCGATGCGCACCAGGGAGTTGAGCAGCTTGCCGATCAGGGACATGACCAACCTCAGGTTGTTTGCGTTTAGCATAATCACTACCGGCCAAGGAGGCCAGATACTGAAGGGGTTAGGGATTGGGGGTTGGGGATTGGGGCAGCGGCAACCCTTTCTTCCCTAATCCCCAGTCCCGAATCCCCAAACCGCTTCTTGACGCTCCCCCGTGTCGCCCTTTACCCTGGCGGCATGACGGAAAAGCCCCTCTGGACGTTCAAGTGGTGGGAAAAGATTCTGCTCGTGGTCGCCCCACCGGTGGTCGCGTTTTTGATTTGGCTGTGGTGCTCGACCTGCCGGGTCGTCGTGCGCGAAGAAAAGGAGCGCGAGCTCGAAGCGCTGCGCAAGTACAACGGCGCCGTGTACGCCACCTGGCATCAGCGCATGTTCTACTTCTTTCTCGACTTCGGCGCGCGGCACGTGACGATGATGGCCAGCAAAAGCAAGGACGGCGAATACGCCGTGGCGGTCGGGAGGCGGCTCGGCTTCCTGATCGTGCGCGGCAGCTCCACGCGCGACGGCCGCGTCGGGATGCACGAACTGATCGAGAAGATGAAGGGCGGCGGTCACTCGGCCGGCATGATGGCCGACGGCCCGCATGGCCCGCCGCGCGTGCTCAAGATGGGGACCATCCGCATTGCGCGCGACACCGGCCGGCCGGTCATTCCGATGATGTACGGCGCGAAGCGGCGCATTGTGTCCCATTCGTGGGACCGTTATTTCCTGCCCGTGCCGTTCACCAAGATCGTGCTGCTGCACGGCGAACCGACCTTCGTGCCGCCCGACGCCGACGAGGCCGAGTGCGAGCGGCTGCGGCGGCTCGTCGAGCAGCAGATGAACGACATGGCCGACCGCTGCGATCGGTGGTGGGGCGGCGAGCCGGTGGGCAAACCGGGCTTCGACCTGCCGCCGAAGCCGGAGGGCGCAACGTGAGCGCGCCGGAGTTGTTCGCGCTCACTATCGACGTGCCGGCGGCGCTGGCCGACGCGGTCGGCAGCCGTTTGTTCGACGCCGGGCTGCGCGGCCTCGAGGAACAGCCGGACGGCGAACGCACGCGCCTGGTGTTGTACGGCGAGGATCGGCGACAGGTCGAGCATTACGCCCAGGCGGCGCGCGATTTTCTCGCGGCGGTCGCCGAGTTCGCGCCCGAGGCGAGCACCGCGCGGCTCACGATCGAGCGGCAGGAGCGTTCGGACTGGGCGACGGTATGGCGAAAGTTTTTTAAACCCACGCCGCTATCCGACACGCTGATCGTCCAACCGCCGTGGGAAACGGCCCCGCCGCCGCCCGGCGCGCAGACGATCATCATCGAGCCGAAGATGGCGTTCGGCGTCGGCACGCACGCGACCACGCGGCTGGCCGCCCGCAGCGTCGAGCGTTTCTGCCGCGCGCACGCGGGCTGTCGCGTGCTCGACGTCGGCGCGGGCACGGGCATTCTGGCGATCGTCGCGGTGAAGAGCGGCGCCGCCGCCGCGGTGGGCGTCGATCACGATCCGGTGGCGGTCGATACCGCGCGAGAGAATGCGGCGCTCAATCATTGCGCGGAGCAGACGGAGTTCTCGGACCGCGCGCCGGCCGACGTGCGTGAGGCGTTCGATTTGGTGGTCGCGAATCTGACGACGCCGGTGCTGACCGAACTAGCCGACGAATTGGTGCGCGTAACGGCGCCCGCCGGGCTGCTGTCGATGACCGGCGTGTTGGCGGAGGACGGCGAAGCGCTCGCGGCGGAGTTCGTCCGGCGCGGGATGAAGCTCGCGCGCCGCGAAGACGAAGAGGAGTGGCGCCTGCTGGAGGTGACGCGCGTATGAGCCGCCATGCCGTCGACGAAGTGCGCGCCGGCTCGCTCACGTTGAGCGGCGAAACGGCGCACCATCTGCGGCGCGTGCTGCGCGTGCGCGTGGGAGCGCGCCTAGTGCTGTTCGACGCGCGAGGCCGCGAAGCGGAAGCCGAAGTGGTCGCGCTGGCGAAAGACGCGGTCGAGGTGCGCGTCGGCGAGCCGCGGGTTGTCGGCCGCGAATCGCCGCTGGCGCTCACGCTGGCTTTCGCGTTGTCGAAAGGCGACAAGCCGGAATGGATCGCGCAGAAGGCGGTCGAGCTCGGCGTACAGCGGTTGGTGTTGTTCGCCGCCGCGCGGTCGGTGGCGCGCTGGGCGCCGGAGGAGACGGCGCATAAGACCGCGCGCCTGGCCGCGGTGATTCGCGGCGCCGCCGCGCAGTGCGGGCGCAACGCGTTGCCGCCGTTCGCGTTCGCGCCGTCGCTGGCCGAAGCCGTCGCGCGGCTGGCCGATCATCCGCGCCGCATCGCGCTGCATCCGGAGGCCGCGACTCCGCTCGCCGCTTTATTGCGGGAGGGGGAGGGGCCGGTGGCGCTGCTGTGCGGTCCGGAAGGCGGGCTCGCGCCGGACGAGATCACGCTGCTGCGCGAGGCGGGCTGGCGCCTGGCCGCGCTCGGTCCGCGTATTCTGCGCGCGGAAACGGCGACGCTGGCGGCGCTGGCCGTGGCGCAATCTGCGGTCGGCGATCTGGGCCAAGGTTATTGAAGCGGCGATAGCGGATTGGAAGAAGCGCCCGGCGCGGCCTGGTTGCCGGTGATCGAAGACGGCGTGGGCGACGTGCTCAGGCCGTTTTGCTGATCGATCTTTTTCTGCAGATCGGCGGCGATGCCCGGCGCGACGCGGTAGTAGATGATCTTCACTTTTTTCTTGGTGCGGAAGATGACGCCCAGCGCGTTTTTCTGCACGTTGTTCACGATCGCGGTGCAGGTCACGCGGAAAAAGCGGCTGGACACCCCGAAGTATTTGGTGAACTTGCGCGCCAGTTGCTGGTCGAAGTTGAGTTCGCCGGTCAGAATCTGCGACATGTCTTTTTGTTTGAAATAATTGCCTTCGCCGCTGGTGAAGCCGAAGGTCGGCTGGTCTTTCTGGCTTTGCTGGCTGTCGTTCTTTTGCACGTCCGCCGAGCCGCTCTGTTCGCGCCACTGCGCGAGGCTGTCGATCAGCGCCGGATCGGCGTTCGAATCGACATACTTCAGCACGGCCTTCATCACCTTCGGGTCGGCGGTGTTGAGATTCAACTTGACGTCGCCGTAGACCGTGACCAGCGGCTCGAGCTTCGCCCAGATCTCGTCGGTGATGCCGTGCACCAGGCGCACTTCCTGCAGCGAATCGAACGGCCCGTTCTTGCTGAGCACGCCGTTGGGATTCGCGGAATAGCCGTAGGTTTGGTCTTCCGCCCCGCCGCCGTCGACCGCGACGGAGTCGGCGTCGAGCCAATCGACGATGCCGTTGGCGAGCGTCGGATCGAGGTCTTCGCCGGTCAGCAGATTTTTGAAGATCTCCACCTGGTCCTGGCGCACGTTGCCGCGGCGATCGACGAGCGCGTTGAGGTTAAACCGGCCGCTCTCGTCGCTGATGTCGATCATCACGTTGCCGTCGCCGGCGGGCATCATCGGCATGCCGAGTTTTTCCATAAAGTTCGCCCAATCCTCGTGCATGTGGTCTTCGGCGTTGTTCTGGATGTCGCCGAGCAGCGCGCCCGCGGCCACCTGCACGCCGCTGCGCGTGAGGTACTCGGCCTTGACGCCGTCGGCGAGGTTGGACGCGATGTAGAATTGAATGCGCACCGATTCGTGCAGGTCGAGGATCAGCACCGACAGCACGGTGACGACCATCAGGACGATGATCATCGCCACGCCTTGTTCACTGCGCATCAACCAGCCGAGTTTCGCCCGCACCATCTGCTCCTCAGCGCACAATGCCGGCGCCGGCGCTGCCGCCCGGGCGCGGCGTGGGGCTGATGCCGCCGCCGGTCGGCGTCGGCGAGGTGTCGCCCGCGTCCTGCGTGCTCAGATCGATGGAGGACAAAAGAATCCGCACCTTGGTGTGAAAGGCGATCTGGGTGTCGCGCGGACCGTTGAGAATGAGCGTGATTTCCGCGGCGACCGGCAGGGCGTCAACCATTTCGTCGCTCTGCTGGACCTGGGGCTGCCCGAGTTGCTGCTGGTCCTGTTGCTGCGTCTGGTCCTCGGAGTATTTGAGGCTGTCCCACTCTTCGAGCCATTCCGTGCCGTCGTAGTAGCGCAGGTTGAACGCCACCACGCCGGCGGCGAGCTCATACACCTCGCCGGTCGTGTTGTTGGGGTCGATGTCGAGCTTGATGGCTTCGCGGCGGTACAGCGTCTGATCGCCGGTGTCCGGATTTTCCGCGATGAAGTAGCTCACCTCGCACTGGTCGCTTTCCTGCGCGCTGGGATTGTATTTGACGTGATTGAACGAAGTGAAGTGCAATTCGTCCATCGGCATGTTGTCCACGCCGTCGTGGTTGAGGGCCAGGAAACGCGTGTTCGAGTTGGTGCGCGGATCGAGGAAAGCGGTGGTCAGGTCCGCTTCCATCTTGTCGAGCGCCCAGTGGCCTTCGTGGTACACCTCGTTGCCGGTCTCGATGTAGTCCTTCGACTCGGCCGTGCCGGCGACGCTGCCCCAGATCAGGCCGACGATCATCGCGACGATGGCGATGGCGATCAACACCTCGAGCAGCGTGAAGCCGGCGCGACGTTTATCCACCGGTTCCTCCGGCGCCCGGCGACGGCGTCGGGCTGGCGCCGCCCGCGTCGTCATCCGCTTGCGACTCGGCGATCCCGCGCTGCTCCTCGTCCATCGCGGCGACGTATTCGGTGAGCTGCACCATCTGGTCCTGCCCGTTTTCCTGCCAGAAGACACGGACGTAGCACTCGCGCACGTAATCCCAGAAGTTGTTTTCCTGCACCTCGCGTTCCCAGCGGTAGTCGGGATACAGGCCGGGGTATTCTTCCTCGAAGTTGCCGTTGTTCGCGCCGATTTCGGGAAAGCCTTCGAGCTCCAGCTCAGTCATCAGGTCCTTGGCCAAATTGATCGCGACGGACACCTGGCGGCTGCGCTGCGAAAGCCGGATCGAGCTGGCGTGATTTTCCAGCAGGACGACCATCGACGTGGCCAGAATAGCCATCGCCACCATGACCTCAAGTAAGGTGAAGCCGGATCGGCGGCGCGCCGCGTTCAATGGACCGTCACCCCGACGTACCCGCCGGACGGCGCGGAAGTCGAGCCGGTCGTGGTCGAGCCGGATTCGCCGGTCGGCGTGGCGTCCTGCACGATATCGATGTAGCCGTCGAGCACGTTGACCTTGCCGGTCAGCGGCTCGATCACCAGCGTGAACTGGCGGCCGTCCCGGCTCGACAGATGGATCACGCCCCGCTCGACGAAACCGGTGGGGAAGAAGCCGATGAAGATATCGTCGCCGTCGGTGCGTTTCTCGCTGTCGTGCGGGGTGACGACGTCGTTGATCAGCACGCCCTCGGGCAGTTGCTGCGGCTTGACCACGTCGGTGACGTATTCCACGAACTGCCCGGTGTCGCCCGAACTGAGCATGGCGCTCAGCCAGTATTCGCCGGTCTCCGGGCTGAAGTTCAGGCGCAGCGGCGTCTGCTTGATCACCGATTCGTTGAAGGCGAATTGGATCATCCCGATCATGCGCCGAATGGAGCTCTTCAGGTTGACCTCGAAGATGTCATTCATCCGGGGCACGGCGATGGCCGCGATCGTGCCGATGATGATGATCACCACCATCATTTCGAGCAGGGTGAACCCCCGGTTGCGCATTTTCGCTCCGCCCCCAGCCGCTACGGCGTGATGTCGTCCGGGGTGCCGGGTTTGCTGTCGGGGCCCATCGACATGATGGTGTAAAAGTAGCCGTCGTCGCACTGGTACAGGTACGGATCGCCCCACGGGTCGACCGGGAGTTTGTCGTCGCGCAAATAGCCGCCGGGCCGGTAGTTGGCCGCATTGCGCCCGCCTTGCGGCATGCTGACCAACGCCGCCAGGCCCTGATCGGAAGTGGGGTAAAACCCGTTGTCCATCTTGAACAAGTCCAGTGCGTCGCGCAGCGTGCTCATCTCGACCTTGGCCGCCGCGACGCGCGCCTGTTCGAGGCGGTCGAGCACCTTGATGCCGACCAGTCCGGCCAGCGTGCCGATGATGATCACCACCACCATGATTTCCAGCAGCGTGAAGCCTTGTTGTTGGCGCAGCGCCTCGCGCATCCAACCACGCCGGGCGCGGGCCTTTTCGTTTTCGTTCCTCATCTCTCTCTCCTTCGTCACGGGCCTACTGCAGGCCCGAGGTCATGTCCATAATCGGCAGCATGATGGCGATCACGGCGAAGCCGACGAAGCCCGCCATGACCAGCAGCATGATCGGTTCGAAGACCGCGGTCAGGCCGTTGATCGTGGCCGCGACTTCCCCCTCGTATGCGTCGGCGACGCGGAACAGCATGTTCTCCAACTCGCCGGTCGTTTCGCCGACGTGAATCATGTGGATCACCAACGGCGGAAACACGCCGCTGCGCTCCAGCGGTTTGGCGATCGCCTCGCCTTCCTTCACGTTCTCGCGCGCGGTTTCGACGGCCTTCTCCAGCACCTTGTTGTTCACCACGTTCTTCACGATGTCGAGCGCGGCGATGATCGGCACGCCCGACTTCAGCAGCGTGGCCAGCGTGCGCGAGAAGCGGCCGATGGCGATCTTGTGGATCAGCTTCCCGAGAATCGGCACGCGCAGCGTGAAGCGATCCCAGAGCGGCCGGCCGTTCTCGGAGTTCTTCCACCGGCGGAAGAGCAGCGCAACCGCGATGATGAACATGATGATCAGCCACCAGTAGTGCTGCACGAACTTCGCCCCGCCGAGCAGCGCCAGCGTGATCATCGGCAGCGCCTTGTGCATGCCTTCGAAGATCTTGCTGATCTTCGGAATGACAAACGCCACCAGGTACGAAATGATGCCGCTGCTGATCACCAGCATCATGACCGGGTAGATCATCGCCGAGCGGATTTTCTGGCGCAGGATCATCTGCGATTCGGTGAAATCGGCCAGCCGGGCCAGCACGATGTCGAGCGTGCCCGAATTTTCGCCGGCGTTGACCATGTTCACGAACAGCGGACTGAAAATCTTGGGGTAATCCTCCAGCGCGTGAGCCAGGCTCGAACCTTCGTTGACCTTGTCGCGCACGTTCGTCAGCGCTTTCCTCAGCACGACGTCTTCCACCTGGGAAGCGAGGGCGCCGATGGAATCGACCAGCGGAATGCCGGCCGCCGCCAACGTGGCGAGCTGGCGCGTGGTCATGGCCAAATCCTGCAGACCGACGCGGCCGCGCCACGCCTTGATGTCGATCTCCATGCCCAGGCCCTTGCCGCGCAGGGTCTTTTTGTCGGACATCTCGGAAAATTCGGTCGGAAACAGACCGTCTTTGCGCAACTTCGCCTTGGCCGTCTTGATGCTGTCGGCATCGACCATGCCGCTGACCGCCTTCCCCGCCGCGCTCAAGGCTTTGTAGTTGAATACCGGCACAGATTTCCTTCCTGTTTCTCCAAAAGACTCAGACCCCCTGCGGGGTTCAGACGTTCAAACCGCCGCGCGCCCCACGCGCGCAAAAAACCCTTTCGGGTCCGCCCCTTCCGGCCCGGACGTGATTCTACAGGAGGGGGTGGCGGGTGACAAGGAAGCGAAGAATGAAAAATGAGGAATGAAAAATGAAAAATGTGGGGGAAAATGCCTCGCTTTCTATGCCCGGTCGGGTGCCACTGATACGCCGAGCGACGAAGTCGTGAGGCTTATCAGTGCTCCCGATCGAACACTGACAAGCTACGCTCCGCTCCGCGTGTCAGTGACGCCCCTTCGGGTATTACGCGGACAGAGCAAGTGGGACTACTACAATAGGGTCTTCGTCGTCATCCTGAGCGAAGCGAAGAATC
>PMZC01000082.1:34861-54141 GCA_003170555.1 Deltaproteobacteria bacterium
GGTTCGTCGTATTAACAAGTCGCCTGGAAATTGACCCGAAGTCGTCGTATCCTCATAATAAATTCTAGTTAGGAGCCAATACAGATGACCTTCTCTCGAAGAGTTGAAGAACGATTGCTTGTGACTTGTCATAGACATTGTTGTGTCTGCCACAAACCGTGTGGAATCAAGATGGAGATTCACCATATTGTGCCGAAGAACCAAGGTGGAGAAGATACAGAGGAAAACGCTATTCCTCTGTGTCTTGACTGCCATGCTGAGGTTGCTGCTTACGATGTAAAACATCCAAAGGGAAAGCGATTCACTCCTTCTGAGTTGAAAAAGCACAAAGCGCAATGGTTTGCGATTTGCTCACAGTCTCCTTGGCAACGCCTCTCGCCAGACCAAAGTGATTTTTCCCGTGAGCCCTACGAGATTGAAGAAGATATCTTTTCTACTCTTCGCGTTGATGATAGCCGCCCGGCTCAAAGACTCGTCGGCGAAATTAGTAACAGAGACAAGGAATCGAAAATCGCGTTTGTGAAACGCGTTCTTGATGCGCTTCGCTCGAAGGACGAGGAGCTTCGATGGAAAGCAGCGCACTTGGTAGAAGAGCTTGTTCTTTGGGAGCCAAGATTGATCTCCCCAGACGTACTTGAACAGATGAGCAATGACGATTTCTTCTCGATAAGGAGTTCTGCCGCAGTTTGTTATTACCATCTTGCTGTTCTTGATCCGTCATCAATCCCGATCAATGTCTTGGCTAGACTTGCTGGAGTTGGAGAAGATTGGTATGTCATGACGCCGGCTACGAGCGCGTTGCTAAGACTTGCGAGAAGCAGGCCTGTCGCCGTGGATATCCTAGCTAGGGATTTGGGGCATGAGGACGCAGGTATTCGACAGCACGCCGCTGATGCCATACGGCGTCTTGCCGGTCGAGATTGGGATTTGATTTCTGAAGAAATTGTTGCGCAGATGATAGATGATTCCGATTCTTTCGTGAGAAAGGTCGGCAATATGTGTGCAAAAAAGATTAGGGAAGCACGCAAAGAACCCGAAAGAGATTATGCGCTATTTTGATATCTTCTATAAGAGCCAGTGAGCAAAATTTGCTTATTTTACGATCAGACCAGAGTGAGCAGTCGCCTGTTTTCCCGTAGCGGACCCCGGATCGCGATCCCCCGGCTTCAATTCGGCCTGATCGCCTCGAGCATCTTCTCCAGCACGGCCTCTTCGGGCTGGAGGCCGAGCAGGTCGAATTCATCGTTGATGATCGTGCGCGGCACGCCCTGCACATTGTACTTCTGCGCGAGGTGCGGGAACTCGGCGATCTCGACCATGTCCGCCTTGATGTTCTCGTTGGCCATCGCGAAGCGGTGAGCGATACGCACGGCGCGCGGGCAGTAGGGGCAGGTGGGCGAGACGAGCACCTGGATGTGCACCGGCTTCTTCACCTTGTCCAGCACGGCCTGGATTTCCGGCGTCAGGCGCGGATTGCCGCGGCTGATGTCGAGGATGTCTTCGATCAGCGCGGTGAATTCGTAGCCCGCCGGCGTGCCGTAGAAGCGAATGCCGTAATCGCGTTCGCCGACCACCGCCACCGCCGGAATCTTGGTGATGCCATACAGCTTGACCGTGTCGGGGTCCTTCACGAAGTCGAACACCTCGACTTTGATGTGCTCGGACAGCGTGGCCACTTCCTCGGCGAGCTCGCGCGTGATCTTGCAGGTTTCGCACTCGAATTCCTGGGTGAACACGAGCAGCCGCACATCCTGTTTCAATTGCTTGGCGAACGCCTGGCGAAGTTTCGCGGCGTCTTCGGGTTTCAGCAACGCCATGGTCGATCTCCTTAGAGCAGACCCCGATGGATCAGGTAGTCATACGCCGCCAGCGCGGCCTTGGCGCCTTCGCCGGTCGAGATGACGATCTGCTTGTAGGGCACGGTCGTCAGGTCGCCCGCGCCGAACACCCCGGGCACATTGGTGCGCGTGGCGCAATCGACGACCACCTCTTTTTTTTCATTCAATTCGACAAACCCCGCGAACGGTTCGCTGTTGGAGGTCAGGCCGATCTCGATGAAGACGCCGTCCGCCGGCAGCGAGCGCTCCTCGCCGGTGCGGCGATCTTGCACGCGCACCGATTCCACCCGCCCGTTCCCTTCGATGGCGAGGACGTGCTGCTGATCGAGCCGCTTCACGCGGTCGCCGAAACGCTCCACCGCTTGTTGCAGAATGGGGTCGGCCTGCCAGTCGGCGGCGAAGTTGAGCATCGTCACGTCGCGCGC
The DNA here is from genome assembly GCA_003170555.1 of Deltaproteobacteria bacterium. GTDB lineage: Bacteria > Lernaellota > Lernaellaia > Lernaellales > Lernaellaceae > FEN-1099. The sequence goes on from PMZC01000082.1 coordinate 37,125, forward strand.
CACCTTCACCAGATCGAGCGCCGCGGTGAACGCCGAGTTGCCGCCGCCGGCGATGAACACGACTTTGTTTTTGAAGAACGGCGCGTCGCAGGTCGGGCAGTACGCGACGCCGTGGCCGGCCAGTTCTTTTTCGCCGGGTACGCCGAGCAGCCGATAGCGTTTGCCCGTGGCCAGAATGAGCGTGCGGGCCTGGAACGCGCCGCCCTGGTCGGTCTCGACGGTGAACCGCCCGTCGCCCCGACGCACGGCGGTCACCTTTTGGCCCCAGGCGATGGGGATGTCGAACTGCTGCACCTGTTCCTTGAATTTGTCCGTCAGGTCGAGGCCGGTGACGAAACGATAGCCCATGTAGTTTTCGATTTCGGAGGTCTCGGCCATCTGGCCGCCGAAGTCGTAGGTGACCATCGCCAGCTTCATCATTTTGCGCGCCGCGTAGAGCACCGCGGTCATCGCCGCCGGTCCACCGCCGAGCACGAGCAGATCATAAACCTCGGCCGGGTCGGGCCGCTTCGCTTCCGCGGCCAGGTCGGTCAAGTTGACAGAAACGCTCGCCAGATCCACTGGTTGCTCCTTTTATCGGCCCCGCCGGTGACTTTCAAGGTGGAAGATAACCACGGCGGGGGGCAATTCAAGGGCGCGGATCGGGCGGGCCGGGCACGGGTCCGGGTGGCGCTGGCACACGAAGCGAAGCGGAGTTTGCCAGTGCTCGTCGTGACATAGCACGTCGTCGCTGGACCCCCCTCCGACTCCCCCCGTCTTGCAGGGGGAGGGCCGTCGTCCGCCGCCGTTCTTACTCCCCCTCCGCAATACGGCATAGGCGCTAACTTTAGGCAAAAATCGTGTTTCTTGGTGTCATCCCGACCGAAGCGGACGCGCGGAGTGAAACGCAGTGAAGCGGAGTGCGGAAGCGGAGCGGAGGGATCGCTCTCTTGAGATTATCATTCTTCCTTTTATTGCCGCCACGGAAAAGGATGGGCGCATCAGCAAGGAAGGGATTCCTCCACTCGCCCCTCGGCTGCACTCGGGGCTCGGTCGGAATGACAACCTCCTCGGGTCGACGACATAAGTTAGCGCCTATACCGCAATACGGAGGGGGTTGGGGGAGGTCGTTCAATTCGTCGGGGCGAACGGGAGGTTCATGTGCAACTGTTTGGGAAACGGCTCACGCCGCGCTGCGGCGCGAGATCCATCGGCCCGGCAAGATCGCGCGAGAGCTACTTGCGCGTCTCGTGCTTCAAGGCGTGAACGCGGCGGCGCAGCTTCTTGACCTTCTTCAGGTCGCCGGCCGTGCGCGCGTCATCCACCGCCTTGCGGAACTCGATGATCTTTTTCTTCAGCGCGCTGTAGTCCCGCTTGGTCCGGTGTTCTTCCAGCACGATGCCGTGATGCTTGGCGAGCACGGTGAGCAGCTCGCCCTTCTTCATGCCGTGAACGCCGGTGAGGCCCTCGATCTTCAGCGCCTCTTCGCGGAGCTTGGGCACGGTCAACTTGATCAGGTTTTCTTTGTCCATTCGGTCTCCCGCACTTCGGTTCTCAATTGTCGAAAAAGGGCTCGAATTGTAATGACGGGGCGCCGGTAATGTCAAGGCGGCATGTTGACTTGCCCCAGAGCCGATGTTATAGGTTTGGACCCGCGCCGAGGGGTTTCTTTGTTAGTCGAAGGGTGAGGAAGCGGCCCGGAGGGCGAGGCCGCGCACGACTCCGGCGCTTCCGTGATGGAGGGATGGCCGAGTGGTCGAAGGCGGCGGTCTTGAAAACCGCTGGGCCCGACGGGTCCCGGGGGTTCGAATCCCTCTCCCTCCGCTTTTTGGCGCCGGACCGTATGGAGAGATGACCGAGAGGCCGAAGGTGCTCGCCTGCTAAGCGAGTGAGCGTTGTAAAGACGCTCCGTGGGTTCAAATCCCACTCTCTCCGACCAGGGTTAGAGGAATGGGCTGCGTGAAAGCGCGGCCCGTTTCGTTTTACGCGCCAATCGATTGGCTGGACCCCCCTCCGACTCCCCCCGACGCGGGGGGAGAGCCATCGTCGGCGGATGCGATTACTCCCCCTCCGCGTCGGAGGGGGCTGGGGGGAGGTCTTTTTCCTACTTCGGGGTGAACCGAAGGTTCATGTACAACTGTCAAAATAATTCCTCGATTTTGAAATCGGTTTGCCCGCTCCAATCGCTCGAAATAATAATATCCCCACGCGGCGGGAATCGTGCTACAATGCGAGCGAACAGGAGGGGAGATTATGGCCGGGAAATATACCGCGCGTGAAAAATTACACAAGGACCAGCAGCGGCGGCTGGTCGACATTCCGAAGCAGATGGCGAAACGGATCGGGTCGGGCAAAATGCTCATCCCGCGGCCGCTCGATATCGACGATATGGTGCGCAAGGTGCCCAAGGGCAAGCTGACGACCATCGGCCGCATCCGCACGCGGCTGGCCGCCAAGCACGGCGCCAACCTCACGTGCCCGCTGTGCACCGGCATTTTTCTGCGGCTCACCGCCGAGGCGTCCGAGGAAGATCAGCTCGCCGGGCGGAAAAAGTTCACGGCGTATTGGCGCGTGGTGCGCGACGACGGCAGCCTGATCGACCGTTTCCCCGACGGCGTTGAGGGCCATGCGGTGCGGCTCGAAGCTGAGGGGCACAAAGTTCTTCCCGGCAAGGGCAAGAAGCTGCCCAAGGTGGATGGCCTCGAGGACAAGCTGGCCACGCTGTAGCCGATCTCCGACCAACCAATTCATGCTCTAATCCTGCACGATGACGCCGGGCGTTCATCCGGTCGCTCACCCAAACTTTACCTTTTATTGTGCGTGGTTAGAGTCTTGTTGGAAGTGTTAGTGCGTGAAGGAAAGGAGATGCAATCATGTTTCACAATATGGGCTGGCATGACCGGGCGTTCCACGTGGTCGGCGGTCTGGCGATCCTGATTGCGGGCCTGATCTTCGGCAGTTGGTCGGGCATCGTCGGCCTTATTCCGTTGATCAGCGCGGCCGCGGGGCAATCGGCGATCTATTCGCTGTTGAAGACCAACACCTGCGTCAAAGACGAATGCTGATTCGCCGGCGCGCGAGTCGGCGAGTAATGTCAGCGCCACAATTTTTTGCGGACGCGTGAAACCGCTTGGATCGGCTACTTTCTGCGCAGCCGCTTCCAGAGCGATTTTTTCGCCGACTGATTCGACTCGGTTGGTTCGCTCGGGTCGTCTCGGCCGTCGACTTCGGCGGGTTCAATCGACGCGGGTTGTTTGACGTGGACGGTCGCGTTCTCCGGCAGCGCGATCCCCATCTTGGATAAAATCTCTTGCACGTTCGGCGGCACGTCGCCGCTCTGGCTGGTGATCGTCACCTTGGTCGCGGCCCCCGGCTGGCCGGCGTTCAGTCCGCCCATCATCGACCTGATCTGATCTTTCAACGCGGATTTGTCGCCTTCCGACAGCGATACGACCGACACGGTGGTGTTGATCTTCGTGGTCATCTTCGCGCCGGCCGGCGCGCCTTCCGCGAGATTGCCGAGCAGGCTGCTTTCAGCGACCGCGTCGAGCACGTCCCGCAGTTTGTCTTTGCGGTCTTCCGGCAGCTCCATCGAGTTGCCGCAGTACGGGCAGTCGACGATGCGCTCGCCCGGTTTGAACATCTCGTGTTGCAGCGGCGCACTGCACGACGGGCAGGTCAGTTGTTCGAGCATCGGCGCTTCCTCCCGGCGATTTCCGGCCGACTTCCAGCACTACACGCGCGACGCGGGCGCGTCAAGATGGCGGGGCCGTGGACAAACCCATCGCAACCGGGGCGTACAGCGGTACGCCCCTACGAAGACACAGCCGGGGGCGGCTGTGCGCCCTTAATCGGAGCGTAGGCGCCCCCGCCTGCGCCGTGGGTTGGGGCGTATGGCAATACGCCCCTACGAAAACCGTAGGGGCGCACCGCTGTGCGCCCGCGAACCGATCCTTCGTCAACGCCGCGCCAGGGTTGAACCACCCGCGCGGGGGTGCTAGCTTGACCGCAAAGAAACCCGGAGCACCGATGCGCGTCGCGCGGTTATTGTTATTTGTGGTTCTGTTCGCGGCCGTGGCCTGTTCGGGCGCGCGCGTGCGGCCCGACGTGGTCTACGAAGGCAATCACCGCAGCTACCTGTGCGTGCTCGACAACTGGACCCGCTCGGGCAAGCTGTACTACCACTTCGAAACCGACGCGATGGTCGCGGCCACGTATCTCACCGCACCGATGCGCCGCGCGTTCGTCGCCGAGTGGAAGCGCGCGTTCGATCTGCCGCAGGCGGACAGCGACGCGATGCTGGCCGACCAGCTCGAGCAGGCGAAGCGGCGCGTCGAGTTCATCGTCAGCTTCTACACGCCGGCGATGCGCCAGAACGATCTGCCTTCGCCGGACAGTTCGTGGCGGCTGTGGTTCATCGACGCCAAGGGCCGCAAGGTCGCGCCGGTGAAGATCCAACCGCTGAAGGTGCAGCACGAGCAAGAGTACGACTTCTATCCGACCTACACCGATTTCGGTAAGCTGTACCGCGTGATCTTCCCGATTATCGGCGCAGACGGTCAGCCGCTCCAGCGCGACGCCGGCACGGTCACCTTGCGCGTCACCGGCGTGCGGGGCGTGACGGATTTGGTTTGGCAGATTCCGCCCGAAGCACATTAGGGCGAGGCGGGAGAGACGATGTTCAAGCGATTGCTGCGCCGAGTAGCCCGCCTGACGCCGGGCCGCGTGCTCGGCCTGTTCGTCATCCTCTGGCTCGGGGTGGCGCTGGTGCTCGCGGCGCTCCACGTGCCCAAGCCGCTGGTGCTCGGCTACGCGGGGCTCACGCTGGTCTACGCCTTCTTCGTCGCGACCTGGGCGATGCTGCGCCACTACGCGCGCATGCGCGGCATGATGGACGAAGGCGACGCGCCGTCGGGCGATCTGCTGCTCGAAGCGCTGCCCGAAGCGGCGCTCGTCGCGACGCGCGATCAGCACGTGCGCGCGGTGAACGACCACTGGCTCGATCTTTTTCGTCTTTCGCGCGCGCAGTCGCTGGGCAAGAAGTACCGGCGCTTCACCGATCCGGTGTTGCGCGGCCACCTCGACCGCGTGCTCGCCACCGGCCAGCCGGCGTACGGCCTGACGCTGTCCACCAAGCTGCCCGACGGCGCCAACCTGCTGTTCCTGGCCGACCTCGCGCCGCTGGAAGACGGCGTGCTGATCACCGCGCGGCCGCTGAATCCGGATGAGGCGAAGAGCAATCCGTATCTGCATTTGGATCGCTACCACCAACTCGGCAAGGCGTTCGGCTATTTCCTGTCGCACTTGAAGGTCGAACTCGCCGCGCACGCCGAGCAGCTGAAAACCGACGGCGGCCAGGCGCTGTGTTGCGAAGCGGAGCGGTTGGCGACGCGCGTCGGCCGCCTCGCCGCGTGGGCCGAAAGCGACAGCGGCGAAACCGCCGAGCTGCGCGCGGCGGACGTCATCGCGGCGGTGGTCGAGCTGGCCGAGCCGTACGCCCAGCGGCGCGAAGCCGAGCTGGTCGTCGAAACGTCCGATAAACTGCCGGTGCTGCACGGCCGCGCGGTCGAACTGGAGCACGCGCTGCTGGTGCTCATGCTCAACGCGCTCGACGCCGCGCCGGTCGGCAGCGTCGTACGCATCGCCGCGCATCCGACCACGGAAGGGCTGGAGATCGCCGTGACCGACAAGGGCGCCGACATTCCGCCGGCGGTGCGCGAGCGATTGTTCACGCCGTTTGTCACCAGCCGCTCAACCGGCCTCGGCCTGGGCCTGTCCATCGCCCGACAGATCGCGCGCGAACACGGCGGCGATTTGCTCTATCAACCCGAGCAACCGTCGGGCAGCCGCTTCACGCTGCGGCTCGCGAAGGGGAAATGATTTTGTAGGGGCGGGCCTTGTGTCCGCCCCATCGAAGACGGGCGCACCGCGGTGCGCCCCTACGATTTTCGTCGGGGCGACCCACGTGGTCGCCCACCTACGGGGCGGACACAAGGCCCGCTCCTACGTTCGGCGCGCGCGATGGACCCAACGTTCCCACGGAGGCGCGACATGACGTTGAAAGACAGAATTAAGCGCTTCTACAATCCGCCGCCCGGTCCGGCGACGGGCATCACGCATTTTCGCGGCGAGGGCGAACTCAACGGTGTGCGGCTGCATCTGCGGATCGAAGACGACGGCCGCGGCGTGCTGGTGATCAACGCCGCCAAGATCCTGCACCTCAACGCCACCGCCGCCGAAATGGCGGAGATGATTCTGCAGCGCGTCGATCCCGATCGCGCCGCGCGCAAATTGCACAAACGGTTCAAGGCGAAGGCCGACGTACTGCGCCGCGATTACGTTGACCTGCGCGAAAAGATCATGCTGCTGGCGCGCACCAACGAAGTCTGCCCGGTGACCTACCTCGGGCTGGATCGCATCGAGCCGTTCGAGACGCACCTCAGCGCGCCGCACCGCATGGACCTCGCGCTCACCTATCAATGCAACAACCAGTGCGGGCATTGCTACATCGACCGCCCGCGCGACGCGCCGTCGCTGCCGCGCGAGAAGTGGCTGCGCGTGATCGACAAGACGTGGGACCTCGGCATTCCGCAGCTCATCTTCACCGGCGGCGAGGCCACGCTGCACGACGACCTCGCGCTGCTGATCGCCAAGGCCGAAGAACTCGGCCAGGTGACCGGCCTGATCACCAACGGCCGCAAGCTGGCCGACGCGGCGTACCTCGACAAATTGATTAGAGCGGGGCTCGATCACGTGCAGATCACGCTGGAAAGCCACGACCCGGCGATCCACGACGCGATGGTCTGTGTGCCGGGCGCGCACGCCGAAACGGTGCAGGGCATCCGCGATGTCGTGGCGTCGGGGACTTACCTGCTGACCAACACCACGCTGTCGCGCAAAAACACGGCGACCATCGAACCGACGCTCGATTTCCTCGCCGGGCTGGGCGTGCGCAACATGGCGATGAACGGTTTCATTCACGCGGGCAAGGGCGCGGGCAACCCCGACGCGATCCCCGAAAGCGAATTGCCCGACGTGCTGGATCGCGTGCGCGACGGGGCGCAGGCGCGCGGCATCAGCTTCCTGTGGTACACGCCGACGCAGTATTGCACCTGCAATCCGATCGACCTGGGCGTGGGCGTCAAGCAGTGCACGGCCGGCCGCTACAATATGTGCATCGAGCCCGACGGCGCGGTCATTCCGTGCCAGAGCTACTTCGAGGCGCTCGGTAATTTCCTGGACGACGACTGGAAGAAAATCTGGCATGACCCGCGGCTGGTCGGCCTGCGCGAGCACACCTGGGTCGACGAAAAATGCGCGGCCTGCCACGACCTGCAAGTCTGCGGCGGCGGCTGCCCGCTGTATCGCAAGCTGACCGCGCCGGCGTGACATGATCGACGACCGCCTCGCCGCACACCTGGCCCATCACGAGAACCAGGCGCGCTGGACCGAAGCGCTTCGAGCGCACGTGTATCGCCAGATCGCCATTGGCACACGGCGGCGCGCGCTCGATGTCGGCTGCGGGGGAGGGTGGCTGGTCGCCGAACTCGCGGGCAAGGTGCGCGAAGCGGCGGTCGGGTGCGACATCGACCCGGCGATGATCCAGGCGTCGCGCGAAAAATTTCCGCAACTCGAATTCGTCGCGAGCGATCCGGCGCGCCTGCCGTTCGCGGACGGCTCGTTCGATTTGGTCGTCTGCCACTTCACGCTGTTGTGGGCGGCCGATCCCGTGGCGCTGCTCGCCGAAATGAAACGCGTGGCGGCGGCGGGCGGCGCGATCGCCGCGTTGGCCGAGCCGGATTGGGGCGGCTACCTCGAATGGCCCGACCTCGGTTTGCGCGATCTGATCAGCGCGGCGCTGGCCGCTGAGGGCGCCGATCCGACCGCCGGACGCAAGCTCGTCGATTGGTTCGGCCGCGCGGGCCTGCGCGCGCAGGTGGGCGTCACCGGCGGACCGTGGCTCGCCGACGAAGCGGGCCTCGACGCCGCCTGGGCGCATCACCGCCTGACGCTCGCCGGCTTCGTCGACGAAAAAAAACTGCGCCGCCTCGAAGCGCTCGACCGCCGCGCGTTTCGCGAAGAACGTCGGCTGGCGCATCTGCCGTTGTGCTGGGCGGTGGCGAGGTAGGGGCGAGACGGCGGCTAATTGGGTGGCACTGGCACACGTAACGAAGTGAAGTTTGCCAGTGCTGGTTCTCGGATAGCACGGGCAAGCATGGCGTGCCCGTGCCACCCACCAAGCTCAAACCTCCCCCAACCCCCTCCGAATTGCGGAGGGGGAAATAAAGACGCTGACGCGCGCGGCCGCGCTCCCCCTGCAAGACGGGGGGAGTCGGAGGGGGGTCTTCGCGCGATTCTTACGATTTCTTCCGCAGGCGGAACACCAGTTCGAGGTGGTCGTTGGCCGGCACTTCGCCGAGGGTCTCGACCATGCGCGTCGATTTCCACGCCAGGACGAAGTGGCTTTCGATGGGCATGCCGAGTTCGAGATCGAACCGACCATTGTAGGTCGCGCTGGCGAACTCCAGCGTCTCCGTGCGGTCGCCCTGCATCACCAAACCCAGCGCCGGTTGCGTGCGGGTCGCGCCGGTCTGGCGGCCTTCGCCGGTCAGATAGAGCAGCGAGCCTTCGCGGCGCGTGACGCGCACCTGCAACTCGACGGGGAGGAAGCCGGTCATCGGCGGAAACACGCCGTAGTCGGCGACCCAGCGCCACATCTTATCCCGGCGCCAATGGACCGAAACGAACGTGGTCAGCCAGGCGGGCCGCCATTTGGGCAGGTCGCGGTTGGGGTACACGGTGAGTCCGGGCGTGCGCGGCCATTTGTCTTTTTGCAGAAAATCCGCCGGCGGCGTGAAGCCGCGGAAATCGCGCAGCCAGAGGCCCTCGTTATCGACCACGACGTGCAGACCTTCGTCGACCGCGCCGCCGATGTAACGCGCGCCTTCCGAATGGTCGTCGGGATCGCGCGGATGGTTGCCCCACATGTCGAACGAGACCGGCGGCTGGCCTTGCGCCGTGAGCACCGTCTCGCCGAAGGCCGGCTTGAGCAGCAGGTGCGCGGCGCCGTCGGGCCGGACCGCGACGACGGTCAGGTCATAGCGCGCGGACGACGCGCGGATCATCGGATGCTCGCGCGACGCCGACGGCCGGTGTTCGAGCGTCTCGGCCAGCGCCAACTCGAACGTCGCGCCGGGCGTGAAGTGGTAGGCCGGGTCCGGCGGCCGCGTCGGAATCGTGGGCGCGCAGGCGGCGATGATGAATACCACGGCGAGCAGGAACAGCAGACGATTCATGAGCGCCTCATTGCGAACAGGTTTCCTTAATATTGTTATCGGCAATGACGCCGACGAACCCAAGATGGCACATCTATTCGACCGGCGAAAGCTCGAACATCGCGAACTCGCGCGGCTGGAGCGTCACCGGCTCGATGGTTCGACCCGCGATCGTCGCCCACCGCTCTCCCGCGCGACCCGCGCCGGCGTGCAGGTCGATGCGCGCCACGTTGGCGGCGGCCATGCCGTAAAGCGCCGGGTCGATCGCCAGGTCGACGCTGAGCGTCTGGTCGCTCGTGTTGGCCAGCAACAGCGCGACCGTGTTCTGGTGCGGATGCCGCCAGGCGGTGTGAATCACCGGCGCGGCGCGCCACACGCCCGCGTGCTGGTAATCCGGCCCGAACAACGACGAGTAATAGTCATAGTCGTACGCGACGGGCGCCGGTTCGGGGTCGAGCGGCGGCGGCGGCGCCATGCGGCCGGCCGACAGGTACGGCGCGGCGGGCGAAGTCACGCGCAGGTCGATGGCCTCGCGCAGGTAGGCGATCTTGTCCGGATCGGCCAGGCGCACGTCAGCGCCGTAAGACCAGCCGCGCGGCATGGCGTTGCCTTGGCCGAAAGCGGTTTCGAACGCGCACGGGGTTTGCTCGCAGCCGGTCGCGGCCGCATCGACGGCGGGCAGCCAATCGACGCCGGTGTTGAAGTAGATGAGTTCGACCACGCCGCCCCACAGGTACTCCGCGCCGACCACCCAGTAAAACGCCTCGCCGACGTCCTGGCTGATCTGCATCTTGCCGCCGGTGCGCACCGCGCCGTTGTGATGGTCGAGGTAGGCCATGAGCGGCGCTTCGACCGCCGCGCCGTTCATGATCCAGCGATCGGCGCCGGCGAAGAGCGTCGGCGCGCCCACGGCCGCCCCGAGGCGATCGCGATACGGCCCGGCGCCCGGCGAGCCGAGATGCCAGAAGTCGACGAGGTCGATATACGGTTCGTCGACGTTCTCCGCCCCGAAGCGAAAGCCGCGCGGGATCGGCGCGCCGATGTCGAACGCGAGGGCCTTGCGCGCGCCGCGAACCAGATACGCGCCTCCGCCCGAGGGGTGATGGTGATTCGCGCCGTTGAAGTGCGGGTAGCAGCCGCGATTCGCCACGCTGAAACCGACGTCGAAGTACAGCCCGTCGAACGCGAGATCGGGCAGCCCGATCAGCAGGCGGTCGCGCCAGTGATAGAACTGCGCGGTGATCGGATCGGCCAGGCACAAGGCGCAGCTCAGGCCGGGAAAGTGCGGGTTCCAGTAAACGAAGCCGCCGGGCCGGCCTTTTTCGTCCACCTGTACGTGGCTCGACCATGGCGTGCCGGTCTCCTGCCCCGGCAGGTCGTAGCCGGTCCAACCCGGATAACCGGAGAACACCTGATCGTCATAGAGGAAGGGCATGACCCAGTCGCCCAACGTTTGCGCCAGCGCGATGTTCTGCGGCGACGCGCCCATCAGCGGCGACCAGTGCGCCGCGTTCCAGCCGCCTTGCGAAAACGCGGTGAAGGCGTCTTCCTCCGGGTCGCCCATCGGGTGGAAATCCCAACCGAGCACAAAAAGCAGCCGCGCCGGATCGAGGCCGTCGATCAGCTCTTGATGAAACGCGCGGATCCACGCCTGTTGGTCGACGCGCGCCGACAAGCCGAAGATGCTCGCGCCGAGGCGTTCGAAAAATTCGCGCTCGGCCGGGTCGCGCTGCGCGATCGGCCGCGACGCCCACGTCTGCTGGTCGGACCATTGGCGATAGACCTCGGCGGCGTCGGCCCAGTCGCCGCGGTCGAGCCAGCGCAGCACGGTCGGATAGGCCGGCGCGAACACGTGCGTTCCGCCGCTGTCGGTCACGTCCGGGTTCTGGTGCGCGACTTCCAGGCTGGCCAGCACGCGCGAGCCGGCGTTGTCCGTCGAACGGTTGCGCAGGCTGAACCACTTGCCGTTGGAATCCGCATCGGGCGTGTAGATGAGCAAGCCGCCGACGCCCGGATGCAGGTAGGCGATCATCTGCGCCATCGCGCCGTGGCCGTCGGGATAGTACTCGTCGGACAGCCCCGAGGCGCCGCCGTCGTCTTCGAGCAGATGATGCAGCGGATCGGAAAGCAGCAGCCCGCCTTCGTGGGTGTTCAGGAACTGATCGCCGTCCGCCTGCGTGCGGCTCAGCGGCGCGAGCCCGGCGACGAGCGGATAATGCACGCGGTAAATCATCCGCTGGTCGCGCAGGATGACGCGAACGAAAACGCGCAGCTCCGGCGCGTCGGCCGTCAACCGCCACTCGGCCTCCACCGCGGGCAGCGGCGCCGGATAATCCCAGCGCAGGGTCAGCCGGTCGCTCGCCCGTGAAAACGTGGGCTGCCGGTCCGGCAAGTCGACCGGTTGAATCTTGTATTTGTTGAACAGCGGGATTTTTTTGATTTCTTCCAATGCGAGCGGCGGAACGCCGGTGAGGTCCAACGAGGGATCGAGCAAACGCAGCCGCGGGTCGCGCCGCCGGTCTTCGATCTGGGTGATGCGGCCGGACTGGCCGTCGAAGGTGATCGCGATCAGGTCATTGCCGAACGTAACGCCGAGGGCGGGCAGATGGTTGATCCGCCAGGCCGAGCCGTCGCCCACGGAGGCGGGCCGCGCCTCGCCGGCCGGGCCGGGATGGGCCGCATGGTGCGCGCCGCCGCAGGCCGCGAGCGTCGCCGCCAACAAGCACGCCAACCACCAACCACCTCGACGCCGCATTTACCACCCGCCAACCGGCCGTGCTCCCCCCACAACATGATAACTGAATGAACGGAGTTACTCAAGCAAGGAAGCGTTGCTTTTCGATGGCGCGCTGCCTACGATAGCGCGGCGCAACGCGAGAGGGACCATGCCCGAAGGCTTGTACCAAATCCACGACTTGCTGCTCATTCGTTTGTCCGGACCGGCGGGCCAGTTCGCGAAGGTCGACAAGGAATATGCCTACTACCGCACGCCGACCGCGCCGGCCGGCCGACCGGTCGATATCGATTTCGATCTGCATCCGTTTTCGCCGCCGTCGTTGGTCGAAGCGCAGACCGTCGACAAAAAGTACCGCGTCGATGACCGCACGCTGTTCGCCGCCGACCGGTACAAAGTCGCGTTCTGGAAAACGGCGCTCGACGGTCTCGACCAACGCGAGACGCGCGTGCGTTTCGCGGGCAACCGCTGGTCGATGGTGATCGTGGTCAAGCTGTTTCTCGAGCCGCTGATCCGCCTCAAGGTTACGCTGTCCGGCAAAGCGATGGTGCATTCGAGTTGTCTGACCGACGGAACGCGCGGCTTCGTGCTGGCCGCCTCGCCGAGCACCGGCAAGACGACGACGCTGCTCAACTGGCTGTCGGCCGGCCATCCGTTTGTGTCGGACGAATACACCATCCTCGATGACGACGGCGCGTGGGGCTATGTGACGCCGTTTCGTTTTCACGCGCACAATCTGACGATGAACCCGATCCTCGCCAACATCCCCGACTCGGCGAAACGCCAAATCCGCCTGCGCACCGCGCTGCTCAAAGTCAGCGGCGGGTATGCGGACGTGACGTACAACATCGGCGTGCGCGAGGCGCTGCCGCAAGTGGCGATCAGCGACCGCGCGCCGTGGACGAGCCTGATGGTCATCACGCGGGCCGACGCGCCCGCGCCGCGCGTACGCACCGATCGCCGCGACGAGGTGATCCGCAAATTGCAGGTCATCAACCATTTCGAGCTGCGGCAGTTCGCGCAGTATATGAACGCGTGGACCTACGTGCATCCGCCAAGCGTGATCGCGCGCTACTTCGACATCGAACGCGAGAACCTCGCCCGCGTGCTCGCCTCGCGGCCGTGCTACGAGGTCAATGTCCCCACAAACTACACGCGACAAACCTACGACCAACTCATCGAACTGCTCTACCGCCTCGATCAGGCGTGATCGCTTCGATTGGCGGAGGAGAAGACCCCACCCCAAACCCCTCCCCGATACGGGGAGGGGCTTTCGCTTGGTCCTATTCCCGACGGCGAGCTTTTTCGTTGCTATAGTTTTTCCGCAAGGCGCCGATACGTTGAATTAGCGTACGACGAAGGGTCGAGGTTTGCGCCATGGTCCACATTGTGAAAAGCATCCGCCGCTGGTTCCAATGGCATGCGCTCAAGAAGTCGCTGGCCGAAAACGAATTGGTCGGATTGGAAGGCTAGGGCGCCGCTGTGATTTCGTAGGGGCGGGCCTTGTGTCCGCCCACGGAGGGCAACCACAAGGGTTGCCCCTACCGCTCTCCACTATCGCCGAAATTCCCGCATCACCGGCGGCGTGACCGTCACCGCGACATACAGCGGCGCGGTCGCGTTGCCGGCCGGGTCAAGCGCGCGCACCTCGATGGCCTTGGTTCCCGGCGGAACGGCGAGCCGCACGGTGGTCGCAGTAAAGGGCGTCGACCAATCGCCGCCCAGCAACCGTATTTGATAGAGTAGCGTGTTCGCCGCCGCCACGTAATCGTGCGCGGCCAGCGTCAGAATCATTTCCGGCGACAGATGCGCGCGGTCGATGCGCGGCGGCACGCGATCCAGCACGAAGCTCAGCCACGCCGGTTCGCCCGACGCCACGCCGTGCGGCGCGACGGCCAGCGCTTCGACGGTATGCCGCCCTTCGAGCAGCCAGGTCAGGTCAAACGTGTCGCCTAGCACCCGCTGCCACGCCGCGCCGTCGACGCGCACCAAATAGTGATCGACCCGCGCCGCGGGATTCAGCGCCGTCAGCGTCAGCCGCGGATGCGGCGTCGCCGCCAGGCCCACGCGCGCCGAAGCCGCCGCATCGAGCGCGCGGTGTGTCGCCACGCCGAAGACCGGCAGGCGGAACCCGACCGCCGGGCCTTTCGCCGTCGCCGACTGGAACTCGCAGTACAAACCGAAATAGTCGTTGCCGCTGCCGACCGCGCCGACTTCATCGATGGCGAACTGATAGCCCAGCCAATTCGGCAGCGGGATCGGCGGAATGAGATCGACGATCTGCGGCAGGAAGAAAGTGATGATGCCGTTGATCAGGCCCTCGATCACATCCGGCGGCAAGACGTTGAACTCCGAGCCGGTCACGTCGAACGTGATGTCGGTGCCCTCGAGCGTGATGATCAGGTTGTTGTCCTGGTCGGTGTCCATCGAGAGCGAGAGGTTGATGTAGATCTCGGCGCTGAGCATGTCGACGTAGCGCTGCTCCTTCTGGATGTACCAGTCGAGGCGGTACGGCTGTATCAGCAGCGCGAGGTCGGAGTCGCCTTCGCCCACGACGAATTGCGGCGTGTCGAGCGGGTACAGATCAATCATGTTCGCGGCGTCTTCGTATTTCCCCGGCGGCCGCCAGCCGTCGGTCATGCCTTCGAACGCGCCCAGCGTCAGATCCCACGGGAACATCAGACACAGCGCGCCTTTGGCCACGAAGCTGAACAGGAGCTGGTTGAGAATGTCATCCGACAACGCCAGGCCGAAATGGTACGGATTGCCGCCGGGCGTCAGCGGGCCGAAGGTCGGCAGCGGATTGTCGGTGTACGGGCTGCCGGTGTAGCCGTTGCCGATGCACGGGTCGATGGTCGTGCCCGCGATATACAGACTGCCGTCGGTCGTCGCGGTCAGGCCGGAGCTGTCGGTGGCGAACTGCGGGGTAAAGCCGTAGTGCAGCGTGAAATCGCCGACCGGCATGTCGCCTTCGAGATGGATATTGCCCAATTGATCGTCGAGCAGTTGGTTGATTAGCGTGGGCGCCAGTTGTTCGATCAACTGCGGCACCATCGTTTGCAGCAGTTCCTGGACCCAGGTGTCCAAGCCGGCCGGGAACCCCTGCAGATTCACGGTGAGGTTGGTCATGTTCACCAGGACCTGGTGGATCGTCACCGTGAAGCCTTTGGCGAGCGGGTTGTACTCCATCGTCACCGACGCGCCGACCTCGAGCGGGTCGATGGTCAGCTCGGCGTAGGCGTCCAATGGGTCGGTGCAGCCGCTCGAACCCTGGAGGCCGGTGAAGTCGAGGCGCAGCATCGGCAGGCTGTCGGTCGGCGACATCCATAAGCGGAGGTAGATCGCGTCGGGCACGTAGTCGAGGCCCATCAACTGATTCGTGTCGACTTGCACCCCGCGATTGTCGAGGTTCACCTGCGTGAAGTTGGCCTGCATCTGCACGTAGAGGAACAGCAGGTTGGTGCAGTCGATGTCGAGGATGGGGTTCATCGCCATCAACATGCTGGTGAGATCGAAGCCCGCGAACAGCGTGGTGGCCGCGGTGGACAAGAATCCGAACCCGCCGCTCGTGATGTGCAGCGCCGCCGCATCGGGCACG
Organism: Deltaproteobacteria bacterium; assembly: GCA_003170555.1. Lineage (GTDB taxonomy): Bacteria > Lernaellota > Lernaellaia > Lernaellales > Lernaellaceae > FEN-1099. The sequence goes on from PMZC01000082.1 coordinate 52,711, forward strand.
TTCGCCTCCAGCGGCAGCGTCGCCGCCCAAGAAGACGAGGCGACGAACAACATCGCGATCACGATAAAGAGAATCGCCAGACGACGCATGACCAACCCTCCCTTGGTGGGGCCAGGGAACTAGAACATTGTTATTCTACTCCGACGCGAAGACGAAGCAAAACCGGGCCGGTCCTTCGCACGAGGTGAGGCTTGAGGGTTGCAGGGTATTGGCCGTGTGCCACAGTCTTGAATTCGCCGGTGGACGGCGAGTTCAAGGCGGTGCTGATCTACAACCGGCACAGCTTTGAACCTGGCGGCTCAAAACTATGGCACACCAGATCGGACCCGCGAAAAATCGCGCCCCTACTTCACTTCCAAAATCCGCACCTGGTAGCCCGTGTAATGCACGGCGACTTTGCTCGCGTCGTCCTGGCCGAAGATTTCGCCGGTCGTATAATCCACGATGCAGCGGCCTTTGCCGAGCGGCGTCAGGTCGAAGGTCACGTCCTGGCCGTGGCTGTTGGTCGAGACGGAGAAAATCCAGGTCGCGGTCTCATCCTGCTTGACGATGTAGTCGAACGTCTCGGGGAACGCGCACTGCGCCGCGAAATCAATCGCGACGTTGTCCGACAAGATCACGCTCATCAGCGCGTGGATTTCCGCGATGTCCTGCAGGTACGCGGCCCAGATGTCGGGCTGCTCATGGATCGTGTAGTCGCCGTCGTAGTTCCACGCCACCATGCCCGACGCGCCGAAGATGATGTACTGCCAGATCATGTTGCGCACTTCAGTGGCGTCGGGATGGAACGGCGCGCTCTCGTTGCCGTTGATCCAATCCCAACTGAACGCCTGCGGCACGCCGACGATTGGTTTCGCGTACTGCGCGGCCTCCAGCGCCTGTTGGATGGTCACCTTGAAATACGACATCGGCATCCAATCGATCGGATACGGGTCGATCATGAACATCGCGCAGTCGGCCATGTAATGCGTGAACGGGATCATCGTCTGCTCGACCAGGCCGTCCGGGTGCGTCGGATCATAATCGTGCAGCACCTGGTGTACGCGGTCGGTCTCCGAGAGCGGCACGTTGGCCAGGCCCGGTTCGTCGAAGGTGTACCAGCCGAACAGGCCGCCGACGGCGTCGCGCGGGGCCAGTTCGGCGGCGAGTTCGTCGTCGGGCCGGCTCAGCACCTGCTCGATCGGCGACCACGGATGCAGAATCATCATCACGCCCGCGCTCTGGCCGCGATGAATCAAGTCGATCTGGTCCTGCAGCGATGTGCCGTCGCAGCAGCCGGGGCCGGTNNAATCGGCCAGGCCGGCGTCGTCGCTCGGCGCGTTGTAGAAGCCGAGCGGATAAAAGCGCTGGCCGTTGACGGTGAAGAACAACTGGTCGTCATAGGAGATTGTCGACGGGTCCGACAGGTCCGGCTCCGGCCACGCCGGCGGC
>PMZC01000082.1:54205-54591 GCA_003170555.1 Deltaproteobacteria bacterium
CGCCTCCGTCGGGAGTGGTGAGGTCGTAAAGGAAGTTGGCGATCGCGCCGACCGATGAACGCAGGCCGTCGTCGAGCGGGTGGTAGAACCACTGACCGACCGGCACGGGGATCGGCGGGAACGCCAGATTCGGCGCGCTGGGGTCGAGGCCGTGCAGGAACGCCAGCACGAAGTTCAGATCGCTGAGCGGGAACCAGTCGGGCCAGTTCGGATGGAGATCATCCGGCCCTTCGTCGAGCGCGGCCGTTCCCAGGTCGAGCGAGAGTTGCAGCAAACCGATGAAGGCGGTGTTCAACTCCTCGCTGAGCGGGCCGAAGTAGGGCACGAAGTAAGGCTCGCCTTCGTCCCACTTCCCGTTGCCGTTCTCGTCGACGTAGCCGGCCACG
>PMZC01000146.1 GCA_003170555.1 Deltaproteobacteria bacterium
CGAAGACCTTTACTACCGCCTGCATATCATTCCCATCGAAGTGTCGCCGTTGCGCGAGCGCCTCGACGATCTGCCGGCGCTGGTCGATTACTTCTTGAAGAAGCTGGTGGAACGGACGCGCAAGAAGGTGCGACGCGTCGACGACAAGGCGATGAAGCTGCTGCAGGCTTATGCGTGGCCCGGCAATATCCGCGAGNNGAGGCCGTCACGCCGGACGACCTGCCCAGTTTCGTCAAGGGCGGGACCGGGCAGCCGTCATTCCAGGCGCAACTCGGCCTCAAGCCGCTGCCGGAGATGTTGGACGACATCGAACGCGAGCTGATCAAGGAGGCCTACGCCAAGGCCAACGGCATCAAGACCGAAACGGCGAAGATGCTGGGCATCAAGACCAGCGCGTTGTACTACAAACTGGAGAAATACGGGATCATCTGAACGATGTTGAAACGCCCGCCCGCCGAATCACGACGTCGCATCGCCTGGCTGCCGCCGGTATTGCTGGCGCTTGTGCTGGCGTTCGTGCTCGTCGCGACGGCCCGGGCGGATACGGGCGATCCCGGCGCCGTGCAGGCGCTCAAGAAACAGTTTCGCGGGTTACAGCGGGCGGAGTCCGGCCTCAAGCAGGAGCAGCGGAAGCTGCTGGAGGAACAGGGTCAACTCGCCGACGAGATCGAAAAGCTGAAGGCTTCAGAACCGGGGTTCATCGGCCGCATGAGACTCGAACGGCTGCTCGCACGCAATCTGGAGGTTTCCCAGCGCCTCGACGAACTCGCCGCGCAATTGGCCGAGAACGCCCGCGCCCGCGCCGCGATGAAGGAGAACATCTACAACGCTTATACGGCGGAGATGGAACGCGTCGTGCAGCAAATGAAAAACACAACCGACCAGCGCCTGGCCGCCGATCTGGCCCGCCGCTTTTACGACCTGCACACCCGGCGCGAGCAATGGCGCAGCCCGACCACGGCGGAAACCGATTTCAGCTTGTTTGAAGTGGACGTCAGCGACACCGGCGCTCCGGCCGAATTGCTGGCCAACGCCCAACGCCTCGATGATCTGGTGACCAAAATTCGCGCGGCCGTGAAGCGGATCGACAAGAACCTGAACCAGTTGCGCCGCGAGTTGCGCCTCAACGCCGAGATGCGCGAGATGATCCACGAGAACGATCTGTTCCAGGAAGGCACGCGGTTCCATACCGGCGACCGCACCAGCGGCGTGCGCCCGCCCGAACAGACCCCCGAGCCGACGCCGCCGCCCGTGCAGGAATCGGGCGTGCACGTGCCGCCGATCCCGGCAACCCAAGGCGAGCCGCCGGGCGCCGAACGAGTGGCGCAATCCATTCAAGAGGAGATTCGCAAGTTGGCGGCCGAACGGGCCTATCTGATCAAGTTGGCGGGCAAGCTGTCCGCGAAGGCCAACGATCTGCGGAACAAAGCCAGGCAGCAGCAGAGCCGTCTCGGCGGGGTCAGGCAGACCATGCTGGCGGCCGGCAGGGAAAGCTCATGAAACGAAAACGATTCAGGCAAGTGGTTTTGCTCGTCGCGGTCGGCGTCGGCGCGGTGCTGGCCGGCCCGGCGACCCGGGCGCGCGCCGAGGTGATCCTCACCAACCGCGCGTCGCTGTCGTTCGAATACGACGACAACGTCTTCCTGGCCAATCGCGGGCTGCAGGCCGACGAACTGGGCCGCCTGTTTTACGACTTCGGCTGCAATTGGCTCCCGACGCCGGAAAATGAAATCCTGGCCGACTACCAGCTCGGCGGCAAACTCTACTGGCATGAATCGGAGGAAGATACGATCATCAATCAGTTGCAACTCGGTTACACGAATTACTCGATCCCGCAGATGTATCTCGGCATGTTGGTGACCGGCAAGTTGCGCAACGTGCGCGACGCCGAGGAAGACTATTTCAAATTCATCGGCGACGCGTTCGTGGGCCGGCGGTTCGGCCCGGTGACCGCCGAGCTGCGCGCGTCGTATTCGCAGTTCAATTTTCGCAGCTTCAGCTACTACGATTACTGGACGCAAACCTACGGCGGCGAGGTGCGCTACGAACAACTGCGTTCGTTTGTGTTGGGGACCGGCTACCACTTCACACGCAAGGCGTTTCCGTTCAACGCCTTACGAGACATCGGTCCGCCGGGCGGCGCGGTGCTGCTGGTGTTCGACAGCAAAAAACGCTTCGATAACCTGCACGAGATCAGCGTCTTCGGCCGCTATCAGACGATGCTCTTCGGCCACGCGCCGTTTCTCGTCAGCGGCTCGTATCTTTATCAGATCAACGATTCGAACTCATACGGCGACAGCTACCGCAACCATCGCTTTATGCTGGCCTTGTCGCAGGACCTGTTCGAAGGCGCGAATTTGCACATCCTCGGCATCTTCCAAGTGCGGGAGCGCGGCAGCGAAGTCCAGATTCCGCATAGTTACCTTATCGAGGAAGATGACGAGAACTATAACCAGATACAGGTGCGGCTGACGCACGCCTTCACCGACTACTTCAGCGTTTTTGCTGAATATTCTCGATACTGGACCCACTTCGTGGGCGGCAAACTTGATTTTGTGAAGAACCTCACTGCGGCGGGCGTGTCGTTCTCTTTCTGATCGCGCGCGCCTCAGAAACTTGAGGCATTTGACAGATAGTTGACATGAGATAGCCCCAAAATGTAGGTTTTGGGCGAAAAAGAGGCGTTTTTCGTTGGCATAAAACTTGCCAAATGAAGACGTGGATAGCTGTCGGTCCGGAAGCAGCGTAAGGAGTTTGAGTTGCGCGGTGGATGGTTGATCCTATTGGCCTTGACGTTGGCGATGGTCGTCGCGGGGTGTGGAGACCATAACAAGCTGGTTTCGCCGTTCAACGACCGCACTTCGGCGCCGCCCGATGTGCTGCAGGGGCAGGCGCTGCTCGAGAACATGGATAACCACCGCGACGTCCGCGTCGAGATGGAAGAAATCAAGCTGAGTCTGCTGACCGACGACGCCGGGTCTTTCGCGCTGCCCAACGAAATCGCCGACGGCGAATGGACGTTGAAAGCGTCGTATCCCTACTTCGCTTCGGTGGAGGAGAAGTTCACCATCATCAACGGCATGCCGGACGCTGACCTCAAGCCGATGAAGCTCGGCCAATTGGTCGCGTTCGAGGTTCAGCCCGAACGGTCTTTTTATACCTACGGCGAAACGGTCAACATTACTTTGCGCGTGACCAATGTCACCAACGCTGAGTTGACGATTTCCTCCGCCACCAGCCCGATGACCGCGTTTGCCGTGCGCCACGACGACCAAACCGTGGTCGGCGGTCTGTTCCCCGGTTCGGGCGTCGAGCCGCAGAGCGTCACCCTGCACGCATTCGAAGTACAGACGTTTCAGTTGAACTGGATCATCGACAACCCCGACCTCCAGCCGGGTCAGTACCAGATTTACGCGCTGCTTTGCGTCTCGGCCGACTATCCTGATTACTATATCCAGGACACCGGCGGCGGATCGGAGTTGAACGACTCGCTTTACGCCAAACTCACCCCCGCCGAGATCACCATCGACTAGCCTGGCCGCCCGTTCGAAAATCCGCCTGGTTCCCTCGTCAAATTCGCTATTTTTTGATTTTTTTCATTCAGTTGCGGCAGGTCGCTGCGTTGACTGCCGACCGGGCGCAGAGTACCATCGCCTCCGGCCGTTTTAGCCCGAAGGACGGACAGGTTTGGAAGGTGTGCGAAAAGCCGAGAAAGACTCGGCCGGAATCAGCCGTCGTGATTTCTTGAAAGGCTCGCTGGCTGTCGCCGGCGCCGCCGTTTTGTGGAACGCGCGACCGGCGTTCGCGGCGACCGCGGGCCGGGTATTGGCGACGGATTTCGTCGGGCCGTGGGGCGTCGCTTACGCGGCGAACGGCGATTTGTTCGTCTCCGATCCGGGCGCGTACCGCGTCAAGGTCTTCGATCAAACCGGCCGTCTCGTGCGCCAATTCGGTCGACCGGGCGCCGGGCCGGGGCGTTTGAATTATCCCACGGGCCTGCACCTCGTCGGCGATCAACTGCTGGTCTGCGACACCAACAACGGCCGCATCGGCGCGTTCGGGCTCGACGGCGCGTGGCGCGGATCGCTCGGCGGCCTGGGCCTGGCCACCGCGAAACTCGCCGGGCCGAGCGGCGTGTTCGGCGGCCGGCAATGGATTTGGGTCGCCAACACGCGCGGCCACGTGGTGCAGCGCTATTCGTGGAGCGACTTCAAACTTGATCGCGCGTTCGGCGCCTTCGGCGACGATGCAAGTCCGCTGAAGATCGGGGCGCTCGATTTCAAGTTGCGTCTGCCGACCGCGATGGCGGAAGATTCCGCGGGGCGGCTGTGTCTGCTCGATTCGAAACACGCGCGCGTGCTGATGCTCGACGGCGACGGCCGCCTCGTGTGGGAGGCGCAGCCGCAAGCGAACGGCGTCGGGCTGTCGCGGCCGCAGCATATGATCCACCACGCGGGCGCGTTGTACATCGCCGACACGGGTAACGACCGTGTCATCAAGTTGACCCTCGACAGCGGCGCAACGACCGCGCTTACCGGCATCGCCGACCCGCACGGTCTGGCGTTGTTCGGTAACGTTATCGCCGTCGCGCAAAGAAAAGAAAGAACGGTGCGACTCATCGACCTTTTCTGATGCAGAACACAATATTCACCATCACCGCCGTGTTTCTCTTCGCCGGGTGGCTGGCGCTGGAGATCGCGCTGCATCGTCGCGTGCTGCGCGGGACGGTGGTCGGCATCCGCGCGCCGCGCTTGCCGCTGGCCGAGCTGATTGTTTCCGACCTGATCGTGCGTCTCGACGACGGCCGCGAAGTCGACGCGCAGGCGAGCGGTTGCGTGCAATGCCAGGCGCGCTTCGCCGCCGGCAGCCGCGTCGCGCTGCTGCGCCGGGGCGACGGCTACATCGTGACGGTGCCGTGGCTGCGCCAACGCGCGAAGACGTGCGGGGCGGGCGAATGATGGCGGCCCTCGGCTACGTCACGCTGGCCATCTTCCTCGCGGCGATGGTGCTCACGCTGCTGAAGAAGATCAACCTGCCGGTGCAGACCGTGCTGGTGCTGGTGACGCTGGTCTGCCTGCTCATCGGCGCGATCTTCAAAGGCGCGGCCGAGGGCTGGGGCGCCGTGCTCGCGATGCCGAACGAAATGATGGGCGGCATCATTTTGCATCCGGTCACCGCGCTGCTCGCCGGATTGTTCATGGCCGGCGCGTTGTCGGCCACCGGCGGCTTCGAAGCGTTCAAGGTGCTCATCGGCAAGCTGCAAAAAACGCCGCTGGGGCTCGCGGGCACGCTGGTCATCCTGATTCAATTTCCGATGCTGGCCAGTCTGCCGTGCGGGCGCATCATGGCCGCGGCGCTGCTGCCGCTGCTGTTCACTTTCGGTTCGGAAGGCGGGATGAACCTGCTGACCAAATCGCAACTCATCGTGCTGATCGGCGCCTTCGCACGCAACGCCTTCGGCTCGTGCGGCCCGAGCCCGATCGGCGGCGTCGGGCAGATCGGCGAAGGCTTTCTCGGCAGCTATTTCCCGACCGCGGCCGACGGCATCCTGCGCGCGCCGCAAGCCTTCGCGCTGATGCTCGGCACCGCGCTGACCGCGCTGTTTCTCAAACTGGTCAGCCAGAAGCTCTACCCCAACGATTGTTCGCTGCGCGAGAAGGTCACGGGCGAAGGGATCACGGTCGCCGCGCCGCACGCGCCGGTGACGGGCTACATCGCGCTGGTGATTTTCGCACTGTCGCTCTTCGTCGCGATCGTCCAGCCGCTCGGCAAGATGCCGGTGCAGACCGTGCTCGTCGCCGCGGCGCTGTTGATCATCATCATCGGCCGCGCGAAGCTCGAAGACCTGATGGCCGGCATTATTCTGCTGCCGGTCAGCGCGATGGTCGCGGGCTTCATGGCCGCCGGCGCGCTCGCGGCCACGGGCGGCTTCGACGCGCTCGGGACGCTGCTGCACGGCGTGGCGAAATTTCCGCTGCTCGGCGCGGCGGGGATGCTCGCGATCTTCGTGCAGATTCAAACCATGATCCCGCTTTCGTGCAGCCGCATTCTCACCGCGGCGCTGGTGCCGGTGCTGTTTCTCTTCGGCCCGGCCGCGTACAACTTCCTGACCTGGGAGCAACTCGCCGTGGTGATGGCCGCATACATCATCAACGCGACGACGAGCTGCGGGCCCAGCCCGCTCGGCGGCGGCGGCATGATGGGCGAAGGCCAGATGCGCGTGGAAAGCGGCTACATCAAAGGCGCGTACACGTTCACCGTGATGGCCGCGATGACCCCGCTCGCCGCGCTGTTCATGAAGTTCGTCAATCTCGCGCGATTCCCCGCGCCGGGGCAGGCGTTCAAAACGAATCTGCCGGCCCTCGCGGGATTCGCGGCGCTGGTGCTCGTCGCGAACATCGCGGCGATTCGCCTGTTATCGCAGGCGGCCGAGCCGGGCGATCGCGGCTACCACCGGCAGGCCGTGATCTTTTTGGCGACCGGCGTGCTCGCGGGGCTCGTGTTGTCGCTTTCGGTTTTCGGTTGGACGATCATCCCCGCGCTGCAGGGCGCGTTCGGCGGCTTGCTCGCGGCGGTGTGGATCGCGTTCATGGTTCCCAAACGGCTGTTGCCGGAACCGGCGTCGTTCTAGGAGCGAGGCGATGTTCGACTATCGATCAGGGACCTCCCCCAGCCCCCTCCGTCTTGCGGAGGGGGAAGTCGGGACGCTACGC
>PMZC01000295.1 GCA_003170555.1 Deltaproteobacteria bacterium
GACATCGTCCTGGCCACCCGCGAGGACACGATCATCGATTCGCACGATCCCGCGAAGTACCGCAACGCCTATCACACGGAGGTGACCTGGGGCGCGCAACACATGCCGTTGATCATGGCCGGCCCGGGCATCGCGACCGGCCTGACGACCGACACCCCCGCGCTGTTGGTCGACCTCGCGCCGACCATCGCCGCGGCGCTGGGGCTGCCCTACTCCGCCTACCAAGGTCTGCCGCTGGTCGACGCGCTGACGCGTCCGCCGGATGCGTCCATCGGCGTGCGGCTGGCCGAGCGCTCCGCAACCTTGCAAGCGGTGCAAGATCGACTCATCGCGCAATGTGAAGAAGACACCGGTCACGCGTGCGAGCCGTAGCGCTTTTTCCCGTCGCCCGCCGTCGAATTAGGAACGGCTAGCAATCATCGGGGGCTTCATACGCGCAGTCGTACTCATCCCATGGACAGTAGCCGTCGCAATCGCACGTGCCGTCGTTATCCCAGCCGCACGGGTTGTTAGTCTGGCAGCACGGCTCGGAGCCGGTATAGCCGGTGCACGCGTGCGTCGTCGACTGGCAGTCGGCGGTATCCCAGGCGCACATGCCGTTGCAATCGCATTGGCCGTTGTTCGCCTTGTTGCACGTATTGTGGGTCGTGCAACATGGATCGGACCCGACATAGCCGTCACAGGCATCTACGTTATAAGGATCGTTGTCGTCGTCACCGAAACTGGCGACAGAATCGTCGTCGCCGCCGCTGCCGGAGCTGTTGTGGTTTCCGCCACAAGCGAAAAACACCAACATGCCGGCCGCCACTGCCGTCAGCGCCGCGAAAAACCACCGTCTGCTCATGTCTCACCTCCCGTTCAAGACCGAACAGTTGCCTTATGATGGGAGAATACTCTTTCCGATTTGAAAAGCAAGTTCGACGCCGCCGCGCCGTTTGGCCGCTTGCGCCACCGGCATAAACTTCTATCATGGGTGTTGTGAAAAAACTGCTGGCGATCACCGCCGTGGCGCTGCTGTTCGTGTCCTGCACCAGGAATTCGAGCAGCGGCGAAAACAGCAACGGCGCCGCCGCGCCAAGTCACGTGCTGATCGTCATCGTCGACGCCTGCCGCGCGGATTATCTGCGCGACGTCAACCTGCCCAACATCCAACAACTCGCGCAGCGGGGCGTGTCGTACACCCACGCGATGAGCGGCATGGTCGTCAGCGACACGCCGGGCGCGCACGTAACGATGGGAACCGGTTCGTTTCCCGCGCGACACGGCCTGCCTGATTTCGATTTTCGTTCCGCCCAAGGCGCCGTCATCTCGCCGTTCACTTTCGAGGCGAGCCACACCAGCCAAGTGGCCGATCTGGCAGCCGCGAGCGGCGCGCCGCTCCTGGCCAGTCAGGTGCGCCAAAAATTAACCGGGCCGATCATCACCGTCTCGGGCACGAAGCATTACGCCGCGGTCGGCTTCGCGGCGGGCCAGGCGGACTACGTCGTTTTCCTCAACCGTTACGAATTGGTCTCGCCCGGCGGACGAATTCTCTGTTCGCCCGATGATCCGTGCTTCGTCGATTCGCCGCCGGGAAAGCAGTTGCCCGCCGATCTGCTCGCGCAGCTCAAGGCCGACCCGGACATTTACCACACCGCGGATATCGACATGGACAGCGACGACACCTTCGCCGGCGCGGTCGCGGCGCGGCTCGTGCGCGAGTATCGGCCGGCGCTGCTGATGGTCAATCTGCCCGCCACCGATTCGCGCGGCCATTGGGCGGGCGGGCCGCTGCATCGCGACAAGATGGCCTACACGCTGCTCAACGCCGATCAGCAAATCGGCCGCATCCTCGACGCCTACCGCGAAGCGGGCCTGCTCGACCAAACGTTGGTGATCGTCGCCGGCGACCACGGCATGGTCCCCAACGTGCACGCGGTCGATCCGGCCGCGATCACCGCGCTGATCAACCAGCAGGGCGCGCAGGTCGTCGTGCCCACTGACGGCAACGCGTATCGGCCGGTGCTCTGGATCGATCCGCCCGAAAAAGCCGCGGTCGTCGCGAACGCCATTGCGCGGGCGAACCTCGATGGCATTCTCGGCGTGTACTACCGGCAAACGGTCGCGGGCGAAACGCGCTACGTCGGCGCGCCGGGAACAACGGCCGCCGGCGACGCGCAACTCGATGCGGTTTACGCCTGGCTGTTGGCGACCACCGCCTGCGTGCAAGGGCCGGACGTGGTGTTGGTCACGCGCGAAAACACGATGATCGCGCCCTTCGACTACACGCAGACCATGGCGACCGGGCACTCCGAGCTCACCTGGGGCGCGCAGCACGTGCCGCTGATCATCGCCGGGCCCGGCGTCGCCGCGGGTGTCTCGCGCGACACGCCGGCGATGCTCGCCGACTTCGCGCCGACCATCGCCGCCGCGCTGCACCTGCCCTTTGACCAGTACGAAGGCCTGCCGCTGGTCGATGCGTTCTCGGATCAGGCCGACCCGGCGGACGCCGCGCGGCTCGCCGCACGCACGGCCTCGTTATCGGCGATTCAGGATCGACTTATCGCGCAATGTGAAGCGGATGGAAGTCAATGGTGCCAGCCGTGACGGCCGCGGTCGATTGACGACGTATCGAAAGACGTCTTGCACTCGTCATCGACAAGATTTTCGCCGTCCCACGCCTGACCGTTGCGCCGCGCGACTATCAGCAATCGTCCACTTCTTGGCCGTGGCAGTCGTTCCAGTCCCAGTCACAAAATCCGCCGCAATCGCAGTCGCCGTCGTTGTCCCACTGACACGGGTTATTCGTTCGGCAGCACGGGTCATTGCCCGTGTAACCCGGACACTTGTAAGACGGCGTGGTGTCGTCATCGGCGGGCGGCGTCGTGTCGTCGTCGCCGGACGGCGTGGTGTCGTCGTCGCCAGGATGTACGGCGGTATCATCGTCGCCGGAATGATCGTCGTCCGCGGAAACATCGTCATCGCCGGAATCATCGTCGTCGTAGTAATTATTCACGGTATGTTCGGTGCGCCCGCAGGAAAAAATCAGCAACGCGCCGACACAAACCGCCGCCAATGCCGCGACCAGCCACCACCTGTTCATCTCCGACCCTCCTCAATGATAGAACAGTTATTGTTGGCCCCCAAAAAACCATACACCCCGGAATTTGAACAAACAAGAAGAAAGTGCGCCGGGAAAAGAAAAAGCCCGGACGTTGCCGCCCGGGCTTTTGCCACTCGTGTGTTCGACTAGAAGCGGATGTCGAACAGGCTATCGCCCAAGTTCTTGTGCTCCGCCGTTAGGCCGCCTTACCGCTCGACGTTACGCGCAAACCCCGGTGTAAGATGAAAGCGGCAAAACTAGCTGGATCCGCATCGGTCAGTGCTTTGACGGGGAAAAAGTGTACGTCGATGACGTCCCCCGCTTCGCGTTGAATCAACGCGCTCGTTCGCGCGCGTTGGACAAGATCCCAATTCTCCAGGCCTTCGACGAAAACGGCCAGATCGATATCGCTGTCCGCATCCGCCGTCCCTTCAACCTGCGAACCGAAAATGTACGCCGCACGAATCTGGGCGTGTTTGGATAGGACCGCTAGCGCGCGGCGTAACCGTTCTTCAACTATGGAATTGAGTGTAGCCATTCAATTGTCCTTTCGGTCTTTTCTAAGACGTCACGAGCTAGGTCATGGCTGATCCGCTGACCGATATTCTCGATTTCGTCCGGATAGCGCGACTGAATGTAGTAAAAGGAAAGCTCTCGAAGAAAATCCACCTGTTCGGTCGGCAGATTAGCGGCCGCCAATTCGGCCAGTCGCATTAGGTTGTGCACCCGGGGAGGAAACTCGCCTGTCTTGCGTACGATTACTGACTTAAGCGCTTTTTCAACCGCTTGTTGGCAACAGAACAGAACATACAGCAGTCTTTTCGAGGCGAGCATCGAACGCGCGGTTTCGAGATCGTACTGTGCTTGTTCCATCCATTGTTCGGAACTGCTCGTCATACTTACCTTCTCTCCGTTTCCAGTTGTTTTTACCATAACACGACACGCGGCGCTCCGTGAACCCCGGCTGCATCTCGATTTCGTTCTTTCAACCGCGTTGAAAAAAAAGCCCGGACGTTGCCGCCCGGGCTTTGGTCGCGTACGTGATCGGTTAGAAGCGAATGTCGAACGCGCTGGTGTCGCAGGTTTTGAAGTAGTCCGCGATCGTCTTCGCCTGCGGCAGGATGTTGTTGACGAACCACTTCGCGGTCGTGACCTTGTTCCACAGGAACTTGGCCTCTTCGTTGTTCTTCAGCAGGTCTTTCTGCGCCTCGGGCGTCGCCGCGCCCTTTTCGGCGTAAAGCGCGTCGAGCAGCGCCTGGGCCTTGACCGCCATGTCGAGGTGCAGGTGGCTGACGACGATGTGGCCGAACATTTCGAGGAACGGCGTGGCGTAGAGAATCGGGATCAACTTCTCTTTGAGGCTTTCCTTCTTCATGAACCCCGGCAGGCTCATGACCGTCGAGGCCAGCACTTCCTGCGCCTTCTGCAGCTTCTGCACGTATTCGCCGAGCACCGGGTGCTTCGCGTTGGGCATGATGAAGCCGGCCAGTTCCTGCATGTAGTACATGAAGAAGATGCCGCCCTTGGTCGCCAGCTTGCGGCCCAGCAGGTCGAGGGCCTGGATGCCGTTGGTGCCTTCGTAGATNNATCTTCTCGTCGCGGAGAAACTGCTCCACGGGGTATTCGGCGCAGTAGCCGTAGCCGCCGTACACCTGGATCGCCTGCTCGGTGACGTCGTAGGCCATGTCGGAGCTGTAGGCTTTGCAGATCGGCACGAGCAGCTCGACCAGCCCGTGGTAGCGGTCCTGGTCCGGGCCTTCGGTGGTCGCGGCCAGGTCTTCGTACATCGCGGTGCGCGCCAGCAACGCGCGCAGGCCTTCGGAAACGGACTTGCAGAACATCAACATGCGGCGGATGTCGGGGTGCTCGATGATCGGCACGCCCGGCGCGTCGTGCTGAGCCATGTCTTTGACGTGACGGAACTGGACGCGGTCGCGCGCGTAGCCCAGCGCGTTCAGCCACGCGGTGTTGGCGACCGAGGCCGCCTGCAGGCCGACGTACAGCCGCGCTTCGTTCATCATCATGAACATGTACTTGATGCCGTCGTTTTCTTCGCCGACGAGCCAGCCCTTGCACTTGCCGTTTTCGCCGAAATTCAGCGTGCAGGTGGCCGAACCCTTGATGCCCATCTTGTGCTCGATGCCGCCGCAGGTCACGTCGTTGGACGCGCCGAGCGAACCGTCATCGTTGACCAGGTACTTCGGCGCGATGAACAGGCTGATGCCCTTCACGCCCTTGGGCGCGCCTTCAATGCGGGCCAGCACC
>PMZC01000087.1 GCA_003170555.1 Deltaproteobacteria bacterium
CACGGCGCGACGCACTTCACGCATTGGTTCCAGCCGATGCGCGGCGTCACCGCCGAAAAGCACGATGCGTTTCTGTCGTTGGAAAACGGGGAGGCGCTCGATCGTTTTTCGGGCGCGCAGTTGATCCAGGGCGAACCCGACGCCTCGTCATTTCCTTCCGGCGGCATGCGCAGCACCTTCGAGGCGCGCGGCTACACGGCGTGGGATTCGACTTCGCCCGCGTTTCTCATTCAGGGCCGGAAGACCTCGACCCTGGTCATCCCCTCGGTTTACCTGTCTTACACCGGCGAAGTGCTCGACCTGAAGACGCCGCTGCTGCGTTCGCTGGCGGTAGTCGAGCGGATCGCACTCAAGGTGCTGAAAAAGTTCGGCAACCGCACCGCGCGTTATGTCCGCGTGACCGTCGGGCCGGAGCAGGAATACTTTCTGATCGAGAAGAAGCTGTTCGCCAAGCGCATCGACCTGATGCTCACCAGCCGCACCTTGCAGGGCGCGCCCTCGCCGAAGCACCAGCAGTTCGAAGACCACTACTTCGGCGTCATCAAACCGAGCGTGCTGGCGTTCATGGAAGACGTCGACCAGAAGTGTTACGAACGCGGCATCGCCTACAAAACGCGGCACAACGAAGTCGCGCCGACGCAATTCGAGCTTGCTCCGACGTTCACCGAAGCGAACCTCGCCGTCGACCACAACCTGCAGGTGATGGAGATCATGCGGCAGGTCGCCGACGACCACGGCTTCACGCTGCTGCTGCACGAAAAGCCGTTCGCCGGCATCAACGGCTCGGGCAAGCACCTGAACTGGTCGATGCAGGATTCCGACTGCAACAACCTGCTCGAACCCGGCGAGGCGCCCAAACGCAACGTGCAGTTTCTCGTCTTTCTTTCGGCCGTGCTGCTGGCGGTGAACAAATTCGGCGCCCTGCTGCGCGCGGCCGTGGCCGAAGCGGGCAACGACCATCGCCTCGGGGCGAACGAAGCGCCGCCGTCGGTGATGTCGGTGTTCATCGGCGGCTACCTGCGCGACGTGATCGAAGCCATCGCCAAAGGGCAGGACGCGGCCGACTGGGAGCGCGCCAGCCTCGATCTCAAGGTCCGCCACCTGCCGGGCGTGGTGCCCGATACGACCGACCGCAATCGCACTTCGCCGGTCGCCTTCACCGGCAACAAGTTCGAGTTCCGCGCCGTCGGTTCGTCGCAAAACTGCTCGGAAGCGACCACCGCCCTCAACCTCGCGGTCGCCTACGGCTTGGAGGAAATGCTCGAGCGCATCGAAAAGGTGCAAGCGAGCGGCGTCGACGAAGTCGGCGCGGCGGCGCTGGCCGTTGTGCGCGACGTGGTGACCGAGACCAAGCGCATTCGTTTCGAAGGCAACAACTACGCCGAGGAATGGCTCCAGGAAGCCGAACGCCGCGGACTGCCCAACGCCCGCAACACACCGGAGGCGCTGCGCACCTATCTCGACGCCGAGGTGCTGCGCCTGTACGAGAAATACGAAGTGCTGACCGGCGCCGAGGTCCATGCGCGGGTCGAGATCAAACGCGAAACGTATGTCCGCACCAAGCTGCTGGAGTTGAACGTCCTGCGCGAAATCGGCAAGACGTGCATCAAGCCCGCGCTGGTCAAGCAGCTCGGCATCGTGGCCGATACGGTCCAGAAGCTGCCGCCCGATTTGAAAGCGCACGCGCTGCTGCGCCAGGACCTTGAGCGGATGTCCAACCTGCTCGACCGGCTGAAGAGCTGCCTCAAGGGCGCCGGAGCGGTGCTGGCCGCGGCGAAAGAAATGACCGACGTGGAGAAAGCGGCGGATTACCTGGGCGTCGAAGGCTGCCGTGCGCTCGACGATTTGCGCGCCGTGTGCGACGCGATTGAAATCGAGGTCGCGGCGGAGATCTGGCCGCTGCCCAACTACACCGACCTGCTGCACATGATCTAAGGCGGGATTCGGGATTCGGGATTCGGGTTTCGGGGTTCGGGTGGCATCCGGGTGGCGCTGGCACACGAAGCGTAGCGTAGTTTGCCAGTGCTCGTCACCGGGCGAGCACGCAGTAAGGAGGGCGCATGCAGATGGCCGTTCTCTCTGCCGAGGAAACACTCGACCCTCGTTCCGCAAGCAACGTCATCTCCGCACCGCGCCGACCAGTGACACACCCGTTGCAGTTCGCCGGACCGGGCGCGTATGCATCCGCGTTGCCGGGCAGCGGCTGCGGCGTCGTCTTCGAAGACGACGGGCAGGCCGGATACCTCTACGTCACCAACGAAACGCACACCTACGTCTTCGACACGCTGCTCTTGTACGATCGCGGATCGCACAACCAACTTTTTCCCGGCGAGCACGCCGCCATCGTTTGGAATCAAAAACAAAAACGGGCCGGCTTGTTTTACCACCACGCGTTCCAGGCGGCGGTCGATTTCGCCAACCGCCGCGCGATCTGCCGCACCGGCGCCGGCGCCCACGCCTGGGACGACGAGCTGATCGAGGGACTGGAATAAGCTGAACCGGGCGCCACTGGCCACGAAGCGTCGTGCAGTTTGCCGGTTATTCATGATTCTTCGGCTCACCCCGACGGATGAAAACTGGCCGCGGCGCCACATCGAACTACTAATCAGAGTGGTTTCTCAACCGCGAATTTACGCCAATAGACGCTAATGGATCTGGATTCGCGTTCATTCGCGTCGATTCGCGGTTTCCGCTGTTCATGATCCTTCGGCTTGATCCAGGCGCTGACGCGCCTGGCTACCGAACTGCCGCCCGCATCGCGGGCTCGCCGCACGGGAATCCCGGTTGGTGGATTTCCATTTTCTA
>PMZC01000298.1:0-6385 GCA_003170555.1 Deltaproteobacteria bacterium
TGCGCGGGAAGCCGTCGAGAATGAAGCCCTCGCGCGCATCGGGTTTGGCGAGCCGGTCTTTCATCATGTCGAGGATCAGGCTGTCCGGGACGAGCCCGCCCGCGTCCATGAACGCCTTGGCNNCGACGTTGCCGCGCAGGATGTCGCCGGTGCTGATGTGCGCCGCCTTGGCCAATCGCAGCAGCTTCTTGGCCACCGTGCCTTTGCCCGCGCCGGGCGCGCCTAACAGAATTAAAAACATGGAAACCTCCACCTCTTGCGTTAACGATGATTGACCCCGAGACCAAAGAATACGGCAACGCCGCGCGCCCCGCAACGGGCGCCGGGCAAGGACGATTACGGCATATCCCGCACGGCCAGGGCGCGCATCCGGGACGAAACATCGCCGCCCCACGGGGCGGTCGAGCCGTGGCTGAAGCCGAAGGCCATCGCCATCTGTTCGCCCGAGATGATGACGGTCCCGGATGACCAGACCCACACGCAGGTCAGCACGAACGGGTCGACGATGTGGGCGGGGATATAGCAATCGGTGGCGATTTCGCGGCTCTCATCGTAGAGCGCCTGGAGTTCCTGAATGGTCGGCAGACGCCAATCGTTTTTGCCGCCGAGTTCGAGGTGCGCGACCCAAGAAGCCGCGTCGTCGTGCGTGGTGTCGGCGCCGTTGTCGCACATCGACCATTCGAGATTGCCGCGCACCACGGTCTGGGTGCAATCGGGCGAGGCGTCGTCGTCCGCGTCGTCATNNGTCGTCGTCGACGGAATCGTCGTCCGTCGCATCGTCGTCGGTTTGATCGTCGTCGACTTGATCGTCATCCGCCGCGTCGTCATCGCCGCCGCCGGACGATGAACAGGAGAGCGCGAGCGCGAGCACGAAGATAGGGACCAGCACCAGCAGCCAGCGTGACAGCTATCTTTCTCCGTCGTTCAGCAGCCGCAACCGCCGTTGTCGCCGTTATCGTCGTCGCCCGCGGGCGGCGTGGAATCGTCGTCCGGCGTGGCGTCGTCATCGACGGCGTCGTCGTCGACGGTATCGTCATCAACCGTGTCGTCATCGACCGTGTCGTCGTCGACCGGCGCCACGTTCCCGCATTCGTCGGGCGAGGCGACGTTGGCGGTCCACACGCCGCGGGATTTCTGGGTCCAGTTGACGTAGCTGTCCAGGTCGTCCGGGTTGCCGAAGCAGTTGGGGCAGTCGAGCAAAACGTACGAACCGGTGATCGACTGCACCACGTTGTGGTCGTCGACCGCGGTTTCCGTCCCTTCGACCAGCACGCCCCAAAAGGTGAAGAGCTGCGTGGTGTCGATCATGAACCAGATGTCGCGGCCGTTCTGGCTGCCCGGGCCGGTGATGGCCATGCTGGTCACATCCGGCGGCAGGAGCATGCGCCCCTCGAATGTCCGGCCGTCGTCGTTGGCCAGAATGGCGGTGGGCACATCCGTCAGCGTGGCGCCGGGACCCTGCGGCGTCAGCGTGCTCAGGTAGCAGACGTCGAACGTATAATCGTGCATCGGCGTATCCGGATCGCAAGCGTCGCCGACGGCGTTCCCGTTTTCGTCCGCCTGCAACGGATTGTACGTGCCGAAGCAATTGTCCGTGCTGTCGTCGACGCCGTCGCGGTCGCGGTCTTGGCACGCCGGCGCCTGCGCGACGCCGAGCAAGGCCAGAGCCAGGGCGACGACCAAAAGCACGCGGTAGTTCTTCATGTCAACCTCCCGATCGCCGCAGGGTCAGCAGCCGCAGCCGCTGCCGCTGTTGTCGTCGTCGCCGCTCGCCGCATGATCGTCGTCGGCCGTGGCGTCGTCGTCCCCGGCGGAGTCATCGTCGGCGCTCGCGTCGTCATCGGAAGTCGCGTCGTCATCGACCGCGTCGTCGTCGGTCGCGTCGTCATCGGTCGTGTCGTCATCGAGCGCGGTGTCGTCGTCGCCCGGCAGTTTGCAGTATTCCGGCGGCATCACGTCGCCGGTGAACGTGCCTTGCCATTTGGCCGACCAGGTGAGGTTGTACTCGCAGTTGTCGCATTCCAACATCTGGTATGAGCCCTGAATCTTGGTGATCACGTTGTGGTCGTCGGCGGCGGCCATCGTACCCTCGAAGTAGGTCGCCGTGGCGATCTCGGCGCCGATCCACTGGCCCATGAACCAGATGTCGCGGCCGTTCTGCTCGAGCGGCCCGTCTTCCAGCGTGTCGTGAATCATGTCCGGCCAATCCAACCGGCCCGTGCCGAGCAGTTGGTTCGGACTGTAAAGCGAAAACGCGATGTCCTCGAAGCCGGGGCCGGTCAGGCCCGACCAGTTGGTGCGATAGCAACTGGCGAAATGGAACTCGTGCATCGGCGTGTTGATGTCACACGGGTCGCCGATGCCGTTCGCGTTTTCGTCCGCCTGCAGCGGATTATAGATGTCCGCGCAGTTGTCGTCCTTATCCTGGATGCCATCCCAGTCCTTGTCGTTGCAGACCGGCGCCGCGGCGATCAGGCCTAGCATCACGAGCGTACTGAGGAAGGCGAAGAAAAGGTTTTTTTTCACGACCGGCGTCATTTTCAATCTCCTTGGTTTTCGATATTGACCTTGCTTGGCCCCCAGCGAATGAATCTTGTTGGTCCTGGTCATTTTCCATTTTTTGTGGCGCGCCTGTCAATCATTTTGGTTAAACACGCTGAAAGGCCGAACCTTCGTCATCCTCTCGCGTCGTCGCGGACCTTGTTTGACGGTCGTTGTTCCGGTGATTAGGTTCGTTGCAGAAAAAGATGTGTTCACTGGAGTTAAGCCATGAAACCGGCTGGAAAGCAAAAGATGACCTGGCTTGGATTGATCGTCGCGTTGTTTTTTCTTCCCGTCTTGATCGCGTCGTGCGACCACAACACGCCGCCCGCGGCGACGATGGTTTCCCCGACCGGCGGGGTGCAGACGATCTCCGCTTCGCAAGCCAAAGCGTTGATTGCACAGAACGCGGGCAACCCGAACTTCGTCATCATCGACGTTCGCTCGCCGGAGGAATACGCGCAGGGACATTTGGACGGCGCGATCAACATGGACCTCAACTCGCCCGATTTTCGCGACCGGGTTTCGCGTCTCGACCGCAGCAAGACGTACCTGCTGTACTGCCGCACCGGCCACCGCAGTCAGGCCGCGGCCGCGATCATGCGGGAATTCAGCTTCACCAACCTCTATAATCTGGGTGACGGCATCACCGGCTGGACCGCCAGCGGGCTCCCGCTCGCGCATTAGGCAGGTTGCCGGATTTTTTATTTGGCCAGCGGCACGGTGAAGACGAAGGAGCTGCCGGTCGGGCCGGTTTCCAGCAGTTTCACGGTGCATTGATGCGCGGCGGCGATCGCGCGCGCGACGGCGAGGCCGAGCCCGAGGCCGTCGGGCTTGGCGGTCATGATGTCGTCCGTCTGCTTGAATTCCTCGAAGATCGCGTCTTTTAGGTTGTCGGGTACGCCGCGGCCGGTGTCTTCGACGTAGACCTCGATCAATCCCCGTTCGTCGGCTTCGAGCGTCCGGCCGCGCAGCGCCACGCGGCCGCCCGGCGCGTTGAACTTGATCGCGTTGTCGATCAGCGCCAGCACCAGTTCGCGATAATAGCGCCGGTCGGCGATGACATAGCGGTCGAGGCCCGCCGCGTCGAGCTGCAGCGTGACGCCCGCCGTGTCGGCCATCGGCTTCATTTCCTCGAGGCAGGCCCAGAGCAGCACGCCGAACGGAAAGCGCTCCATCTCGAATTCGGCGAGCTTCGTCTCCAGCGCGAAGTAGCCGATCATGCGATCGGTCAGGCGGCCGATGTGCGCGGAACGATCGTAAACCCGTTTCAGAATGTCGCTGACCCGGTCCGGTTCAGCGGCGCCGGTGCGCAGCAGGTCGACGTAGCCCAGGATGGCGGTGAGCGGCGTCTTCAGTTCGTGCGAGAGGTTGACGATCAGTTCGCTTTTCGCCCGATTGATCTGCCCCAGGCGGGTGTTGAGCTCTTCGAGGTTGCGCGCCTGGCGGCGCAGGTTGTCGTAGGCGCGCGCGTTGTCGATCGCCAGGCCGGCCTGGTTGCACAACGTCACGGCGAGGTTCAGGTCGTTGTCGTCGAACGGCGCGCCGGTGCTCTTGTTGTTGATGTTGAGCACGCCGATTGTTTCGCGCTGCACCTTGATCGGCGCCGACAGCAGGCTCTTGGTGGCGTAGCGCATGTTCGAGACGGCGACGCCGAGGTCGGCCTTTTCGACGTCCTGCACCAGCAGCGGTTCGCCGCGCGCCGCGACCAGGCCGCTGATCCCGCTCCCGACCTCGACCCGCGCCAGCCGGACGATCTGCTCCGACAGACCGCGCGCCGCGTGGATGCGCAGCGAGGCGTTGCGCGTCACCGGGTCTTCCTCGAGCAGCATCAGGCTGACGATGTCGACGCTGAGCACTTCGGCGACCGAGTCGACGATCTTCTGGAACAGCACCGGCAATTCGGCGCCTTCGCGCGCCCACTCGGATAACTGGCGCAGGTAGTGCAGTTCGACCGAGGGCGGACGCGCGGCGCGGCGGGGACCGAGCGTCAACAGGGCCTGCACGGCGTCGCGCAGCGTACCCGGCGGCACGTTGCGGGCCAGCACATCGCTCGCGCCGGCGTTGTACAGCGCGCGCGCCAGATCGAACGTGCGCTGCGCCACCAGCGCCACCACGGGGATGTGCTCGGGCAACGCCGGCGGCAGCGACAGTCGGCGCGCGCCGATATCGCAGATGATGACCCGCGCGCCTTCGAGTTCGTTGCTGATCTGGTAGCCGGACAGGTGTTTCTGGAGGTGGCGGAAAAGCTCCGCGTCGGCGGTGAGCACGGCGATCTTCGCGCCGGGGGCGATCAGCGACGGCATGTCACACGACCTTGTGGTCTTTGTCCCAACAACAGTGCTTGTATTTCTTGCCGCTGCCGCAATGACACGGGTCGTTGCGGCCGAGCTTCGGCCCTTCGCGGCGAATGGTCACGCCTTTGCCGGCGATCGGCCCCTGCGGTCCTTCCGCCGCATCGGTCTGCGCGGCGACCGCCTCTTTGTAACTCTGCGCGCCTTCCTTGACCGACTTGGCCTCGTCCGAAATATCGCGCAGGTTCGGCAGCACGACGCGGCCGCTGCGCGTGTCGTAGGTCAGGCGGAACAGCGCGTTGACCGTCATTTTCTTGATGTTCCACATCATCTCGTCGAACATCTTGAAGCCTTCGCTCTTGTACTCGACCAGCGGATTGCGTTGGGCGTAGCCGGCGAAGCTGACCGACTCGCGCAGGTGATCCATGTGCCACAGGTGCTGCATCCAGTAGTGGTCGATGGCCCACAAATAAAGGCGCTGCTCGGCCTGGCTGATCGTGCGCCGCTGATTCTCGGCCTTGATGTTTTCCCAGTCCTCGCGCAGCAGGCGCGGCGTTTCGTCGGGCCGGGCCTGCCACGCTTCTTCCAGCCGCCCCGCCGCGAAGCCGGCCAGCCGCTCGAGCGCCAGCCCCGAACGCACGCTTTCCTCGACCTGCAATTCGACGCCGTACCGCTCGCGCAGATCGTCGGCGAGACCGTCGTAATCCCACTGCGCGGGAGTCGAGCCCTCCGGCGCATGGCGGATGGCCAGGTTCAGCGCCACCTGCCGCAGCAGCGTCGCCGTCAGGCGCTGCGGATCGCCGGACCCCTCTTCGAGGATGTGATAGCGCTCCGCGTCGACGCGGCGGATCACCTCGAAGCGATTCTCCAGCGCCGCGCGCACATCCTGCGCGATTTCCTTGGCCACATCGTCGGGCCGCAGCCGGAAGCGATCGTCCTCGGTCCAGTTTTTCTCGATGCCGTAGCGCCCTTTGAGCAAACGGGCGAGGCCGTCGGTGTCCCACGCATCGGGGCGGCCCAGATCGGCGGTGTAGGAAATCGCCAGGCTGCCGCCGACCTCCTCGGCCATGTCGAGCACCTGGTCGTGTACTTCGCCTTCCATCAAAATGTGGCGGCGGATGTTGTAGATCAGTTCGCGCTGCTGGTTCATCACGTCGTCGTATTCGATCAGGCGTTTGCGGATATCGAAGTTGTGGCCTTCGACCGCCTTTTGCGCGCGCTCGATGGCGCGGTCCATCATGCGGTGGCGGATGATCGGCTGGTCGGGCTCGAGTTGCAGGCGCGCGAGCAGCCCTTCCATCATCGTGCCGCCGAAGATGCGCAGCAGATCGTCTTCCATCGACAGGTAGAAGCACGACGAGCCGGGATCGCCCTGGCGTCCGNNGGTGCCGACGACGCGCAGGCCGCCCTGCTTGATGACGTCTTTCTTTTCCTCGGCGCACTGCACCGCCCGATCGGCGACCGCGCGTTCGAATTGCTTGTGGCTGGCTTTCTTCGACAGGTTGTCCTCGGTGTAGACCAGCATCTCGGGGTCGCCGCCGAGTTTGATG
>PMZC01000298.1:6459-6587 GCA_003170555.1 Deltaproteobacteria bacterium
CGCGAACGTCTGCTCGATCAGCGGCCGATCGAGGATTTCGCGGATGCGCTTGTTCTTGCGCGAGTTGTTCAGCAGGTCGCTGACCACCTCGCTCATCTCGACCGACGCCGTGCCGACCAGCATCGGCT
>PMZC01000378.1 GCA_003170555.1 Deltaproteobacteria bacterium
GCACCGCCAGCGGCGCCGTGGCCACAATTTCCTTCGTGGCCATTCCCAACAGACACGCCAGCACGGCCGCCGCGTACCAGACGCGGTGGACGGACTTCGGCGAGCTCAGTCGAGCCGGGGTGAGGGGCGAAACGCCGCGTGCGTTGGGTGAGGTCCCATGAAATCCCCATTCGCCGTCGCCGGATTGGTCTTGCTCGCGCTGCTGGCGGTGGGCGCGTTGTTCGGCGCGTGGCTGGCGCCGCACGATCCGGCCGCGCTCGATCTGGATCACGCGCTCACGGGACCGAACGGCGCGCACTGGCTGGGGCAGGACGAACTCGGGCGCGACCTGGCTTCGCGGCTGATCGTTGGCGCGCGGGCCAGCGCGATGGTGGGGTTGATCGTCACGCTCATCTCGGCCTGCCTGGGGACTTTCGTCGGCCTGCTGGCGGGCTACTTCGGCGGCGCGCTCGATCAGGCGGTGATGCGCGTGATCGACATCCTGCTCGCGTTCCCCGGCATTCTGCTGGCCATCGCGGTGACCGGCATCCTCGGGCCGTCGCTGTGGCACGTCATCTTCGCGCTGTCGATCTTGGGTTGGACGGGCTTCGCGCGCCTCGTGCGCGGGCAGGTGCTGAGCCTGCGCGAACGCGAATTTGTGCTCGCCGCACGCGGTTACGGCGCCGGCGCGCCGCGCATTTTGCGCCGCCACATTCTGCCGCACGTGCTCGCGCCGCTGCTGGTGCAGGCGACCTTCGGCATGGCCGGCGTGATTCTCGGTGAGGCGAGTCTTTCGTTTCTCGGCCTTGGCCCGCAAGACATCCCCACCTGGGGCGCGATGCTCAGCTCGGGCGTCGACTACCTGCTCTTCGCGCCGCACCTTTCGCTCGCGCCGGGCGTGGCGATCATGCTGACGGTGTTGTCGTTCAACTTCCTCGGCGACGCGCTGCGCGATCGGATGGATCCGAAGGGGTAGGGGCACGGCGTGCCGTGCCCGGTCGAACCGGTAGGGGCGACCCATGGGTCGCCCGCGACGGGCGAGGCATGCCTCGCCCCTACGAAGACACAGGCGAGGGCGCCTGTGCCACATCGCACGGGCACGACATGTCGTGCCCCTACAATTCCCAATCCCGAACCCCGAATCCCGAATCCCCAACCCCCAAGATGCCCTTACCGCCTCGTGCGAAACACGCTAAGATGCGCGGTCTCTACGACTTGCTTTTCGGAGGATCACATGCGCCTGGCGCGAATCGGGCTGTGGCTGGCGGCGGTGCTGTTGCTGGCCGGCTGTTTCGACCTGGAAACCCGCATCAAGGTCAACCAGGACGGCTCGGGCACTTACCTGCAGGTGATCGACCTGCCGCGCAACCTCACCGAGCTTACTCTATCGCAGGGCCGCTACCGCGATCTGGATGACTTCGTCGCCGACAGCGTCATCTCCACGCAGAACAGCCTCGCGGGTTTTCCGGGCATTTCCGTGCTCGACGCGGGAGCGGAGTGGATCCCGGACGGGCAGGATAAGAAGTGCCGCGTGACGCTGCTCCTCGCGTTCGACAGCCTCGCGTCGTGGAACAAGTGGGCGGCCTCGGGACGCCGCTTTCAGCTCAAGCTCGACACCACGCCCGGCGCCGCGGCGGATCAGCGCAACTGGACCGTCTCAGTGTTGACGCCCAAGGCGAAAAACCCGATGGCGCCCGCGGCCGGCGAAGCGCAAACGCCGGCGGAAGAACCGGACGCCGAACCGGATGACGAGGAAACCGACCAGTCGCCGCAAGGCCCGGGCGAACCGCCGCCGGCGAATCTCAACGTCGGCTCGGTTCGAATCATCGTCGAGGGACCGGGGCCGGCGCCGCAGATCAACTTCGCCCCGGCCGTCAGCGGGATCGAAATCACGCGGGTGGGCGACGGCGCCGTTCGTTTCTCGAGCACGCTCGCGCTGCTGGTGGAAGATCATACGCTGCAGGCGCGGTTCGCCGGTCCGCTGCTGTCCGCCGCGCAACTGGCGGAGCAGAAACGCAAGCAGCGGGTCGAGCCGTCCGCGCGATTCCAACGAGTGCTGCAAATCGTCGAGCAGCGGCGCGAGGTCGAACGCACGCGGCAGGCGGCGCTGCAGGCGATCACCCAAACGCGCTTCGAGCTGCGCCTCAAGCTGCTGGCCGATGGGCGCATCGAGCTGGCGTTCACCCGCACGTATTTCGGGCCGACGGCGGCGTACTTCGCGGATCGCGAGGCGATGATGCACGCGCTGACGCCGGAGCTGGCCGCGAACTACACGCTACGGATCGAGAAAGTCGACGGCCCCGATCACACGTCCGGCCTCGCCGTGACGCACACGCGCCGGCAGCCGCTGACCCTGGCCGATCTCGGCGCGACGTTGACGGTTTCCCGCGATGGGCCGGAGGAAGTCTATCTCCTGACGCTGCCGCCGCTGCTGGCCGAGCTCGACCTGGGCGAGGAAGCGCCGCCGTCGCTGGGCCGGCTCGTGCTCGAAACCACGCGGCCGATCTCCGGCACGAGCGGCCAGATGCTCGGGCCGAATCAGGCGGCGCTCGATCTGACCCCCGCGCTGCTGCGCGCCAGCCCGAAGCTGGTCGTGCGCGTGCCGGCGCATTAGGAGGCCGACGATGAAAAAGATTTTTCCGCTGTTGACCATTGCTCTGCTGGCGCTCGCGCTGGCGGGCTGCCTGGAAGTCAACGTCCGCGTGCAGATGTTCGAGCCGGGGCAGGGNNCATCCACGAGGTGCGCCTGCCCGCCGCGACGGTGATGCTGCAATCGGCCGCGATGCACATCACGCCGGACGAGCTGGAACAGAAGCTCGTCGCGCAGGCCGCGACCGACGCCGCGCTCATCAAGGGGCTGCGGATGGGGCGCGCGACGATGCGCACGGACGGCGATCGCACCGTGATCATGCGCGTGTTCCTGTTCGACGACGCGAAAGCGCTGGCGGGCTACCTCGACCTGCTGGGTCTGAAGACCGTGCTCGAACGCAAGACGGCGTTTCTTTCGAGCCGCCTGAAGAGTTGTTCGCTGAAGATCGACGCGCCGCTGCTCGACGCGAAGAAGCTGGCGCGGCTCGGCGACACGCTTGATCGCGCGCCGGCGTCGATCCCGGCGACGCTGCAGTTGGCCGCGGTCCTGCCGGGTAAGGTGGACAAGGTCGCGCCGGCCAACGCGGCCGCGGGCGATGCGGCGGTGTGGGACGTTCCGTCGGACCAGTTCGCGCATGTGTTCCACGCCGAGTTGTCGACGACGGTTCCCAGCCCGGCGTCGCTGCCGCTCGGCGCGAGCGCTCCGTTCGACGGCGCGGCGGTCGATGCGCTGCTTGCCGGCGCCGACGCGGGCCCGTTCCTGCAACGGCTGGGCAACCGCTCGTATCCGCTGCTGCACGTGCGCCTGGACAAACGGCTCAACGTCGAAACGTCATTGCTGTGGATCACCGACGAACTCAGCGAGGCCATGGCCGCGTATCAGGCGCGAGTCGACTATGCGTTGCTCCCCGAATTGCGGAGGAACTATTTCGAGTGGACGGAGTTGGTCACGTTGGGGAATCAGACGTATCTCGCCGGCGGTTGGCGCGCGCGCGAAACGACCCCGGCGAAGAAACTGACCGGCGCGCTGGCCGTGCGTCGCGACGGCGACCACGTGATCGTCGCGTTTACGCCGCCGCGGATGCTCAACGGGCCGGGCAGCCAGGCCGACAGCCCCGAACGCATCGTCGCCGCGATCCTCGTGACCTTCCCTGACGGCCGCGAGCAAAGCGCATTCGTGCGCGTCAAAAACCTGCGCGCCGGCGAAGCGGTGGAGTTGCGACAGTAGATTAGATTGTAGGAGCGCCTTTCCAGGCGCGATCTAAAACGTAGGGGCACGGCATGCCGTGCCCTTTTCATTGCGTAGGGGCGGGCCTTGTGTCCGCCCTCCGCGTACCGCCGAACAACCACCCCACAGCTTTGAGCCTGACGGCTCAAAACTATGGCACACTGGTTCGGGCCAATGTAGGAGCGCCTTTCCAGGCGCGATCTAAAACGTAGGGGCACGGCATGCCGCGCCCTTTTCATTGCGTAGGGGCGGGCCTTGTGTCCGCCCCGAGTTCACCGTACGTTAATTCTTCTTCCTCCACACGCGCCGCACGATCACGATCACCACAACCGCGATCACGCCGAGGAAGATCAGCCACGGGATCAGCGCCACGATCGCGCGAATGAAGAAGCCGATGAAAGCCGACAGCGCCCGCACGCTGCGCCGGAAGGTCGGGCCCGCGTTTTCGATTGCGCCGACCAGCGGGGCGAACGTGCTGTCCGGCGGCACGACCTGCTGCTGCACTTCCTGGTACATGTGCACGTGCAAGGTAGACAGCGCGATGCGGTCGTCGAGCCCGCGCATCGAACCTTGCAACGATTCGGTTTCGAGTTGCAGGCGCGACAGCTCCTTCTCGACCTCGAGCAGATCCTTGAATTGGTAGCTGTGTTCCTGGATGAGCTGTTCGAGCCGCGCCGCCATCTTCTGATTGGTTTGAATCCGGCGGTCGAGATCGACGTACTGATCGGTGATGTCGGTCACGCTGGTGTTTTCTTCCTCGACGAAACCGAGGCGGTGTATTTTCACGAGGAAACTGAGAAAGCCCTCGGCCGGCAGGCGCAGCGTCAGGTTGAGCGTCCGGCTGCCGGAATAGCCCTGGAACTCGACATTGGCGATGAAGCCGCCGACCGCCTGGACCATCTTCTCAAGCCGCGCGCGCGTTTCTTCGACGTCCTTCACCTTCAGCTTGACGGTCCCTTCGCGGATCAGCTTGCGGCCGCGCAGCGCCATGTTTTCTTGAACCGGCGGCTTATTGGCTTGCTGCGCCGGAATCTCCACGGTCGCGTCGCCGGCCATGCCTGCGCGTTTGTCGCCCGCCGACGTTTCGGCGGGGGCCGA
Organism: Deltaproteobacteria bacterium; assembly: GCA_003170555.1. Classification (GTDB taxonomy): domain Bacteria; phylum Lernaellota; class Lernaellaia; order Lernaellales; family Lernaellaceae; genus FEN-1099. Next base: position 4,895 of record PMZC01000378.1, read on the forward strand.
CATCGGCGGAGGCGGCGGCGCGTTGGCCGAACGCGTGGCCAGTTCGGCTTTCGCGCACGACAACATCTGAAACACGGCCATCAACAGCAACACGCCAACGAACAAAACCACGAATTTCAAATGAACCCGCTTTTTCATGATCGTCTCCTCGCAATACGGCTAACGATAAGACCTTCGATTGTTGATTTGGTTTCGCGAAAAAGTACTAGGCGCGCGGTCGACTACGAAGCCGCGACCTGTTTCACGCGCGCGACGATCTTCTGCGCGTATTCGAGCGAGTCGCTGCCTTGGAAGATCGAGGTCAACACGTCGGGCGCCAGCGGCAGGTACTTGATGAAATGTTGCGCCAGGCAAAAATCGACCTGCTCGAACATCGTTTCTTCGGTGGCGTACTCGGGTTTGATTTCGCGTTTGCGCATTTTCCAGTAGGTGTTTTCGTCGTTTTCGAGAAAGCGGATCGTGCCGGCCCAGAAGAGCAGCTTCTGAATCGCATACACCGATTTCTGGTTCAACTCGAAGCGCGGGAAGAACTGGCCCACGTCGGTGCGGTCGCCGAACAGATTGATCAGATGCTCTTCCAGTTCGAGCTGGCTCAGCGGTTTGCCCGGGCCGTTGATTCGCAGCATCTCGCGGATCAGCGGCGCCGCGAAGTTGCGGCCATACAGGTAAATCCGCGGCAGCCACAATGTGCGCAGATAATCTGAGCGCCTAATTTCCTCTTCGCGCGTCGGCACCGAAATGGTCGGCGCGGCGCCATGCCAGCCGATGTCGCCCGCTGCCTCCGCCGCGTGAGACAACGAACTTGGGTCCACGATGCGCGGACGGCCCGCCGTCGCTGCTTCCGCCGCCGCTGCTTCCGCCGCCGGTTCGGGCGCGGGCGTGGTCGGCGCCGCGGGCGGGTTGCTCGGCAGGATGATGGCCGGTTCCGAAAGCTTCTCGTCGTCGTCCGGCAGATTGACGCCGGCGACGAGATCCACCTTCACTTCGCGCGACGGCCCGTCTTCGGTGACGCGCACCACGTCGCTACAGGCGTTGAGAAAATCGCGGAAATTGGTGTACCCGTAATCGCGCTCGTCGAACGAATGCTCGATCTGGATCATCTGCCAGCGCAGCCAACGGCCGACCGCCGGACGATCGGCGAAGCGGTGGCGGCGCATCGCCTTGACCAGCAGCGACTTCGCTTCCTGAAAGTCGATCTCGCCGATCATGCGTTTCAAAGCTTCCGGATCATCCGCGACGATCGTGCGGTAGAAACGAAACAGGTTGCAGGCCTGGACGAGGTACTCGCTCGTGTGCTCGCGCGTGCCGACGCCCACCACTTTCTTGCCGTGCTCGCGCAGTTTGAGGATCACCCCGGTGTAGTCGGAATCGGACGCGACCAGCACAAACGTGGTGATGTGCGGAAACATGAACAGGGTTTCCATCGCGTCGGCGGCGAGCCGGATGTCGGCGGCGTTTTTGCGCTGCATGCCGCGCGGATACACCTGGATCATATCGACGTTGTTGCCCAGCAGGTCATACATCAACGGGTTGACGTAATGCCAATTGGCGTAAGCTTTTTTGATCGCGACGCGCCCGACGTTCTGATTGACCCAATCGAGCACCCGGTTGGTCTGAAAAGGCTCCCCGGCCGCTTCTTCCACCGTGAACTTCATGTTCTCGAAATCAATGAAAACCGCGGCGATATCCTGGGATGGATCAAACATGGTTGGAGTTTCATTGTCATAAAACATGTTACATTCCCTTTCTTTCAAAAAACAGCATTTAAAAGAGCGCTCAAAACCTACTTAGGTTCAAAGAAAGAATAGCGCCTCGTAATGTTCTGTCAACCAAGATGAAGAAAACGACCTGTTCGGCGCATCGGGCCACCGCAACATCTAGTCATGATCGACCAACATAACCCTATATATTGTCTGCATATTTTTGTTGACGGCCGGCCAAATGTTCGGTATATAACTACCGAACATTCAGACCGGACGCCGGGTCGGCATCGACGAACGAGGGCAGGCGATGAAACGCGGATTGAGCGGCAGGCAGCGTGAGGTGCTGGAGGTCGTGCAGCATTGGACGCACGAGCATGGCCAGGCGCCGACGGTGCGCGAACTCGCGCAGCGGCTGGGGGTGTCTTCCACGGCGACGATCCACCAGCACCTGACCGCATTGGAAAGCAAGGGCTACCTGGCCCGCCGCCGCTATCGCCACCGCGCCCTCGAAGCGCAACTACCGCCCCGGCGTCCGCCCGCCAGCCGCCCGAGCGATCTGGCGCAAGTGCCGCTGCTGGGCTCCATCGTCGCCGGCCGGCCGTTGGAAGCGATCGAGGTGCTCGACGACGACGGCCTGGTCGATGTGCCCGCGTCGTATTTGTCTTCGGGCGAGCACTTCGCGTTGCGCGTGCACGGCGAGTCGATGATCGACGACGGCATCCGCGACGGCGATCTGCTGCTCGTGCGGCGGCAAGACCGCGCGGAAAACGGGCAGACGGTGGTGGCGCTGATCGACGGCGAAGCGACCGTGAAGCGTCTCTATCTGCACGGGGCGGAAGCCGAACTGCGGCCGGCGAACGCGACCATGCAGCCGCTGATCGTGCCGACCGGCCGGCTCGTCATTCAGGGAATCGTCATCAGTTTGCTGCGGAGGTATCGATGAATGCGATGATGGTCAAGACCAACGACGATGCGCTCCCTCGTCCCTGGCGCGAAATCCGCGCCATCTACGAAGACGTCGGGACGCAAAGCTGCGCGCCCGTTCCGGTGGCGCGTCGACCGCGGCGCGCTTTCTGCCACGGCCCATGCACGCTGAGCGGCGCGTTCGTCAATCTGTGCGCGAGTTGTCCGCGCGGCCGAGATAGCCGGTAGTAATCATTTCTTGCCATCAAGAACAACTGTTGAAGCTGTTGATTTGGCAACTACAAAACGAATCAGCCGGGCGGCGTAAGCCCGCGAAGCGGGCGAAAGCTGTATAGCCCAGCGCGCAAGCGCTGGGATGCGGCGAAGAAAAAACGCGAAGCCCGCGAAGCGGGCGAAAGAGTCTTTCGCCCCTTAACAGGGGCTTATTTTTGGCGGACAACGATCCCACGGGCTCACGCCCGTGGCTAGACAACTTACGCCTGCTTCGCAGGCTGGCGAGCAGAAACGCAAGAAGACCATAATGCGTTTCGGTTGACTACAACGAAAGCACCCATCGCAAGAATTCGCCAATAGCTTCTATCGCCCGCCGGCGCCGGACATCACCATCTTCTGGAACATTACGTGCTGGCGGGCACTCGCTTCACGCTCGGACGTTTGACCGTCGTCGTTGGCGGCGCCTGATCGGCGAATTCGCGGCCGGCGAACCCGGTGGCCAGTAGCGCAAACATTTCCTGACTGAGTTCGGCTAGATCCTGGCGGCAATCGCCGGCGTACCATTCCTGCAGCGTGGCGCGGATGGCGCCCATCAACGCGCCGGCCATCAAGTGCGCGCGTCGCTGCGCCTCGCGGCCCGTTCCCATCCGCCGGATCAGCGCGTCGGCGATGACCATTTCCCACTCCGTATCCATCTCGTTGCCGCGGGCGATGAGGGCGCGCGAGTGTTGAATGATGCGTTGTTGCCGCAGGTGCTCGTCGCGCGATCGCATGTAAGCCCCGGCCATTTGCAGGCAGACGCGGCGCAGGGCTTCGAACGGCGATTCGCCGTCGCGACGTTCGGCCAGCAGCTTGCGGAAGCGCTGCAGATAGAGCGTCTGGTGCGGAAACATGACGATTTCTTTGGTGGCGAAATAGCGGAAGAAAGTGCGCCGCGACACCTCGGCCGCCGCGGCGATGTCGTNNGATCGCCTGGCGCGTGCGGGCTTTTTTTCGCTCACGCAGCGACGCGTCTTTTCTCATCGGCCGCAGTATAAAAAATTGTCGCCGAGTGTCAACAGACACTCGATGACAAAAGGCGCTGCCTAGTCGGCCTTCG
>PMZC01000282.1 GCA_003170555.1 Deltaproteobacteria bacterium
ATCTCATCGCGCGTCTTGGCGACTTCGTCCATGCGATCCTGGGCCGCGTAAATCGTGATCATCGCGTTCAGCGCATCGACCGGCAGCGTGGGAACATCCAGGTCCGCGACTTCGCGCAAAATCTTGAGCGCATCGTCGGGTTTGTCCTGCAGGCGCAGATTCTCGGCGAGCATCAGCTTGACCTGCGGCAGAATCTGCGGATCGCTTTGGAACCGCTTCATCATCTCCTGCAACACCTGATACTCGGCGGTGTAATTGTCGCTTTCGCGGTAAATCCGCGTGATTTCGCCGTAGGCGGAAAATACCTGCGTCGGTTGCGTGGCGATATCGAAAACCCGGCGCAGCAACTGCACCGCCTGATCGAGCTGACGAGCATCGCGCAACAAACGCGCTTCGCCCGTCAACGCCGCGATTCGCGCGTCGATATCTTCGGGAAAACGCTCGGCCAGCCGATGAAACGCCTGCCGCGCGCCGGCCAGATCGCCTTTCGCCGCCAAGGCCTGCGCGTACAAAATCAACGCCGCGCGCACCTGATCGGGTTCGTTCGATTCCTTGAGCACCCGATCAAGCTGCTGGATCGCGAGGTCCGGGCGGCCGCGCAGAATATCGAGCTCGGCGATCTGCGTCATGACGTCGTGGCGAAAACGCAGGTTGTCGGAAAAATCCGCGAGCAGTTTCTGATACAGCGCGTCGGCGTCGGCCCAGCGCTTGAGGCGTTTGTAGTAGTCGGCGACTCCCTTGCCGGCCCACAGTGCGTTCACCGTACGCGGGTAGTCGGCCATCACCTTTTGCAGACGGGCCAGGCCCTCTTCCTCGCGGCCGCGTACGTTGAGCAGCGCGTTGGCGAGAAACAACTCGCCGTCGAGGATGCTGTCGGTTTCCCGCGGATAACGGCTGCGCAGTTCGTCGAGCACGCGCTGCGCCTGATCAATGCGGCCGCGTTCGACTTCAATTTGAATGATCGACGACAACGACCGCGAGCCCGCCTGGCCGCCGCCGAAACGTTCGATGATCTCCCGATACTTGACGATCGCGGCGTCGTACTTCCGCTCGTCTTGCAGCATTTGCGCGAGGTCAAATTGCGCGCGGATGACCGCGTTCTCGTCGAGCGCGCGCTGGCCGATGATCTTCTCGTAAATCTCGCGCGCTTTGTCCGCCTGTCCGAGCAGCTTGTACAGACTGGCCAGCCGGTCCCACGCTTCAATCGACTGCGGATGATCAGCGTAGCGCTTGGTGATGCTCAGCAGCGCCTGCTCGGCTTCGGAGTACTTTCGCTGTTCGCGCAGGATATCGGCCAGACCGATTTCCGCCAGCAGCACGGCGCTGGTCTGGTCGGGAAAGTCGGTCATGACGCTGCGGAACAGCCGCGTCGCCTCGTCAAAGCGCCGCGTGTCCAACATCAGATTCGCCATCGCGTTCCGCGCCGTGGCGACTTTCGACGCGTTCGCCGCGTATTTTCGCAAAATAATGCGGTAGAGTTCTTCGGATTTGGCGAAGTCGGAGCGGTTGCGGTACTCCTGCGCGGTCTGCTCGAGCTTCTCGTAACTCCAGTTGTTCGGGTCGCGCAAATAGTAGAAAAATCCGCCGGCGATCGCGATCACCAACACCACGGCGATCGCCTGCGCCAGGCGATTGTGCAGCAGCAGACGACCGAAGCGCCGCAAATAGAATTTGTCGACCTTCGCGCCGCGTTCGGCGAGCCGGACGATTTCCTCTTCCGTGTAGCCGGTCATCGATTTGAACGACGCGCCGGTCATCTGGGCTTCGGCCAGATCCACTTCGCGGTGTTCGCTGACGTTGAAAATAGCGCCGGAAAGATCGGCGCGATTCAGCTTGACCCGTTCGAGAAAGGAATTGGACACGTCGGCGTGGATCAACTTCGCGCCGGTGAAGTCCACTTCGGTGATGGCGGCCAGATTGAGATTGGCTTCCGTGCCGTCGGCGCCGGCCAGGTTCACCTTTTCCAGTTGGGCGTTTTGGAAGCTGCTGCGCTGCAGGTTGGCGCCGTCGAGTTCGACGGTGTTGAGTTTGGCGTCGGAAAGATCAGCTTCCGACAAGTCGGCGCGCGAGAGCAGCGTTTCGCTGAATTGCGCCCGCGCCAGGTCCGCGCCATGCAGATTGGCGCCGACGCCCTGCACCCGCCGCCACACGGAACTGATCGCGGTCAACTCCGGCGCCGCAGCGTAATATAACCGGGCGCCATCCAACACCGCTTCGTTCAAGCGGGCGCCGGTCAGGTCAGCGCCGCACAAATTGGCGTTGGAGAGATCGGCTTCGGAAAGGTCCGCCCCGTCCAATTTNNCCCGCCAAATCCGCGCCGACGAGCCGCGCTTTGGCCAGCTTGGCGCGCGACAGATCGGCCAGCGCGAGCCGGGCGCCCGAGAGGTCTTGCTTACGCCAGTCGACGCGCGAAAGATCGGCGCCTTCCAGTTCGCCGGTCCGCAGCACAGCCTTCAACTTGGCCGGATCGGGACGGCCGCCCGGCGCGGCCGCCGGGTTGGCCGCGTGCGCCTCGCGCAGCCGCTGACGATATTCCTCCACCGTCAGACTGCCGGCGATCAACTGCAGATCGAGGGCGCTTTTGATATCTCGATCGATCATCTATCGTCTCCGAAGCGATTCGGACCAAGCTTAGTGGTCTTCTTTTGAGCGGCCGACTCCGGGCGCACCCCTGCCGCAAATCTCGGCAAAGGATAGCCTCTGCCCTTCCGGCAAGTCAACCGAAATGGTAGGCATTTCCGCGCCGCAAACATTTGACATGTATGCTGGTTTGGTGGATACATGGAGCCGGAAACCAATCATGCGCGAGGGTTCATGCGCCGGACCTTTCTGACGGCTTTGGCGCTATTGCTTTCGTTGGCCTGCGCCACCGTCCAAACTCACCCCCCTCCGGGCGGATACGTCTACCAGTTGCAACGCGACGACAACGACCAGGTCGAGGCGCCGGTTCCCCAAGGCTGGACGGTCAAGATCCCGGACGCAGATTGCTATCGATGCGGGATGGAGGTGAAATCGCCCGACGGTCGGGTCAACTTCCTCGTGGTGCTCTACCCGGGGGATCATGACACGACCTCGGTGCTGCAGGGATCCAGACCATATTTGGCGGGGATGGCTGGAGAGGCTGGAACGACTCTGCGCGGTATCGAAGGCACGATTGGCGGGTTCCCCGCGCGAGGCATGCAGTTTGACGGCGAAAAGACGCACGCGATTGTGCTCGTAGCGGACCACCCGCACGGCCTTTACATCGAAACAATGATGACTATGGAAGGCGCCGACCAAAACGGACTCGCGGCCGGGCGCTACATTTTCGACCAGTTGCGAATTATTGAAGGTCAACGAACAAATCACCACGAGCGGCCATCGGAGAAGCTGAAATGAGACACTCACGATTCGTCATTTTCGTACTGTGCGTCGCGGTCGCGGCTTGTGCTTCCGTCCAGACTCGCAACGGACCCGGCGGTTACACCTATCGTTTGAAACGGGACAAGACCATCAAGGTGGAGTTGCCGGCGCCGGAAACCTGGACGGCCGAATTTGTCAGCCAGCCGACCTCCTCCTTCATGGTCCGTTCGCCGGATAGCCGGGTGCTGGTGATGATCACGTTGGCGCCGATGGAGACCGACATGAGCCGGTTGCTTCAGGAAGCGAAGAAGCATTTCGAGCAGGCGGCGCAGGCGCACACGTTGACCTTCCACGATATCGAGGGCACGGTCAGCGGGCGCCGCGCACGCGGACTGGAGCTTGACGGCGAGAAAGCGAAAGTCACGTTGCTCGCGGTAGATCACGATCGCGGTATTTACGTCGTGCTGTTGGTGATCGCCAAGGACGCCGATCAGAACGAACGCGACGCCGGCGCCTTCATTTTCGAACAGATCCGCATTATCGAAGATCAGTAAGTTCAGGAGGATCACGTGAAAAGACTATTGGTAATTGTTTTCGCTCTCGTAATCTTGGGTTGCGCGACCACCCAGACTGTCTCCAATCCAGGCGGATACACCTACAGTCTGAAACGAGATGACACGTTCAAGTTGGAGTTGCCCGTGCCGGAAGGTTGGACCGCGAAGCTTGACCGATCTCGCATGGAGAGGGGCACGATCGTGACGTATGTCGTTACGGCGCCCAACGAAGACGTGATCCTCGGCATCACCGTGATGCCGCCCGAATCGACTTTGACCAGCCAACAGGTGATCGAGGCGGCGCGCAAAAAAGTCTCTCAAGCTATGCCAGGGGGTGTCAGCGATGTCGAGCGGTCAGTCGGGGGGCGGCGCCTCAAGGGCTTGCTGGTCGTGCAAGGAGATGACCGGATGATGATTTTTTGCGTCGACCATCTATCGCGAGTTTACGTGGTCGTACTGGATATCAAAAACGCCGCGTCTCAAGCGGAACGCGACGCGGCGGATTACATGCTCGACCGGCTGCGCTTCTTGGACGGACAGTAGAACGCTTTTCGTTCTATTTTTTCGGGGCGAAAAGGAAAAGCGATGAGGCGTCTTCTGCTGTTGGCGATGATTCTGCTCGCTGCTTCCTGCGCGACGACGCCCGTCAATCAAACCCCCACCGACATTCCCTGCAAATGGCAGCGCGCGACGGTGATAAGAATGGAAGTCCCGGTCCCGGAGAACTGGGATTACGACGACGCCAATCTCGGCGGCACGGAAGTATCTGTCTCCTCGCCGGGCGAGCATGCGTTTTTACGAATTACACGGACGCGCGCTTCGGCCGAGACGCGAGACATGTTGGTTCATCTCAGCGGCGGGATGAGCCAGGAAGAACGCTCCGAGATGAACCCGCGAGATATCGAGCGGAGCATCCTCGGCCAGCGCGCACACGGCCTCCAATGGAAGATGCTCGGCGGCGATTTTTCGGCTTTCATGATCGAACGACATGGATTTAGTTGTCTTTTCGTCGTGGGGATCTCTCCGGAGGCGAGTGAAAGCGAACGCCGGGCCGCTTTTTACGTGCTCGATCACCTTCGCCCACTGAGCAAACCATGAAGCGCGCTCTCCTTCTTCTTCTTCTCGGCTTGATCATCACCGGCTGCGCCACGGCCGGGACGTCGGCCGTCCCCTGGCCTTCCCCGCTGACGTTGACCCAGCCGCCGACCGTTCTCGGCGACGCGGGGCTCGTCATGACGCTCGCTCCTGACTGGTCGGTCGCCGCTACCGGCGATTCTTTTCTCTCGTGGCAAGGGCCGTCGCGCGCCGGCGGTCGAGCGATCATGCGCCTGATTTATCAGGACGACTATCAACATTCGTTGGATGATCTGGCTGTGTCCGCCGCGCGCGTGGACGGCGTTTCGGCGCCGAGCGCCCCGGCGGTAATTTCCATCGCCGGGACCGAAGGACGTCAGTCCTCCGGATTGACGGGCGCCTCGAATCACAAAGTCATCGCCGTAGCCTGGCGACGAAATATCAGAACCTACGTGCTGATCCTGCAGTGGACCGAAGAAGCAGACGGCCGCGCGCTGGCGGCGATGGTCGGTTCTATTGCTTTGGCGCCATCCAATGCCGGATCGCCTTGACGACCACGTACAGGCAAAACGCGAGGAGCAGCCAACCCAGGACCCGCAACACGTAAACCCCGCCTCGCCACCAGAATGAGATGTTCAGCTCCGTCCGATGTAAACCAAGGTCGAGCGGCAGGCGCGCCTGAAACTCGATGCGTTCATCGGTCACGTTCGAGC
>PMZC01000284.1 GCA_003170555.1 Deltaproteobacteria bacterium
GGCGCACTTGGGTTTGCGGGCGGAGCACAGCACCCGGCCGTGGGTGGTGAGCAGGTGACCCAGGAGCGTCCATTGCGGGCGGGGGAACAGGGCCATCAGGTCCCGCTCGATCTTCTCGGGCTGGTTCTTCCTGGCGACGGTGAGTTTCAGCCGCCCGGCCAGCCGGCCGACGTGCGTGTCCACGACGATCCCATCCGCTATTCCGAATGCGTTTCCGAGGACCACGTTGGCGGTCTTGCGGGCCACGCCCGGCAGCGTGAGCAGTTCATCCATCGTGTCGGGCACCTGGCCGCCATACGCCTCACCGATGCGCTGACAGGCGGCGCGGATGCTCTTGGTCTTGTTGCGGAAAAAGCCGGTCGAGCGGATATCGGCCTCGAGTTCCGCGACCGGAACATCAAGATAATCTTTCGGTGTTTTGTATTTGTTGAATAACTCGGCAGTCACGAGGTTGACGCGCACGTCCGTGCACTGCGCGGACAGGATCGTCGCCACGAGCAGTTCGAGCGGGTTGGAAAAGTGGAGCTCGATGTGCGCGTCCGGGTGCGCCTCTTTGAGCAGGCGGTAGACCTCGCGCGCCTTCTTCTTCAGCTCGTCGCTCATTTTTTTCTCCGCGCAAACCACTGGGCGAGTTGCTTGACGTCCCAACAATTCAACACGTCGTGCGGCGTCAAACCGCCTTTGCGCGCGACGCCCACGCCGTAACGCACGTCTTCCACGCCGGCCAACTCGTGCGCGTCGGGCGAAATGGGAATTGGAATGCCCAGCTCCTTCGCGCGGCGATGGCGGCGCCAATCGAGATCGAGGCGGTGCGGGTGCGCGTTGAGCTCGACGGCCACGCCATACTTCGCCGCCGCTTCGAGCACGGCATCCAGGTCGATCTGAAAACCTTCGCGGGTCAGCAGCAGCCGCCCGGTCGGGTGCCCGAGAATGCTGGTGTGCGGATTCGCCAGCGCGCGCACCACGCGCCGGGTCATCTCCTCCTCGCTCAGATTGAACCGCGAGTGCACCGACGCGATGACAAAATCAAACGAAGCCAGCACCTCATCGTCGTAATCGAGCGAGCCGTCGAAAAGAATATCCGACTCAACGCCTTTGAAAATGCGAAACGGCGATAGCTCGCGGTTCAGCGCGTCGATCTCCGCGTGCTGGCGACGCACATCGTCGGGCTTCATGCCGCCCGCATACGCCGCGGACTGCGAGTGATCGGTGAGGCCGAGATACTGATAACCCCGCGCGCGAAACGACTCGGCCAGGTGGCGGATCGTGTCGACGCCATCGGAGTAGGTCGAATGCACGTGCAGCACGCCGCGCAAATCCTGCAACGTGACCAGCGGCGGGAACTCGCGCTCGGCCGCCAGGTCGATTTCATCGAGGCCCTCGCGCAACTCAGGCGGCACATCATGCAGACCGAGCGCGCGATAGAGGTCGGCTTCGCTTTCGACGACCACGGGCTTCCCGCGGCGCGACAGCGACCGCTCGCCGAGTTCGAAACCGCGCTTCTTCGCCAGGGCGGTGAGTCGTTCGACGTGCGTGGCGCTGCCGGTGAAATGCACGAGCGCCGGCGCCCACTCGTCCTCGCTCACGACGCGCAGGTCGGCCGCAATGCCGCCGGCGAGCGTGACGCGCGCGAACTTGGTCGAACGTTTGTCGATTTTTTGCACGGTCGGTTGATCGCAAAACGCGTCGATCAATTCGCGCGGCTTGGACGAGACCGCGAGCAGATTGATGTTGTGCACGGTTTCGACCCAGCGCCGCAGCGAGCCGACGATTTCGATGCGGCCGGCCGCGCCCGTCGCGCGTAACGCGGCGACCAGCGCTTCCGCCTCGGGCAACGCCGGCGCGAGGCGAAAGCGGCCGCCGTAGGCGACGACCTGCCGAATTCCCGCGAGGATTTTTTCCTGCGACTTGGCGCCGAAGCCCTTGAGATTCACCAGGCGGTTTTGGCGGCACGCGTCTTCGAGATCGCTGAGCTCTTCGATGCCGAGTTGCTCGCGCAGCGCGCGCACTTTCTTCGCGCCCAGGCCGGGCACGCGCAGCATGTCGAAGAGTCCCGCCGGCAATTCCGCGCGCAGCTCTTCGAGATAGGGCAGGGCGCCGGTTTCGAACAGGGTCGTGATCTTTTCCCTCAGCGCCGCGCCGATGCCCTTGATGCGGCCGGCCTGCGCCTCGCGCACGAAGCCCGCGGCGTCGAGCTCCGAACCGCGCACGAGCCGCGCCGCGTTGGCGTACGCCCGCACTTTGAAATCGTTCTCGCCCTTGAGTTCAAGCAGGGCGGCGATCTCATCCAGCGCGTCGGCGATGACGCTTTTGTCGATCATCAATCTCGCCTCGATGAAGAGGTAATCATCGTACCCCAATGTCGTCCACTTGAAAAAGACCGCGAATCGAGGTTACGTTGCATGCAACAAGGAAAGGCAATGATGAAAATCGCGATCATCGGCGGCGGGAGCACTTATACGCCTGAGCTGATCGAAGGGCTCATCCAGCGCGCCGCGACGCTCGGCTTGACCGAAGCGATGCTGATGGACATCGACGCCGAACGACTCGCGGTGGTCGGCGGATTCGCGGAACGCATGGTCGCGCACGCCGGCGCGCCTTTCAAATTGACGCGCACGCTGAACATGCCGGCCGCGGTCGACGGCGCGTCGTTTGTGCTCACGCAGATTCGCGTCGGCCAGCAACCGGCGCGGCATCAGGACGAACTGCTCGGGCGGCGGCACGGGCTGATCGGTCAGGAGACGACCGGCATCGGCGGCATGGCCAAAGCGCTGCGTACGATTCCGCAGATCATGACCATCTGCGCCGAGGTCGAGCGCCGTAATCCGCGCGCGTGGATCATCAACTTCACCAACCCGTCGGGCCTGATCACCGAGGCGATCCTCAACCACACCGGCTGCCGCTGCATCGGCCTGTGCAACGTGCCGATCGACGTGAAGATGCACCTGGCGAAATACCTCGGCGTAAGCGAGCCGGACATCGACCTCGACATCGTCGGCCTCAATCATCTGGGTTGGGTGCGGCGCATCGTCGTGAAGGGGCAAGACCTCACCGCGGCGGTGCTCGACGTGCTGGCCGGCGATCTGGGCCCGGCGAATATTCCCGACATCGACTTTCCGCCGGAGTTGATTCGCGCGCTGGGCGCCGCGCCGCTCTATTACAACCGCTATTACTACAACACCGAACGCGCGCTGGCCGAGCAAGCGGCGAAGCCGAAAACGCGCGCGCAGGAAGTGATGGAGATCGAGGCGCAGTTGCTGGCGAAGTACCGCGACTCGCGCGTCGTGACCAAGCCCGACGAGTTGAGTCAGCGCGGCGGCGCGTATTATTCGAAGATCGCCATCGATCTGGTCGAGGCCATCGCGCGCGATCTGAACGCGGAGCACGTGGTGAACGTGCGCAACCAGGGCGCGATTCCCAATCTACCGGAGGCGAACGTGGTCGAGACGGTGGCCACGGTCGGACGCGACGGCGCCGTTCCGCGACCGACCGCGCCGCTCGAGCCGAGCATCCGCGCGCTGGTGCAGCAGGCGAAGGCGTATGAGGAACTGACCATCGAGGCCGCGCTGCATCAAAGCTACGGCGCCGCGTATCGCGCGATCATCACCAACCCGCTCGGCCCCACCGCCGACCGCGCGAAAGAAGTGCTCGACGATTTGTTGAAAACGAATGGGCTGAACTACTCGTAGGGGCGTCGTTCCGTGTGCCATAGTCTTGGCGTTGCGCGGCCGTGCCGCGCAAAGCCAAGGCTGTGCTGGTTTGAAAACGGGTACACAGCTTTGAGCCTGAAGGCTAAAAAATTGGCACACGGGATCGTGTCTCACGCGTCAGCGTCTTGAATTCCCCCTCCGCACGTCGGAGGGAGTTGGGGGAGGTCCTTACCGCTGACACGCCGAGCAGAAAAACGTGCTGCGGCCTTGCTGCACGAGGCGCTTGATCCGCGCGCCGCAACGTTTACAGCGTTCGCCTTCGCGGCCGTAAACCTTTAGTTGATGCTGGTAGCCGCCGCTTTCGCCTTCGCAGTCGGCGAAGTCGGAGATGGTCGTCCCGCCGCACTCGACCGCCTTCGTCAACACGCGCCGCGTCGCACGATGCAGCCGGTTGATTTCCGCCGGCGTCAACGAGCCCGCCGAGCGTCGCGGATTGATACGCGCGGCGAACAGCACCTCCGACGCATAGATGTTGCCGAATCCGACGAGCCGATCCTGCCGCAGCAGCCACGGCTTGATCGCGGTTTTCGCACCGGCGAGCAGCGCGGCGAGTCGAGGCGCGGTGAAATTTTTCGCCAGCGGATCGACGCCCGGCGCCGCCCATTGGTCCGGCGCGTCGCACAGCCGCGTCACGCCGAAACGCCGCGCGTCGAAAAAAAACAACGCGCCGCGATCGAGCCGCGCGGCCAGACGCAAATGCCGTTGGCTCGGCGGTTGCGCGCGGTCGCACCACAGCAGCGCGCCGGTCATGCGCAGGTGAATGCACCACCACAGCGGCGAGCGCGGCGTGGAAACATCGATGACGATTTCCTTGCCCGCGCGCACCACGTCGCGAATGACGCGCCCCTTGAGACGCGTGGCATCGAGCGCGCCGAGTTTCTCATCGAAGATGTCGACGCGGCGAATCCGCCGGCCGGGCAAACGACGGCGCAGCGAACGAACGACGGTTTCGACTTCGGCGATTTCGGGCATGGGTTAGATGATGCCGGCTTTCATCAGATCGTGCACGTGAATCATGCCGACGATGCGGCGCGGGTCGGCGATGTCGTGCACCAGCAGGCAACTGATCGAATGCGTTTCCATCAGGTGCGCGGCGCGCGAGGCCAGCGCATCCGGCGCGACGGATTTGGGGTTGACGGTCATCAGGTCCGACGCCACGCGGCCCGCCAGGTCGCCGAACTTTTGCAGGCCGCGACGCAGGTCGCCGTCGGTGATCACGCCCCGCAGCGCGCCGGCGTCGTCTTCAACCACCGTGGCGCCCAGCCGCTTCGCGCTCATTTCGAGCAGCACCTGCGTGGCGGGCGCGTTCAACTTGACGCGCGGCACGGCGTCGCCGGCGTGCATCAGGTCTTCGACGCACGTCAGCAAGCGCTTGCCGAGCGTGCCCGCCGGATGAATGCGCGCGAAATCCTCGGCGGTGAAGCCGCGCGCTTCGAGCAGCGCCACGGCCAACGCGTCGCCCATCGCCAGTTGCGCGGTGGTGCTCGCCGTCGGCGCCAGGCCGAGCGGACACGCCTCTTCGGTCACGCCGGAGTCGAGAATGACATCCGCCGTCCGCCCCAGCCGCGATTGCGGCGCGCCGGTGATGGCGACGATCGGCAGCCCGAGCCGGCGAAATACCGGCAGCAGACCGACGATCTCCTCGGTTTCGCCGCTGTGCGACACCGCGACGATCACGTCGGCCTTGTGCACCACGCCGAGGTCGCCGTGCGCCGCTTCGGCCGCGTGCAGGAAGAAAGCGGGCGTGCCGGTGCTGGCCAGCGTCGCGGCGATCTTGGCGCCGACCAGGCCGGACTTGCCCATGCCCACGACCACGATCTTGCCCTGGCAGCGCAACAAGATGTCGACCGCGCGGGCGAAGCCGTCGTCGAGCCGCGCGGCCATGCGCGTGACGGCTTCGGCCTCGATGCGCAACACGCGGCGCGCGCGAGCGAGGGACGTTGCGGTTTTTTCGTCGCCGGTCATGTGCTCACCCGTTTTCCATGATGGCTTTGACGCGCGTCAGATCGTGCGCCGTGTCGACGCTGATCGTCTCGTGCACGGTCAGCGGACACGCGATGCGCACGCCGTGCTCCAGCGCCCGCAATTGTTCGAGCCGTTCCGCGCGTTCCAGCGCGCTCGCCGGCCAGCGCGTAAACTCGAGCAGAAAGTCGCGCCGGTAAACGTACAGCCCCAGATGTTTGTAGAACACCGGCCGTTCCTGCGGCGCGCCGACCAGCTCCGGGCGCTGGCCGTACAGGCTCATCAGCCCGCGGGCGAAGGGGATCGGCGAGCGCGAAAAATACAGCGCGTGGTCCTGCTGATCGACCACGACCTTCACACAGTTCGGATCGAAGAGGTCGTCGGTTTCGCGGATCGTCGCGCGCAGCGTGCCGAAGCGCAACTCAGCATCGGCGCGGAACGGCGCGAGCGCGTCGTCGATCATTTGCGATTTGAACAGCGGTTCGTCGCCCTGCACGTTGATGATCAGGTCCGCCGCCAGCCCCTGCGCCACTTCGGCCACGCGGTCCGTGCCGCTGGGATGATCGGGGCGCGTCATCGCCACCGCGCCGCCGAGCGCGCGAATCGCCTGGGCGATGCGTTCGTCGTCGGTGGCGACGATCACCGCGGCCAGCGCCGTACACCGGGCGACGCGTTCGTAGACGTGAGCGATCATCGGGCGGCCGGCGATCTCCAGCAGCGCTTTGCCGGGCAGCCGCACGCTGGCGTAACGGGCGGGGATGACGGCGACGACTCTCATGCGCGCCTAGCGGCCCAAAGCGCGGTCGAGATCAGCCCGCGCCGCGTTGAGCGCATACAGCGCGCTGATCACGCCGAGCTCGGCGTTGATCAGGTTCATGCGCGCGTCGGTGACTTCCAGCCGCGTGCTGAGCCCGCTGTCGAAACGCAGCGTGGTCAGCTTATGCGCCTCCCGCGCCACGTTCGCGGCTTCCTGGTGCGCGCGGTACACCTGCTCCTGCAATTTGATCTCGCTGACCAGCGCGGTCACCTCCATCTCGATGCCGCGGCGGAGCAACTGCAACTGCAACTGGGCTTCGCGCTTCTTGGCCTGCATCTGCTTCATCTGGCCGTAGTTGCGCAGGCCGTCGAACAGCGGCACGTAAAGCTGCACGCCGAACGAGAGCGTCGGCTGCAGCGTGTCCCGCGGGTGGTCCGGCCAAATGCGATTGTCCTCGCCGCCGGTGCGCGACGCGGTCGCGTTGGCCGTGAGGGCGGGGAGGTAATTCGCGCGGTAGATGCGATATGTTTCCTCGTACATCTCGGCCTGCAGCACCAGCGCCTGAATCTCCGGCCGCGCGCGCAACGCCGCGTTCACGAGATCCGGCGTGGTGTCGTTCAACTGCGCGAATTCCAACTGGCCGTCGAGCTCCACCGCGCGATTGAGCGGCTCGCCGATCACGTTGAGCAGCGCCTCGGTGCTGAGCAGCACGTTGTTTTGCGCCTCGAGCACGCGGGGTCGGGCGGCCGCCACTTCGGATTCGACGACCAGCAGGTCGAAGCGGCTCATCACGCCCTGCGCGACTTTCGATTTGACCGAGTCGCGCTGCATTTCAATGAGCTCGAGGTTCACCTTGGTGACCGCCAGCGCTTCCTTCGCGAACAGCGCCGTGAAAAAAGCTTTCTTGGCGGCGACCGCGACGTCCTGCACCGCGATCTCCCGGCCTTCGCGCGCCAGGTGCTTCGAGATGTGGCTGACGTTCAGGGCGTGACCGAGGCGGCCGAAGAGGTAGATATTCTGCGTCAGGGTCAGGCGGAAATCCCAGTTGTGCGCGTAGGTGAAATAGAATTTGGTCGGTTTGATCGGCGGCAGGTGAAATTGTGCGAACAGCGGGTTGAGCATCGTCATGTCGAGGATTTCGTACTGGCGATCGATGTCCCGCGCGTACGACGCCGAGGCGTTGAGCTGCGGAAAGGCGTCGGCGAAGTAAAAGGTGTATTGCCCCTCCGCCTCGGTGATTTGCTGGTCGGCGATTTGAATCTGCTCGTTGTGTCCGATCGCCAGCTCGACGGCCTTCTGCACGTTGAGCCGGAGCGGGGCGCCGGGACTGCTCGCCGGCTCTTCGGCGACGACCAGGCCCAGCGAGCCGAGCCATACGACGATCAATAATATCGGAAGCATCATCTGGCGTTTCATCATTTCATCTCACTTGTGGTTCGCCACGGTCTGCACGGTATAAGGTGAGACGGCCGGCAAGTCAAGTTGTCGATTCTTACTGGTGCTAATATTGCGCCGTCGCCCCGCCCAGGTCGAAGTCGACGGGCGTCAGCGACGAGCACCGCCAGGCGCCCGACCGCCAATCGCACGCGATCGTGCCGGCTTCGTCGGTTCGCAGCACCCGCGCGCCGGCGGCCGCCCAGCGCTCCATCACTTCCGGCGCGGGCAGACGCCAACTGTTGTAGCGGCCCACCGGCACGAGCGCGAAGCGGGCCGCGACCCCGGCGACGAACTCCCGCAGCCCGGCCGTACGCGAGCCGTGGTGGCCGACCTGCGCCACGCTGGCCTGCACGGGCGCCCCGGTCGCCAGCAGCCGCCGCTCCACCGGATGACCCGCGTCGCCGGTCAGCAGCACCGACTCGCCGCCGTGCGTGATGCGCAGCACCAGCGACTGGTCGTTCATCGACCAATTGTCCGGCGGGTCCGGCGGCGGGCTGAGGACGGCGATGTCCGCCCCGCCCAGCCGCAGCGGCGGCGAGGTCGAGTCGAAGATGCGCACCCTGACGCCGTGTTCGCGCGCCAGTTCGAGCAGATAGAAATACTGCCCCGTTCCCCGCAGTTCGTGTTGCGGGCGGATCGTCCACAGCTCGCCGATCGGCACGGCGTCGAGCAACGGGAAGAGGCCCTTGTAGTGGTCGGGGTGCGGGTGCGACGAGACCACCACGTCGAGGCGGCGAATTCGTTTCGCGGACAGGAACGGAATGAGCGCGGCGCGGCCGACGTCGAACTCGGAGAACGGCGCGCCGCCGCCGTCGTACAGCAGCCGCCGGCCGCCCGGCGTTTCGACCAACACCGACAACCCTTGTCCCACGTCGATCATCGTAACGCGCAGGTGGTCGCGCCAATGATTTTGCAGCCAGAGCGCGAGCGGGCTGATCAGCAGTACGAGCGCGCCGGCGACCAGCACCGCCCGGGCGCGGCGGCGTCGCCAATGCGGCAGGGCGAGCAGCAGCGCGACCAGCGCGGCGATCTCCCACCACGTCGGGCGCCCCAGTCGCATGAAGCGCGGGCCGAGGCGCAGCAGCAGCAACGTCATGCCGTAGATCTGATCCATCGCCGCGGCGCAAACGGCCCAGCACCACTGCGCCAACGTTTCGCTCAGCGGCAGCAACGCCGCGCCGAACAGCAACGGCGGTACGATGAACAGGCCGAGCATCGGCACCGCGGCGAGATTGGCCACGAGACTGAACGGCGCGACGAAACCGAGATGCCACAGCGACACCGGCGCGGTGGCGATGAACCCGGCCGCCGCGTAATAGCACGCGCGCAGAAAACGGCGGCGAAGACGCGCCGTCCGCGGCGACGACAGCAGTCGCTGCGCGAACGTCGCGCGCGCGGCGAGGTCGGCGATCAGCGGGTGGAAGTAAATCATGCCCAGCACCGCGGAGAAGCTGAACTGAAAACCTTTGCTCCACAAATCGGCCGGCCGGTAAACCAAAATCACCAACGCGGCGAGCGCCAGCGCGTTGTACGGGTCGCGGCGGCGGCCGACGAGAATGCCGACGATGAGCGCCAGGTACATCACGGCCGCGCGCATCACGCTGACGACGCCGCCGGCGAGCACGGCGTAGATGATCGGGAACGGCAGGGCGATCAGCGCGGCCCAGCGATCCACCCGCGTGTACAACGGCAGCCGCCCGGCGCGCGCGAGCGCCAGCCACACCAGCAGGAAGACCAGCCCGGCCGCCGCCGAAACGTGCAGGCCGGAAATCGCCACGATGTGCATCAGGCCCGTCGCCTGGAACGCGTCGAGCAGCGAGCGGTCGAGGCGGCTTTCGTCGCCGAGGATCAGCGCCAGCACGACGGCCGCGCGTTCCGGCGGGCCCCGCAGCGCCGCCGCGCGAATGGCGCCGCGCACGCGGTCGACCGCCCCGGCTGCCGTCGGCGCGGCCGCACGCACCAGGTCGATCTTGTCGCCGTTGCGCACGTAGCCGGTCACGTACACGCCGTCGGCGCCCATCACCCACACGCGGTCGTACGCGCCGGGCGTACGAAAGCCGGTGGCGAAGCGAATGTCGGTGGTCAGCGAAACGACGTCGCCCCGCGACAACGACGGCGGGCGTCGCCGCACGCGCACCTGCAACTCGCCGGCGGCGGGCGTCCATTCGTCGGGCCCGCGCAGCACCTTGGTGACGTTCAACATGAGCAGTTCGTCGCCGCGTTCGCTCGGCGGCCGCAGCGATTCGACGACGGCCTCGATGGCGACCTTACCCTGGTCGGCCCAATGCGCGATGTGGTCCGGCGGCAAATGCGGATGCGCGACCGGCGTGATGCGCAATACGCCGAGGGCGAGCGCGCAGACCAACCCCGCCGGCGCCCGCCAATTCGTTTTCTCGTACACGAAACCCGCGACCCAGATCGCGGCGGCGAGAACGCCGATGACGACGCTGACCCACCATGGCGCGTTGACGTATCGCCCGATGACCAGACCGCAGATGAAGGCGAGGGTGGCGTTGAATAGCGGCCGGCGGTTCATTCCGTGGCCAGATGTCGGCGGATCATTTCCGCGAGTTTCGGCCCGATGCCGGGTGCGGCGGCGAGTTCCTCGGCGCTTGCTTCACGAATGCGCTTGACGCTGCCGAACGCGCGCAGCAGGGCCTTCTTCTTCACTTCGCCCAGGCCCGGAATTTCATCGAGCACGCTGGCGGTGATTTTTTTCGAGCGCAGCAGCCGATGATAGTCGAGCGCAAAGCGATGGCTCTCGTCGCGCACGCGTTGCAGCAGCAGCAGCGCGTTGCTGTGGGCGTGAAAGGTCACCGCGTTTTTGCGGCCGGGCAGATAGATCTTGTCGTGCGCGCCCGCGTCGCCGGGTTCGAGGTCTTTGATCTTGGCGATCGCGGCGAGCGGCTGCGCGTCGAGTTGATGCTCCGCCAGCACCTCGCGCGCGATGTTGAGCTGCCCCTTGCCGCCGTCGACCAGCAGCAGATCGGGCAGGTTCTGCTCGGTCACGCCGCGCGCGATGCGCCGCGACAGCACCTCGTGCATCATCGCGTAATCGTCCGGCTCGTCTTTCAGACGCAGGCGATAGCGCCGGTAGCCCGACTTTTCCGGCTCGCCCTCGACGAAGCGCACCAGCGACGCCACGGCCAGTTTGCCGGAGATGTTGCTGATGTCGAAGCACTCGATCGTTTCCGGCGCGCGCGGCAGATGCAGCTTGGCGCGCAGTTCATCGAGCACGTCATCGACGCTGAGCAGTTGATGCTGCCGCACCTGAAACTGCCGCTCGGCGTTGAGCGCCGCGATGTCGGCCAGCTCGCGCCCTTCGCCGCGCTGGGGCGCGCGCAGCGCTGTTTTCTTGCCGGACAACTCGGTCAGCCATTCCGCGAACAGCTCGGCGCCGCCTTCGGGTTCGAACGGCACGAGTACTTCGCGCGGGATGTAGTTGTCCTGCGAGTAATACTGGCCGAGCAATTGGGCGAGGATGACCGGGCTGTCGTCTTCGATGCCTTTGAAGGGGAAGACGCGCTGGCCGATGATCGCGCCGTTGCGCACGAACAGGCAGACGGCCACCACCGCTGCGCCGGCGCGATGCAGGCCGAAGACGTCGCAGTCGTCGAGCGCGGGCCGCACCGCCTGCTGCCGCGCCAGCGTCGTCTCGATCGCGGCGATGCGGTCGCGGATCACCGCCGCCTCTTCGAAATTGAGCGCCGCCGCCTGTTGCTCCATCTCGGCGGTCATCTGCGGAATCACTTCGGGCAGGCGCCCGGCGAAGAAGGCGCGCACCTGACGCACGATGGCGGCGTACGCCTCGCGGTCGATGTAGCCGACGCACGGCGCATGGCAGCGGTGAATCTGATATTGCAGGCACGGGCGCGTGCGCGTGGCGAACTGCACGTCGGAGCACTTGCGGATCGGGAACGTGCTGTTAACAAACCGCAGCGTCTCGCGTGCGGCGCGGGCGTTGTCGAAGGGGCCGTAGTACAGGCTGCCGTCGCGGAAGATGCGGCGCACGAGGTAGAGCCGCGGGAAATCGTGGCTGAGGTCGAGCTTCAGACAGAGGAAGCGTTTGTCGTCGCGCAGGCGGATGTTGTAGCGCGGCGTGTGTTTCTTGATCAGCGTGGCTTCGAGGATCAGCGCTTCCTTTTCGGAATGCGTGACGATCCAATCCACGTCGCGCACCTGCTCGACGAGGCGGCGCGTTTTGAGGTCTTTGTCTTCAAGACTCTGGAAATACGAACGCACGCGGTGCCGCAGCACCTTGGCCTTGCCGACGTAGATGACGCGCCCTTGTTCGTTTTTCCAGAGATAGACGCCCGGATCGAGGGGGACCAAATCCAATTTATGGCGCAGGGAATCGTCCAAATTTACTCCGGGTTGGGGATCACGCAGATGAAGGTCAAGGTCTCGCCGCCCGTGTTACGTATCTGGTGCAGCGCGTTCGGCTTGATGAAGGCGATCGCGCCCGGGCCGACCGGCACGGTGCGATCTTCGTAAACCACTTCGCCGTGGCCGGCGTGAAAGAAAATCTCGTGTTCGTAGTCGTGCTGGTGCTTATAGGAATAACCGCCGGGCGCGATCTCGAACACGCGCATGATGAAGTTCGGCGCGCTCTGATCCGGCCCGATGACGACGCGCATGGTCACGTCACGCACCTGGTCAGAGGCCACGTTCACGGCGGCGATGTCGGTATACGGTTTGATATGCATGATGGTTTCCCCCCTGATTGCCCATGAATTGTATGCCGACGGAAAGGCCGGGGAAAGGGTGTTTGTTGAACCAGGGAGGTCCGGAGCTAACGTCGTTTGCCGCGGCTGCGCAGCGCTTTTTTGGTGCGTGGTTTGTAGGGCGAGGTCTGATGCGCGTCGCGGCGCAGATCGCTCAGGGTCGTTTTGATCCCCAGGTGCTTGTCTTCCAACGCGATGACACGGTCGCGGATTTCGGCGGCCTTCTCGAAGTCGAGGTCCTTCGCCGCGTCGAGCATCTGCTTCTTCAGGCTTTCGAGCAGCAGCGGCAATTGCGCCGCGTCGATTTCCTCGCCTTCCTCGTCGAGCGGCACGGTCAGGTAGTCGGCCTCGAAGATGCTGGCCAGCACGTTGCTGATGTTCTTGACGATCGACTCCGGCGTGATGCCGTGCGCCTCGTTGTACGCCTGCTGCAAGGCGCGGCGGCGGTTCGTTTCGCTGAGCGCGCGCTTCATCGACTCGGTCATCTTGTCGGCGTACAGAATCGTCCGGCCTTCCACGTGGCGCGCGGCGCGGCCGATGGTCTGGATCAGGCTGGTCTCGCTGCGCAGAAAGCCTTCCTTGTCGGCGTCGAGGATNNGTCGAGACCTTCGCGCAGCAGGTTGATGCCGATCAGCACCGCGAAGTCGCCGCGGCGCAGGTCGCGCAAAATCGCGATGCGTTCGAGCGTCTCGATTTCGCTGTGCAGGTAGCGCACGGGGACGCCGAGATCGCGGTAATAGTCGGTGAGGTCCTCGGCCATGCGCTTGGTCAGCGTGGTGACCAGCACGCGCTGATTCTTGTCGAGCCGCGCCTTGAGCTCGCCGAGCAGATCGTCGACCTGCGTTTCCGCCGGGCGAACCTCGACCGCCGGGTCCATCAAGCCGGTGGGGCGGATGAGTTGCTCGACCACCTCGCCGCCGGTGCGACCGAGTTCGTACGGCCCCGGCGTGGCGCTGACGAAAATCGTCTGGCCCATGCGCGCTTCGAATTCGGTGAAGGTGAGCGGGCGATTGTCGAGCGCCGACGGCAGCCGGAAGCCGAACTCGACCAGCGTCGTCTTGCGGCTGCGGTCGCCGCGATGCATCGCGTGCATTTGCGGCACCGTCTGGTGCGACTCGTCGAGGACCAGCAGGTAGTCGTCGGGAAAATAGTCGAGCAGCGGGCTCGGCGGCTCGCCGGCGCCGCGGCCGTCGAGGTGGCGGCTGTAGTTTTCGATGCCGGGGCAGTAACCAAGTTCGCTGAGCATTTCGAGATCGAGCAGCGTGCGTTCCCGCAGCCGTTGTTCTTCGAGCAGGCGGCTGGACTCCTTCAGCTCGGTCAAACGCGAACGCAGCTCCTCGCGGATCGACGCGATCGCGCGCTGCA
Organism: Deltaproteobacteria bacterium; assembly: GCA_003170555.1. Lineage (GTDB taxonomy): Bacteria > Lernaellota > Lernaellaia > Lernaellales > Lernaellaceae > FEN-1099. Next base: position 13,956 of record PMZC01000284.1, read on the forward strand.
GCTCGTCGCGCGGCGTGACGTAGTGGCTGTTGGGGAAGATGGCGGCCATTTCGAGCTCGCGCACGGTCTGCCCGCGCAAGGGGTCGATTTCCTTGATCGCCTCGACCTCGTCGCCGTAGAACTCGATCCGCACGGCGTGCTGGTCTTCGTAGGCCGGGAAGATCTCGACCACATCGCCGCGCACGCGAAACGCGCCGCGGTGGAAGTCGAGGTCGTTGCGCTCGTACTGCATATTCACGAAATCGCGCAGCATCTGTTGCCGGTCGATCTCCTGGCCTTTTTTCACCAGCGTCAGCATCGCGCGATAATTTTCCGGGCGGCCCAGGCCGTAGATGCAGCTCACCGACGCGACGACCAGCGTATCCCGCCGCGTCAGCACGCTGCGCGTCGCGCTGTGGCGCAGGCGGTCGATGCGTTCGTTGATCGAACTGTCTTTCTCGATGTACGTGTCGGTCGTGGGAATGTAAGCCTCGGGCTGGTAGTAGTCGTAGTACGAGACGAAATACTCCACCGCGTTTTCCGGAAACAGCTCCTTGAACTCGCCGTAGAGCTGCGCCGCCAACGTTTTATTGTGCGCGACGACCAGCGTGGGCCGGTTCAGGCGCTCGACCACGTTGGCGACGGTGAACGTCTT
>PMZC01000172.1 GCA_003170555.1 Deltaproteobacteria bacterium
TACATGGCGTGCCTGGTGTTGTTCATCATCGGTTCGGCGCTCTGCGGCACGGCCCACACCTTGGTGACGCTGGTGATCTTCCGCGTCTTGCAGGGCATCGGCGCCGGGGCGCTGCAGCCGTCGCAGCAGGCGATTTTGCGCCAGACCTTCCCGCTGGAAGAGCAGGGCATGGCGATGGCGATGTTCGGCATGGTCATCATGATCGGGCCCGCCGTCGGCCCCACGCTGGGCGGCTGGATCACCGACAATTTCAGTTGGCAGTGGATTTTCTACATCAACCTGCCGATCGGCATTTTCGGGTTGATGATGGTTTATGAATTCGTGCACGAGCCCGAAGACATCCGCGCGGCCAACCACGCGCGCGCCAAGGCGCAGGAAAAAGACCTCGATTGGATCGGCGTCGTGCTGATCTGCATCGGCGTCGCCTTTCTGCAATATTGCCTCGAAGAAGGCCAATCGAAGGATTGGTTTCAATCGGACGTGATCAGCGCCAGCATGTTCATCGGCGCGGTGTTTCTCATCGCGTTCGTCATCCGCGAACTCACCGCGCCGGCCCCGGCCGTCGATCTGCGGCTGTTCAAGGACAAGACGTTCATGTCCGGCACGTTAATCGGTTTCCTGCAGTTCGCCATGTTGATGGGCAGCATGTTTCTGCTGCCGATTTTCATGCAGGAGATCCTCGGTTTCACCGCCACCCAATCCGGCATTGCCATGATGCCGCGCTCCGCAGTCATGTTGGTGGCGATTCCCATTGTCGGTCGTTTGTACAACCGCGTTCCGCCGGCGTGGATCGTCGCGGTGGGCGTGATTTTGTTCAGCATCGGGTCGTACATGCTCGGCAGCATCACCTTGGAAAGCTCGTTGATGGATATCGTGCCGTCCATGATGGTGACCGGCGTCGGCTTTTCTTGCTTGTTTGTGCCGCTGACGACCGTCGCGCTGAGCAAAATCCCGCGGCACAAATTGTCGGACGCCGCCGGTTTGAATTCGTTTTTCCGGCAGATCGGCGGCTCGATCGGCCTGACGATTTCGGCGACGCTGCTGACGCGTTTCGCCACGCAGGCCAAAGCGGGGTTGGCGGCGAACGTCACTTTCCTGCGGCCGGAAGTTTGGTCCCGTTTTCAGAGCCTTTATTATCGCACGCCCGCGCTGGGCCTGGACTCCGGCGCCGGGCGATTCGCCGTCCTGGGCATGTTGAACGGCAAGGCGATCGTGCAGTCCATGGTGCTCGCGTTCGAAAAATCGTTTATCTTACAGGGCATCGCGTTCCTGTTCGTGCTGCCTTTGCTTTTCTTCTTGCGGTCGGGACGCGGTCAAACGGCGCCGCCCGCCGCGATGGAGTGATAATGGCTGATCTACCGTCAATCACGGCGAATGGTCTAACCCCTTCCGGACCGCCGGCGAAAAGGCGCAACGGCAAGCGACCGTTTGTCATCCTGATTACCCTGGTCGTGCTGCTGCTGTTGATCTTCGGCGTCTACGCGTTTCTCACGCGCAACCAAGTATCCACCGACGACGCGCAGGTCGAAGCGGATGTCACCATGCCGTCGATGCGGGTCGCCGGCGTGGTGGTGGCGATTCCGGTTCACGACAACCAGCACGTCAAGGCCGGAGACGTCCTGATCGAAATCGATCCGGCCGACTATCGCGTGCGCGTCGAGCAGGCCGAGGCCCAGGTCGAAGCAGCGGAGGCCCAGGAACGGATCGCCGAAGCTTCTTCGCGCGGCGGATTCAATGCCGCGCGGGCGTCGCTGTCCGGTTCCACCGTCTCGGTCGCCAACGCGGCGGCGCAGGTCGCAGCGGCGCGGGCCGCCTTGCAACGCGCCCAGGCGGAAGAAACTCGTTCCGCAGACGACTTCCGGCGCTATGGCAATTTGCTGGCCAGCGGCTCGATTTCCCAATCGGATTACGACCACATCAAAACCGCGTATGAGTCGGCGTCGGCCACGTTGGATCAGGCTCGCGCGCAACTGACCGCCGCGGAAGAACAAAAGCGGACGGCGGAAAGCCGAGTGACCGAAGCGCGGGGTCACGTTGAACAAAGTGCGCCGGTCGACGCGACGATCGCCGCCGCGCGCGCCAAGTTGCGCGACGCCCGCGCGGCGCTCGAAAACGCGCGCCTGCAGTTGTCCTACACCAAACTCACCGCGCCGTTCGACGGCGCGCTTTCCCGGCTCGCGGTGCGCGTCGGGCAGGCCGTGCAGCCCATGCAGGCGGTGGCGGAATTGGTTCCGCTGAGCACCTACGTCGTCGCGAACTTCAAGGAGACGCAAATCGGCCGGATGAAACCGGGGCAGCGCGTCGCGATTTCGATCGACACTCTTCCCGGACGACATTTCGAAGGCGAGGTGCAGAGTCTGTCCCCCGGCACCGGCGCGCGCTTCTCGCTGTTTCCGCCCGACAACGCTTCCGGAAACTTCGTCAAGGTGGTGCAGCGAATCCCGGTCAAGATCATCTGGCGGAACCTTCCCGCCGGTTTGATGCCGCAAGCCGGCCTGTCCGCGAACGTCACCGTCTATTTTCGCTAGGCGGCGCCGGCGGGATGCAGCGGTAGATCGACCAGCCTTCCAGATCAGCCGCGAAGGCGCACGAGCTTTTGTACCGCTCCACCTTTTCCACGCGAGTCAGCGCTTCCCGGGCGAGTTTTTTCTCCTCGGTGCGCAACAACAGCCGCTGGTAGTCCAACACCTCCGTCACGCTCCGCGAATGGAAGGTGAGAAACACCAGACACAGCGGCGGGTCGGGGAGCGGCCCTTGGTAAACGTCGCCGAAGCGTGAGCGCGGGTAAGACTGCCACGCGTAAAACGCCACCGGACCGTTGCCCGGATATTTCTCGACAAAGACGGGCGGCAGTCCCCGCGCGGTGCATTCGTGCGCCACTTGTTTTCCCACGATCTCCCACTTGTCGCCGGGCGCGCGGGGCGAAATCAGGTACAAGGTGGGTTTGTGCTCGAAGGCTTCGAGGTAGTAGTCAGGGAGTTCGTAGTTCTCCGGCGGCCGGCCGCGATCGCGGGCTTCCCAAAACCAACCGCCGCCCACGGCCAGCAAGAGAAGAGAAACGATCGCCACGCGGCGCCGGCGTCTGGCCGCTTCCGCCAGCCCGACCGCGATCAAAACGTAGGCGGAGGGAACCGCCGTCGCCAGGTAGAATTCCTGGCGCTTGTTGATCAGCACCAGAGACAGCGTGGGCAGCAAAATGCATCCGCCGAGAAACATCAGCAAGTCATGCCGCCGGCTGTACCGCCAGGCCCAGAAAGCGGCGGGCGCCAACACCAGGCCCATCACCGGGCGAAGAAACGAATGCAGCCAGACGGCGGGCGTCTGCCAGAGCGCCGCCGGCGCGTTCCACAAACTTTTTCCGAGCAGGAGCGGGCGGTAATTTTGCGCGGCGAAATATCTGAAATTAAACCCCGGGCCCAGCAGCACCGTGAGCAGCACGACCAGGAGCAGCGCCGACGTCAGCCGCCAGGGCGACTCGCGCCAGCCGTGATCCGGATTCTCCCGCCGTTCGCGCAGCCACGCGGCCCACGACCACAGCAGCCACGCGCCGATGCCGCTGTACAGCACGAAAAACGCGCACACCTCGCTCGAGTACCAAATCCGCCAGCGCACGCCCGAGGTGAAGACGACCGCGGCGACGATCGCCAGCCAGCGCCGGCGGGTCCGGTCGCTCCAGAAGAGCATCATCATCGTCAGCATGACGAAGGCCTGCAGCACCAGTATGTCATCCATCTGCGTGGTCACGCCGAGCGTCATCGGGGCGAAGAGCGCGATCCACGGCGCGATGCCGCCGGCGAGCGGCCCGGCGATGCGCCACGCGGCGAATCCGACGGACAGCAGCAGCAGCGCCATGAACGGCAGTTGCGCGGCGGCGATGGCGCGAGCATCCCGGCCGCAATGGCGGAAGAACCACGCGCCGTATCGCAGAATCGGATAGCGATCCTGCGTCGAAACGTTACCGAGGGTCGCCTCGCCGTCGTGACGCAGGCTGTAGCTGACGATATCCCACGCGAGCCAATGCGGACGGCCCACCACGCGCGGATGATCGAACGAAACCAGCCAACTCCACAGCAGCAAACCCACCGCGATGGCGGCGAGCATCGAAAGCGCACTTAGTAATACGGCGGTGCGATTCGACATGTCCGTCGACGAACGACTTCACTTTCTATTTGTTGGCTGATGGACGATCGCGTCACCCCGCGATCGCTCACGGCCTAATGTACCTTTCCCGAGCGAGCGGTGGAAGGCCGGGCCGCCCGCGCGCGTTGTTGCGGTTGTTTGAATTCTGCATACAATCGAGCGCGACCGGATCAACTTGGCGGCGAGCTATCTCAAGTTCCGCGACGCAAAAGTCGAGGAGGTTTCGCGATGAGTCACGTGTGCCCGTGGTGGTTGGGCTACTTTTTGATCAATCCGTTCCGGCGCATTTCGCAAAACCCGATGAAGATCCTCGGGCCGTTTGTGGCCGAGGGCATGACCGTGCTCGAACCGGGCCCCGGCATGGGCTTTTTCACGCTCGACCTCGCGCGGCTCGTCGGACCGCGCGGCAAAGTGGTGACCGTCGACCTGCAGCAGCGAATGCTCGATGGTATGAAACGCCGCGCGCGCAAAGCCGGCGTGGCTGATCGCATCGAAGCGCGTCTGGTGAAGAATGACGGGCTTGGCGTCGAGGACCTCGCCGGCCAAGTCGACTTCGCGCTGGCGTTCGCGATGGTCCACGAGCTGCCGGACCAGCGCCGGTTTTTCGCTGAGGTTTTTCAGGCGCTCAAACCCGGCGGCAAGCTATTGGTCGCGGAGCCGAAGGGACATGTCACGACCGAAGCGTTCGCCGCGACGCTCGCCCTCGCCGGCGCCGTTGGTTTTCGCGCCGACAGCCGGCCGGCGATCCGCGCGAGCCGTACGGCGGTGTTGGTGAAGGCGTAGATAGAATCGACCTCACCCCCGGCCCCTCT
>PMZC01000316.1 GCA_003170555.1 Deltaproteobacteria bacterium
TGGCCTACGTGATTCTCGCCGGCTTCCTGATGCTGACCGGCTTTTTCTTTTACGATCTGTTCTCCCGCTACACCGAGATTCTCGGCTACCCCGACATCTACCAGCAGCCCGGCATGATGGATCAGATCAACGTCAACGCGCTGATTCTGACCCCGCTGTTCCAGAACATGTGCATCGTGCTGCTGATGCTGATTCCGCTCATCGCGATGCAGCTTTACGCGAAGGAAAAAAACGCCGGCACCGACCAACTGCTGCTCACCAGCCCGGTTTCGGTATCGGAGATCGTCACCGGCAAGTTCCTGGCCGGCGCGGCGTTCTACACCCTGGCGCTCGCCTTGACCCTGCTGTTCCCGGCGATCGTCGCCAAGTACGCCTCGCCCGATATGGGTAAGATCGCCGCCGGCTATCTGGGCCTGTACTTCGTCGGGCTCGCGTTCCTCGCCGTCGGGCTGTTCATCAGCACGCTGACCAGCAGTCAGGCGGTGGCGGCGGTGGCGACGAACTGGGCGCTGCTGGTGATTTACGTCATTCTCGGCTGGATCGCGGAGCGGCTGCCGGGGCTTACCGCCACCGTCGTGCGCTACCTCGGCATGGGCGATCACTTCGAACGCTTCGGCGAGGGACTGTTCGACATCAGCGACCTGGTTTATTTCCTCGGCTTCATTGCCTTTTTCTGGTTCCTGACCACGCGCTCGGTGGAATCGACGAGGTGGAGGTAAGCGATGAAAGGTCTCAGCCGTGTCCTGATCTGGGAAGGACTCATTCTCCTGGTGTTCGGCGTATTGGCGTACGTCTTTGTCGGCACGCTGACCCTGTTCGCCTTGGTGGATGGCTTGCTCGGCGTGGTCAGCCTGGCGGTCGGCTGGGCGCTGGATTTCGGGGGCATCCGCGAAACCGTCAGCCGCCGCAGCGCGAAGTACGGCGCCAACGCGCTGATCTACACGGTCGTCTTCCTCGGCATCCTGGTGTTCATCAATGCGTTCGCCTCGGCCCACGCCAAGAAGTTCGACCTGACCAAGGCCGGCGTGAATACGCTCACCGATCAAACGCTGACGGTGATCAAGAACCTGCCTGAAAAGACCGAGATCGTCGGTTTTTTCAAAACCGGCGAATCCAAACCGTTCGAAAAGCTGGCCGAGCGCTACGGCGACGCCAGCCGCGGCAAAATCAAGGTCGAGGTCCTCGATCCCGACGTCAGCCCCGGCGCGGTGAAAAAATACGCGGTGCATGAACCCAACTCGGTCGCCGTCTCGTGCCAGGGCCGCACGAACATCACGATGGACGTCACCGAACAAGGCATCACCACCGCACTGCTCAAGATCAGCGCGCCGCCGCAGGGCGCGATCTACATGCTCGAAGGCCACGGCGAACTGGGGCTCGAAAGCCACGAGGAACGCGGGATGGCCGCGCTGAAGGGCGGTCTGGAGAACGAGAACATCAAGATCAAGCCGCTGCTCATTCGCATGGCCGGCGGCATTCCGCCCGACGCGAGCCTGATCATCATCGCCGGTCCGACGCAGCCGCTGTCCGCCGAGGAGGTCACGCAACTGGGCCAGTATCTCGACAAGGGCGGCCGCCTGATGGTGCTGCTTGACCCGTTCGTCAACGCCGGGCTGGACGACCTGCTGGCGAAGTACGGCGTCAAAGTGGAAAACGACGTGGTCGTCGACATGCAGTTGCAACTGCTCGCGGCGCCGATTCCGGGCTATGATCCGATCGTCGTCAACTACGGCCCGCACGAGATCACCAAGAAGATCGGCGAAAACCCGACGATCTTTCACGTCGCGCGTTCGCTGAAGGTGCTGACCGAAGGACGGTTGGCCGACGTGACGGTCGATCCGCTGCTCAACACCCGCGAGCAGAGCTGGGGCGAAACCGACTTCGCCGCGTTCAACAACAACGAAACGCCGAAGATGGACCCGGGCAAAGACCTCAAGGGCCCGCTGGTGCTCGGCGTCGCCGTCGAACGCAAGGTCGGCGACAAGAAAGCGCGGCTGGTGGTGATCGGCAACGCCAGCTTCGCCGACAACCGCTGGGTCGGCGAGTATTTCAACGCCAACCTGTTTCTCAATTCGATCAATTGGCTGACCGGCACGGAGCAATATATTTCCCTCCGGCCGCACACCTTCACGCCCGACGTCTTTCAACTCACCGACAAGGATCGGTCGTTGATTTTCTTCGCGTCCGTGTTCCTGGCGCCGCAGATCGTGGTCATGCTGGGCATCGGCGTGGCGCTGAGAAGGAAACGGTAGGGGCGTATTGCGATTGTGGCACAGCCGCCCCCGGCTGTGCACGGTTCCCGTAGGGGCGTATTGCTATACGCCCTCCGACTCCGGGTGTGGCACAGCCGCCCCCGGCTGTGCACGGTTCCTGTAGGGGCGCACGGCTGTGCGCCCGACATGACACAGGCGAGGGCGCCTGTGCCACATTTTGTAGGAGCACCCTTTGGGGTGCGATCTAGATCGCGCCTGGAAAGGCGCTCCTACAAAAACACTACGACGAGGTAAGCGATGAATCCGAAGAAAACGATGATCTTCGCCGTGGTGCTGGCCCTGCTGGCGGCCGGCTACTTTTTGTTGGATCGCCCGTTGCGGCAGAAGAAAGAGCAGCAGGCGGCGGAAGGCGAGAAGGTCATCACCATGACCTGGGAAGCCGTCAACCGCATCGAACTGAAGCGCGACGCGGAAACGGTGGTCTTCGAAAAGAAAAACGGCGAATGGGCGATGACCGCGCCGGTGGCCGACGAGGCCGACACCTGGGCGGTGCAGTCGCTGGTCAGCGCGTTCGAGCATTCCACCCCGGTCCGCAAGCTCGACAAGCTGCCGGCCGACTACGCCAAGACCTTCGGCCTGGACAAGCCGCGCGTCATCGCCACGCTCAGCGCGGGCCAGGACCGGAAGACCGTGCTCATCGGCAATGAAAACCCGGTGGGCGACACCATCTACGTGCAGCCGCAGGGGGCGAAGTTCGTCTACCTGCTGAACAGCGCGTCGGTCGCGGCGCTGAAAAAGAGCGTCGACGACATGCGCCGCCGCGAATTGCTGGCGCCGCGCGATCCGGAAAAGAAAATCAAGCAGGTGACGATCGAACTGGCGGGCGAGCCGCCGCTGACCCTGCTTTCCAAACCGCCGGTCAAGCCCGCCGCGGCCGGCGCGCCGGCGAACCCCGAAGCGTTGCCGGACGAAGCGCCCTGGGCGATCGATTCGCCGACCGGCCCGATCGCCGATCAGGAAACGATCAAGCAGATTCTGGACAAGCTGTCCACGATCCGCGCGACCGAGTTCGTCGTGAACCAGCAGACCGACCTGTCGGTCTACGGGCTCGACAAGCCTTCGCTCGTCGTCACCGCCGTGTACGGCGAAGGCGAGAAGTCGGTGACCAAGAAACTGACGGTCGGCCTGAAACCCAACGACAGCACGTCGTGGTATGTGATGGCCGAAGGCCGACCCTACGTCATGACCACCGACGACGCGAGCATCAAGACGCTGCGCGTGACCCGCGCCGATCTGCGCGACCACCGGTTCCTGCCCAACCTCGACGCGAGCCAGGTGCAGATGATCGACTTGCAAACCGGCGAGGTGTCCATTAGAATCACGCGCTCCGGCGGGGCCTGGAAACTGGCGGATGAAACGCCGGTCCAGATCGCCGCCATTGATAATTTGTTTGACGCGGCGCGGAAATGGCGCGCCGAGGAGCTGGTCAGCGGGCCGCGGGCGACCGCTTTGGGGCGCCTGGTCGCGGGCGACAAGGTGATCACCGTGACGCTGTACGGCGCCGCCGAGAAGGTGATCGCGCGGCTGCGTTTTTCGACGCCGCTCGATCCCGAAACGCCGCCGGAACCCGTATCGCGGCGTAGCCGGACCGCGCCGCTCCTCGGGCCCACGCCCGCGCCCCTCGAAGCGAACAAGCGGGTCGTCGTGCTGATCGACGGCGGGTACGAAGGCACGGTCTACCTGGCCGCGCCGAGTGTGCGCGACGACATTCCGACCGATCCGGCGCGTCTGCGCGAGCAAAAACCGGCCGCCGCGCCGAACGCTCCGCCGGCCGCCGCACCGGCCCCGGGGGCGAGTCCGACGCCCGGGCATGGCGCCGACGAAAATCATGGTTAACTTTTCTGGCGAAGGCTGAACCGCCGCCAGCGAGCAAGGAGAAAATTCGATGGCCCGAGTCACCGTAGAAGATTGCATCGAGCATATTCCCAATCGTTTCGCGCTGGTGCACGCCACCGCCGAACGCACCAAGCACCTGGTCAAGGGCAGCCGGTACGTCGGCGAGCCCTGCGACAACAAGTTCATTGTGAAAGCGCTGCGCGAAATCGCCGCCGGCAAGGTCCGCCTGAAGAACGATCTGGAAGCGATTCATCAGATTCAGGAAGAACTGTAAGGGAAGGGGCGGCCGATGAAAATCAACAACACCCCCGATTTCCTGTACGACGTGCGGCTCATGGAACGCCACATCACGGCCGGCAAGATCACGCGCAAAGACGCCGAGGCTTTTCTGCGCACGCTGCCCGATGTCGAGGAGAAGGTGCAGGTCATTCCACTCGAAGCGATTTTTGACCTGCCGGAAAACGACACCGAGGAAGACGACTCCTAGCGTAACGCGCGGCTTTCCCGGACGGGGTGGGCGAGTATGGTCCGAAAGGATTACTACGAAATTCTCGGCGTACCCCGCAACGCTTCCGAAGCCGAAATTAAAAAGTCCTACCGTCAGATCGCACTGAAGTATCATCCCGATCGCAATCCCGATAACCCCGACGCCGAAAAGTTGTTCAAGGAAGCCAGCGAGGCGTATCAGGTGTTGTCCGACCCGGATAAGCGGCGCACCTACGACGCCTACGGACATGACGGGCTGCGCGGCTCCGGCTTCTCCGGCTTTTCGTCGTTCGAAGACATCTTCGCCTCGATGGGCGGCATCTTCGAGGAGTTCTTCGGCTTCGGCGGCGGCCGGCGTCGCTCCGGCGCCCGGCGCGGGCACGACCTGCGTTTCGATCTCGAAGTCGATTTCGAAGAAGCGGTTTTCGGCGCGACCAAGTCGATCGAGGTCGAGCGCTACGAGCCGTGCGTGCAGTGCAAGGGGACGGGCATCGAGGCCGGTCATTCGGCGACCACTTGTCCCACGTGCGGCGGTCACGGCCAGGTGCGGCGCAGCCAGGGCTTTTTCACGCTAACCACCACCTGCCCCCACTGCAACGGCGTGGGCAAGCTGATCACCCACCCGTGCAAGAACTGCCGCGGGTCCGGCAAATCGCTGGAAAAAGCCCCCGTTTCGATCAACATCCCGGCCGGCGTGGAAGACGGCAGCCAGCTTCGCGTGCCGGGCAAAGGCGAACCCGGCGAACACAACGGCACGGCCGGCGATCTGTATATCTTCCTGCACGTGCGCCCGCACGAATTCTTCGAACGGCGCGGTAATGACCTGCTCGCCGAACTGCCCATTTCCTTTTGTCAGGCCGCTCTCGGCGCGACCGTCGTGGTGCCGACACTCGACAGCGAAGCGAAGGTCGATATCCCGCGCGGAACGCAGCCCGGCGCCATCCTGCGCATCGTCGGCAAGGGCGTGCCCCACGTGCGCGGCTACGGCCGGGGCGACGTTTTGCTCCAGGTGCAAGTGCATATTCCGTCCCACCTGACCGGCCGGCAGGCCGAGTTGTTGCGCGAATTTGACTTATGTGAAACGCCGGACGTGCCGAAGAAAAGACGCGAGAAAAAAACCAAGAAAGATTCCTGGTTGGACAAAATTAAACAACTCGCGTTAGGTGAGTAAAGGTTGCCGTCGTCAATCTCTGGTTGTTTCCCTCAAATATTCATGCTATTAGCTGATGTCGAACCTCTGTTCCAAAACACCACGGAGTTCTAACCATGCCGGAACATGTTGACGGGGTCGATCCGCGGAATGGTTCGCGCGTCGATCTGATTTTCGAAGACAACGCCGTGTCCCCGCAGTTCGCCGTGGGACTCGATCTCTATTTCGAAATCCGCCAGCGCCAGCGGCGGGTGCGCGTCAAGTCGAACATGCTGGGCTGGTATCGCCCGAACGTGCTGATCACCACCGCCCCGATCCTCGACGGGCGCCAAATGACGACGCCGATCGGCGCCGAAATCGTCGTGCGCTACATGCTCGAAGGGTCGGTCTACGGTTTCGTCACCCGCCTGGTCCAGAAGTACCAAAACCCGATCAACATGTGGCTGCTGGGGTACCCCGAACTGATCGAGGTGAAGAGCCTGCGGCAGAGTCCGCGCGTGCAAATGTATTTGCAGGTCAAAGACTCCGAGGAAAACGCCTGGATGCTCATGGATCTCTCGTTGCACGGGGCCTTGCTTTCGGTGAACGCCGATTGGAAAATCGGCGACGCGATTTTTCTGAACTTCACGCTGCCCAACGGCGAGAAAATCGAACAACTGCGGGGCGAGGTCGTGCGCGTGCATCACACGCGGGAAGAACGCACGGTCGGCGTCTTGTTTGACAAAGAGGACCAGGTCCAACTGGCGAAGATCCGGGAGTACGTGGAAAGTTGCCAACTGCCGCAGCGGCGCTTGACCACGGAGTTTGATATCCCGCGCGAATTGGGGCCGGAAACATAATCCGGACCGGAGGGAGGTGGCATGCCGCCCGCGACGCCGCAAGAAAGAACTGATGAGTCGTTGATCTTCAAAGACACCGACACCTCGCCGCAGTTCGCCGTCGGCCTGCCTGTTTTCTTCGAGCTGTTGCAAAAGAGCAAACGCCTGCGCGCCCAGACCCACATCGTCGGGTGGGTGCGGCCGCGGCTGGTCATCACCTCGGTGCCGCAGGACAGCCGGCTGGTGGTCATCCCCAAAGGCACCGAGTTGATCGTGCGCTACCTGCTCGAAGGCCGCGTCTACGGTTTCGTTTCGCGCCTGATCCACAAACAGGTGGACCCGCTGCCGCTGTGGATGATCGAATACCCGGAAGTGGTCGAGGTCAAAAACCTGCGGCGCAGCCCCCGCATCCCGATCACCTTGCAGGTCAAGAACCATCTGGACGAAACCTGGTTCACGCTGGACCTCTCCGCCAGCGGCGCGATGCTCGCGGTCGAAAGCAAGCAGAGCGTCGGCGATACGGCGCTGCTCACCTTTTCGCTGCCGAACGGCGAATTGATCGAAAACCTCAGCGTCACCGTGATGCGGGTGATCAGCGACAGCGACGAGAGCCGGATCGGCGTGCAGTTCGACGAAGACGATCCGGAGCCGCTCGAAAAGATCAAGAACTATCTCGACACCATCAAAACCCTGGCCGCCCGATAGTCGACGCGCGTCCGGTCTGCTCGTCCCGCATCTGAGGCGCCACGCTTCCCCGTTTGAGGCGCCAACTTGATTTCCGGCGGGACAAGGGTAAAGTAATAAAAAAAAGATGAAAGTTCTTTCCACATCGAGCGGAGGTTGTCATGCGCCGGAGATCGTTGCTTCGTTTGATCGGCATGGCGGTAATCCTCTTGACCATCGCCGGCTGCGAACTGCAGGACGCGAACAAAGATTTCGACAAATACTACGACTTCATCATCTCGGGCGCGCTCGTGAAGAGCGGGCGGGGCGGCGACCTGGTCGAAGTGCATCTGAACCCGCTGGTCGACCGCCACGGCGACGCGGTGTCGAGTCTCGACCCGAGCCAGGTGACCTTGACCGAGGATCGCGACGAACGCGACGTCACGACGAACCTGGTCTCCAACGATTTTCCCTCGGCCGCCGACTTCGTCTTTCTCATTGACATGACCGGGTCGATGGCGCCGGAACTGAGCGGCGTCGAACAGAGCGTCATTCAGTTCGTGAATTACCTGGTGGACCGCGGCTTCGACGTCATGCTGGGCGGCATCGCCTTCGCCGACCGGGAAAGCGAGCAGAAGCGCTTCGACCTCTCGGCCGACGCCGACGCGTTCAAGGATTGGGTGGGGTCGATCACGGCGACCGGCGGCGGCATGGAAGCGGAGAACGGGCTGAACGCCGTCATGGACGCCTACGGGGATTTCACCTGGCGGCGAAACGCGCAGAAGATCTTCGTCATGATCACCGACGCCCCGCAACACCAGCCGGGCGACGAGTTTAAATTTGAGCACGACGACACGTCGAACACCATGGATTCCGTTTGCCGGGCGCTCGCGCGGCGTGCGGCGGTCAACGTGATCTCCGCCGATTTGACCACCATGTCCAAAGGCGAAACGAATCCGCGGTATCTGGCGGCGTGCACCGGCGGGCTGTGGTTGGAACTGCCCGAAAACGGCGAGGTGAACCTCGGAACCGAGATCGCCGACGCCATCAGCAAGAGCTGGGTGCTCAGCTTCAGCAGCTCCGATCCGAATGCGACGCACACCGTGGAGCTGACCATCCAACTCGACAAGAAAACGAAGGGCCAGACCACGTGGGAGGACATTACCTACGAAATGCCTGTGGGGTCGACGCCCGAATAACGACGCGCGACGGCGCAGCATGAGGCGATCGCGCGTCCCGGTTTTTGGAAAGGAAGGCGCCATGAAAGCGTGGTTGTTGGTCGCCGGGCTGACGATGATCCTCGGCGGTCTGGTCGGTGTGTCGTGTTCCTCGACGGGCGGCGACGACAGTTCGACCGATGACGACGCTGACGACGACGCAGCGCTCGATGACGATACGACGCCGGACGACGATCTCGTTCCCGACGATGACGCCACGCCGGATGACGATACCGGTCCGGATGACGACGCCACGCCCGACGACGACGCTACGCCCGATGACGACGCTACGCCCGACGACGACGCCACGCCCGACGACGACATCGGTCCCGACGACGATGCTACGGTCGACGGCTACGTCATCGTCAACGGCGACACGCGGCTCGAGTTGGTGGCCGGCGGTCACATTCCCGCGACGGCCACGGCGACCGCGCGCGGGCGAAACGGCGAGACCTACGTGGTGGCGGCTCGCGCGCGCTTCCTCGTGCTCTACACCGTGTCCGGCGCGGAAGTCACCGAACAGGTGCTCGCCGGCTACGCGGAAAACCCCCGCGCGGCCGTCGACGCCGACGGCTTCCTGCACATCTTGTACTTCAGCATGGATCAAAGCCGTCTGATCTACCTCACGAATCGGTCGGGCTCCTGGGTGAGCGAGGCGGTGGTGGCCTTGGCCTGGAGTGAAGATCATGACCTCGCCCTCGACGCGAGCGGCGCCGTCCACGTTTGCTTTGACCTAAGCTCCGGTCTGACGCACGGCGTGCGCACCGATAACGGCTGGACTTTCGAAAACGTGTCCGACCGCACGTTGGGTTATTGCCGGATCGCCGTGGGCGCGCAGGGCTACGTCCATATCGTTGGGTCAGACGTAACCGACAACTACGCGCCGATCGCGGTTTACTACACGAATTGGCCGGAGCCGTGGACCCGGGTCGAGGTCGTGCGACTGCCGCATGCTTTTTTGTCGGACGGGTACTTCCTGAATTTCGGCATCGCGGTCGGCGCCGACGGGACGGCGCAGTTCGCCTACGAATACTACATCGTCGGCTTGGAGGTGGTTGACTACTACGTCGGCCACGCAGGTTTCGTGAACGGCCACATCGTGCGCCAGAGCGCCAACGCCGAGAGCAGCACGGATTCGGTCGCGTTGGTGCTGGACGACAACGACCGCGGCCATGTATTCTTCGGCGGCCACGCCTTGCGCGATTGGACGAACGCCGGCGGTAGTTGGACCGCGAACACGCTGGCGGCGACGGCCGCGACGAGCGTGTCGGCGGCGCTTGATTCGTCGGGCGCGTTTCAAGTCAGCTACGTGGATGCGGGACAAGCCGCGCTCCAACTCGGGCAAGAAGCCGACGCCGCGTGGAGCAGCCAGACGCTCGTCGTCAGCCCCGACGACGGCCGGGCGAACTCGCTGGCGCTGGACGCGGCGGGTTACGCCTACCTCGCGTATTTCGACTATACGCATGGACAGTATCTGTTGGCGGACAACGCGACCGGTCCGTGGCGCAGCGAGGCGATCTCTGCGGCCGAGCCGGGTTACGATCCGGATTACGCGGCGGTGTTCGTGGCCGTCGAACCTTCCGGCCGCGCGCACGTCGCGTTTTACGACTACCCGAACGGCGATTCGCAGTACGCCGTGCGGGAAGACAGCGGCTGGGTTTTTGAAACGGTGTTCCCGGCCAATGCGAGCGTGTCGGGCTTGTCGCTGGATGTCGACGGCTTCGTGCATCTGACCTACAACACCGGCGATGCGATCTTCTACGCGACCAACCGCAGCGGCGCGTGGAAAAGCGAACGGATCGCCGTGCTTTACGATCGGGCGTCGCTCGCCGTCGACTCCGCCGACGCCGCGCACCTCGTCTACCGCACCGACCAGGCCGACGCTTTACACTACGCGACCAACGCCTCCGGCGATTGGGTGTACGAAAATCCGAGCACCGGCGGCAACACGTCGGTCATCCTGTCCACGGCGATTGTCGTCGACGCCGACCAGAACCCGCACATCCTGATCACGTCCCAAGAAGAAACCCCGGGGGTCAATATCATCAGACACATCTGGAAATCCGGCGGGCAGTGGCAGAATGAAATCGTGTATTCCGTCGCGATCGACAACGACACCTTCATCGGCCAAGGCAGCCTGGCGCTGGACGGCGACGGCTTCGGACACGTCGCTTACTGCGGCGATTGCTGGATGTACTCGAAGCTGGAATACGCGACCAACCGCGCCGGGGCTTGGACGTCGGCGCCGCTCGATCCGTACGGCGGCACGGTCGACGAGACCATCGCCAACGATATCGCGCTCGACGGCGCGGGTAACGTGCACATCTCCTACAACATCGCCGGCGCGTTGTGGCATGCCGTGTTTCCCGTTGAATAGCGGCGGCGGCGTGGCGCTCGGGTTGCTGGTGCTGTATCTCGCGGTGGGCTTCGGACTGCGCGCCGCGATCCTCTACCATCGAACCGGGTCGCTCGGCCTGCATGGCGTACAAGGCGCGTTCGGCTCGGTGGAATGGATCGCCGGCATGTTGTTCGTCGTCGGCTTGCTGGCGGGCGGCGCCGCGGCGATCGGCGATATGCTCCACCTCATGAAACCCGCGCCGTTTTTGACCGGCCCCGTGGTGCGGACCGTCGCGCTCGTCGTATTTTGGCTCGGCTTTCTGGCGACCTTCGGCGCGCAGATGGCGCTGGGCGATTCGTGGCGCGTCGGCGTGCCGCGCGATGAGCATACGGCGCTGGTGACGAACGGCCCTTTCGCCTGGGTGCGCAATCCGATCTTCACCGCCATGCTGATCTCCGCCGCCGGCCTGCTGCTGCTCGTACCGAACCTCGCGGCCCTCGGCGCATGGACGGCCATGTTGGTCGGGCTCGAAATTCACGTCCGCCTCGTCGAAGAGCCGCATCTGCTGAACATGCACGGCGACGCCTACGCAAAATACGCTGCGCGTGTCGGCCGCTTCTGGCCCTACCTGGGTCGACTGCGCTGAATGTCTCCATTCCTTGTGCCATAGTTTTGGTCGTCAGACCAAAGCTGTGCTGACATGAAAACGAGCACACAGCTTTGAGCCCGAGGGCTCAAAACTATGGCACAATGGCGAAGAGGGTGGCACTGGCACACGGAGCGCCGCGCGCAGTTTGCCAGTGCTTCGCGTTTTCAATGATATTGTCTCGCGTCTTCGAGTGCGCTATCTTCTGAACCAGCCTCGCAACCAGCATATTTTCATCGTTTGGATTTCGGCGGGAGTCGCGTTTGGACAAACTCAAATTCGTCGGCGCAGGTCATAAAGCGGCCGTACAACAAATCATCGACTTCCTCGATTCCGCCGACGACCGCGTCTTCCTCGTCACCGGCGACCCCGGCTACGGCAAAAGCCGCGTCCTCGAAGAGTTCATGGACAACAAGCTCTTCCAGGGCGACAGCCGTTTTGTCGAGAGGTTTGTCGTTTACGAAAACCGTAGCGTTGAAACGATGCTGATGTCATGGATGGAAGATGTCGTTTGGGAAACACGCGCCTTCGTCGGCACTCGCGATGGGTGGCGGCGAGCGCTAAAAGCGCTTCCCGAAATAGGAGGTCTGCTCGATGCGCTATTCCGAGACACCATCAAGCCAAGCACGGAGCGTTTTCTCAAGGCTCTGCAATTGGTATCTTCAAAGCTAATAGGTTTCGACAGGCTCGTTTTTGTCATCGACCCTTATAGAAGTCTGGAATCACACGAAAACGCCGCCGTTATCGAAAACTTTATAGCCGAGTGCCCGCCAAAGGTGAAATTCGTCATCGGACAGCGCACCGATGATCTACTCGCGCAGTCACCTGAACTCCAACGGTTCGTGGGGAAGAACGAAGTCCGCATCGGACGACTTGAGGACACGGCCGTCGAGGCTACGTTGGCTGCCAATCCGCATTTCGCGGGCCTCGATGAGAAGGACCGTAGTGAGTTTGTACGCAAGGTCGGCGGTTGGGCGCAAGCGCTCGATTCTTACGCCAGAGATCTTGAAACGGCCACCAACCCCGTCGAAGCCAAGGCCATTATCAGTAAGTTGCCGGAAGACCTGCAAAAAGAAATTCGAAAGTCATATAAAGCCATTCGCGGCGATTGCTGCACCGCGATCGACACGCTGAGTCTTCTCGGAATGCCGGTCGATCTGCTCACGCTCGCGCGACTGACCAAGATCCNNCTCGATGTGTTCAAAGACCCTCAGGTCGAGAAACTGGTCGAGAAAAGTCGGAGCGACGGCCATGCCGACATGTACCAAATGCGCCACGCATTGTACGCTGAGTGGGTGGTCGATGAGGCGCGTCATAATATCGACCTTCGCGCGCGTTACCTCGAAATCGCCGAATTCTTCAGGAGACGTTTCGATGGCAAACGTGAACGAGCGCAAGACCTCATACAATACGTTAACTATCTCTATCGTAGCGGCGACAAAAATGCGTTTATCTCGGGAAGTTATTTAGCCTCTCCACTATTACACCAATGGGCTCTATATGAATCCGTGCTAGACGTGTCAGATATGCAACTCCAGATTCGAAACCGGAAGGCCGAAGGAACCGCGTTCGGCAACATTGGTTTGGTTAATGCGGCCCGTGGTAATAACGAAGCGGCTCTGAAGTGCCAAATGGAGGGCCTTGCGATTGCCCGGGAGATCGGAGATCGCGTGGATGAAGCAAGAGCGCTTGTAGGAATTGCGGATACACAGCTGAAGGCAGGCGATCCTCAAGAGGCTCTGTCCAACTTGGAGCAAAGCTTGGAAATATTCACCGAGACGAGCGACCACGAGGGCATGGTAACAGCAATGTACAATATCGCGCGGATTGCTTACGAAGGAGGCCAGTTTCAAAGCGCGACCAAACTTCTTAGGCGTACGGCGGCGATCTGTAGGAAAAACAATAACCATGTGGTCGAAAGCGCTGTGCTAAACACAATGGCGGCTATTCTTTTCCGACTAGGGAAGGACGATGAGGCGCTCGTCGATTTCCTAAAAAGCCTATCGATTTGTCAGCGTACTGGCCATGTTGCGGGCGAAGCAGTCACAAGGCGGAACATCGCTCGTATTTACGAGAAGCGGGGGATGTTCATTGAGGCAGTCGAGATGGTGGAAATCACCGTGACAATCGACCGCGAGACGCGACATCCCGATCTCGAATCGGACTCGGCCTATCTGGCCCAACTGCGTGCGAAGTTGAAGCAGGAGTAACGCGGACTTTCCGGGCGGGGCTTCTCGCTTCCGTTTTCTGGCCTGTCGGCAAAGTGGAAGGCCTACAATTTCGAGAGAGCGATCCCTCCGCTACGCTGCCTCACTCCGTAAGACTTCGTTCGTCCGCGGAGCCTGCCCTGAGCCCTTCGACTGCGCTCAGGATAAACTCCGTCGAAGGGGTCGGGATGACATTCCTTCTCGCGTCAGCGTCTTTAATTCCCCCTCCGCAATTCGGAGGGGGTTGGGGGAGGTCAAAAAAAAGGGCCGCCCATGCGAGCGGCCCTTCGTGCTTCGCGGGAAGCGATTTTTACTGCCGGTGCGTGACCAGGCTTTCGACGACGGTCGGGTCGGCCAGCGTCGAGGTGTCGCCCAGGTCGTTGATTTCGCCGGCCGCGACCTTCTTCAGGATGCGGCGCATGATCTTGCCCGAGCGGGTTTTCGGCAGCGCATCGGCCCACTGGATTTTGTCCGGGGTCGCGATCGGGCCGATTTCCTTGCGCACGTGCGCGACGAGTTCTTTCTTCAGCTCGTCGGACTTCTCCACGCCGACGTTCAGCGTGACGTACGCGTAGATGCCCTGGCCTTTGATCTCATGCGGGTAGCCGACCACCGCGGCCTCGGCCACTTTCGGGTGCGAGACCAGCGCGCTCTCGACTTCCGCGGTGCCCATGCGGTGACCGGAGACGTTGATCACGTCGTCGAGGCGGCCCATCAGCCAGTAGTAGCCGTCTTTGTCGATGCGGGCGCCGTCGCCGGTGTTGTAGTTGCCCGGGAACTGGACAAAGTAGGTTTCCTTGAAGCGGTTGTGGTCGCCGTAGACGGTGCGCATCATGCCCGGCCAGGCCTGCTTGATGACCAGGTAGCCGCCCTCATTCACGGCCGCCGGGGTGGCGTCCTCGCGAATGACCGCGGGCTTCACGCCGAAGAACGGAATCGTGGCGCTGCCCGGTTTGATCGGCGTGCAGCCGGGGAGCGGAGTAATCAGAATGCCGCCGGTTTCGGTCTGCCACCAGGTGTCGACGATCGGGCAACGGCCGCCGCCCACCATCTGGTGGTACCAGATCCAGGCTTCGGGGTTGATCGGTTCGCCGACCGTGCCCAGGAGCTGCAGGCTCGACAGGTCGTGCTTCTTCACCCATTCGTCGCCTTCCTTCGCGATGGCGCGGATGGCGGTCGGGGCGGTGTAGAAGGTGTTGACCTTGTGCTTCTCGCAGACGGCCCAGAAGCGGCCCGGGTCGGGGTAGGTCGGGATGCCTTCGAACATCACCGACTTCGCGCCGGCGCAAAGCGGGCCGTACACGATGTAGCTGTGGCCGGTGAC
>PMZC01000370.1 GCA_003170555.1 Deltaproteobacteria bacterium
CGAGGACGCGCTGCGCGACATGCGCAAGGGCATTTCGCTCGACCGCGCGAAGTCGTTCATGCGCGAGGCGCAAGCGATCGGCCTGCTGGTGCACGGCTGTTTCATGGTCGGCTTTCCGGGCGAGACGAACGAGTCGATGGAGCGCACGCTGCAATACGCGATCGAGCTCGAGCCCGATTCCGCGCAGTTCTATCCGGTGTTTCCGTATCCCGGGACCGAGGCGTTTCGCTGGGCGAATGAGCACGGTTACCTGCAGCATCACGACTGGCGCCGGTGGCTCACGCCGGCGGGCGGCCACGCCGCGGTGGTCGACCTGCCGGGCGCCGGCGCGGCCGCGCAATGGGAATTTTGCGAACGCGCGTATCGCCGGTTTCATTTCCGGCCGCGCTACCTCTGGCGCAAACTCGGGCAGGCGCTGACGCGGCCGAGCGAAGGCTGGCGTAGCGTGCGCGGTCTCGCGGCTTACGTGCGCTACCTCGCGCGGAGATCGTCGTGAAGCGCGTGACCGTCGCCGTGCTCGCCTACAATGAAGAGCGCAACATCCCCGACCTGCTGGCGAGCCTCGAGCGGCAGACGTACCCGCGCGATCAATTCGACATTCTGATCGTGGACAACGGCAGCAGCGACCGCACGCGCGACATCGTGCGCCTGCGGCAGATGCGCGTGAAGAACCTACGGCTGACCATCGAACCGCGGCCGGGCATCGCGATCAGCCGCAACCGCGCGCTGCGCACGGCGCAGACCGAGCTGATCGCCTTCACCGACGCCGATGTCATCTGCCCGCCGCACTGGCTGCAAAAGCTGGTCGACGGTTTCGACCGCTGGGCCGCGCGGCTGCCGAACCTCGTCGCGGTCGGCGGCGGCAACGTGCCGATCACCGGCGACGATCCGTTTTTGGCGGCGGTCGGCGTCACGCTGAATAGCTTTTGGGGCAGCCACGGCAGCGTGCAGGGGATGCGTTTCGCGCACGATCACGAAGTCCCGCACATCCCGACGCTCAACATTCTTTACGACCGGAAAAAAGTGATCGACGCCGGCGGCTTCGACAACGCGTTTCGTTTCGTGTGCGAAGACCCGGAATTGAATCATCGGCTGACGCAAGCCGGCGCCCACATCGTCTTCCTCGCCGGCGCGGACGTCGAGCACCAGATGCGCCCCGACTTCCACTCGTGGCTGCGCAACGTCTACCTCTACGGCCGCGGGCGGACGCAGATCATCAAGAAGCACCTGAATCACTTCCGCCTCAAGTTTGCGATTCCGCCGCTGATCGTCGCGGCGCTGGCGGTGACGCCGGTCGGTCTGTGGCATCCTCTATTTTTGCTTCCGCTTTTGTATTTCGTCGTACCGCTGCCCATCGCGTTGTGGTTGTGCCGCAAAGCCGGGCGCACCGATTTGTGGAAAACGGTCTATGCGATCCTGGCGGGAAATCCGATCGCGTACGGCGTGGGTATGATTCACGGCCTGTGGCATCGCTATCCGACCGCGATTCAGCGCCTGGTGCCGCGCGAGGAATTGCGCGACGGCGAGTGATCACAATTCCGGCAGGCCGCTCTTCTTCAACGCCTCTATTTCGCTTTCAGAAAGATTCTCGAGGCGCCGTTGCGTGGCGATGTTCTGGCCGAGGTTGTCGCACGCGACGAGGCAGGCGATCGGCTCGAAGTACGCGTCGCGTTTGCTGGTCGTCAGCGCTTTGCCGCGGAATTCGCGGTACGGATCATCGGCCCAGATCGAACGAAAGTCCTGGCGGTACAAATTGCCGAGCGGCATCTTGTCGGCCTTGCAGCACGGGATGATCGCGCCGTCCGTCTTCACGCGCGCGTACGTCCAACCGACGCAACAGGGAATTTGGTCGACCTTGTCCGCGTCGTAGCCGCCGGCCGCGGCCGGTTTCGCGATGCGCCGCAGAAATGCGCCGAAGCCGAGGAAGCTGGTGAACTCGACCTTCACGCAACAGCGTTCCTGGTCGATTTCGCACGTCGGACTCTGCGGACAATTCTCGCACTCGCGCCGCGGATAGAAAAACAGCAGCGCGTTCTCGACTAGGTTGTCTTCGCGTACGTCGAGCCGCCATTCCTTGCGCGGGCAGAGCACGTCGAAGCGCGTGATGTCGCCGAGTTCATAGCGGAAGCCGCCGGGCAAAATCGACTGCTTGACGAACCGCGCGAACTCTTTGCTCTCCGGGTCGCCGGCCCGGTCGCCCGTGCCTTGCGTCGGATCGAGTTCGAGATAGTCCGCCCGCTTCGGCAGCGCGTGCAGTTGCTCGACGATCAACCGGCGATCGTCGTCGGTCAGCGCAAGCTCGTCGGTGTAGCCGGGCACGATGTCGACCGGCGTGAACTCGATGAACTCGACCAGCGAATCGACGGCGAAGTCGACCATCGCGCCCACGTCGCTCGCGTTGCGGTGGTTGACCACGTGATACATTTTCGTCTTCGGCCAAAAACTTCGACGCCGCGCTTTTTCGTCGTGCAGGAAGCGCAGCGTGCGCCGCAGGCGTTCGAGCGTCTTGCCTTTCTGATTCGGGTGCGTGGCCTCGTAGACGGCGGGCGTGCCGGCCCACACGCTGACGGTGAGCAGATCGAGCTTCAGGTCAACCAGACGGCGGCAGATGTCTTCGGTCAGTGTCGTGCCGTTGGTGATGACCGTGCATTCGAGGCCGTGCGACTTGATGCGCTCGATCACGCGCAGCGCGTCGGGATGGCAGAACGGCTCGCCCGCGCCGGAGAGCTGCACGCGCTTCGCGCCGAGGCGGGCCGCGTCGTCGATGAGCTGGAGCAGCAGGTCGAGCGGCAGGCGGCGCTGCTTTTCTTCGCCGACCATCCGCCGGTCGCGCATCAGCGGCGAGTGGTTCCAACAGCCGATGCAATTCAGATTGCAGAAATTGGTCAGGTCGATCTCGAGCAGCTCCGGCCCGGCGAAAACGCGTTGGCCGTCGAGCACGCCGGCGAGCGCGCGATTCTCGGCGACGAACTTCGCATCAAGCGGCTCGGCCGTCGGCGGGGCAGGGGGCGCCTCGACGCGGTCGGCCGCTTCGACCGTGCCGGTGTCGAACGAACGCAAATCGTTGGTCTCATCAATCAGGCGCTTCATGCGCTCGTCCATCGACAGGCGCTCGTCGGCGATCGCGTCGGCCAGTTCGTTTTGCTTGCCCTCGGTCAGGTTGGTCTCGCGCACCTCGACGCCCAGCTCGCGACAAAGTTCGAGCAGCACGCGGATGCGGCGATTGCGCTCGGCGGGCGTATTCGCGCCGTCCGTGGCGCGCCAGAGGTAATGGTAGTCGCGCTCCGGCAGCACGAGGCCGAATTGCGCGGCGTGGCGGTGTACGAGCGTGTCGGTGATGATGTGCAGCGAGTTGATGCTCTTGATCTGGTCGATCCAACGCGCGTTGCGGCGGATGAAGTCGACGGTCTTCTGGAATTCCTCGACCGTCTCGCCGGGAAAGCCGACGATGATGAACAGGCAGGTCTTGATGCCGGCCTCGTGGCTGTCGCGGATCACTTGCTCGGCCTCCGCGACCGAGAAGCAGCGCAGCTTGCCCATCGCTTTGAGCACGACTTCCGACGCCGATTCGAGCCCCCACTGCAACTCGTAGCAGCCCGCGCGCGCCATCTTGTCGAGCACGCGGCGCGACATGCCGGGCAGCGGAATGCCTTCGCCGTTCCAGCGAATCTTCAGACCCGATTCGATGATGCGGTCGCAGAGTTCTTCGAGCACATCGGGCGCGCCGTTGAGCAGATTGTCGCAGACGGTGAAGTTGTCGTAGCCGTGTTTCTCGAAATGGCGTTTGAGTTCCTGGAAAATGTGTTTCGCGCTGCGCGTGCGGTAGTCGCCGCTGATCTGCTTGCCTTTGCAATACGTGCAATTGCCGACGCAGCCGCGGCTCCATTCGACGATCAGCGAATCGCCCGGATACTGCTCGTGATCGAATTCGTCGTAGGTCGGCGCCGGAACGCGGTCGAGATCCATGAGCGGTTCGCGCGGCGTGAAGCGGCATTCGCGCTCGTCGTCGAGCACCATCAGGCCCGGCACGTCGTTCAGGTTCTCGCCGTTCTTCACGCGGCGCACGGCGTCGAGCAGCGTCTGCTCGCCCTCGCCGATGCAATAGCCGTCGATCAAATCGCCCGCCTGGTCGATGAAAATCTGGCGATACTGCGCGGTGAAGCACGCCGGTCCGCCGAGAATGATGCGCGTCGTCTTGTTGTGCCGGCGGAAACGCTGGATCACCTCGATGGTGATGCGCTCTTTCGGATCGACAACCGAGAAACCAAGCAGCGGCGGATTCAGTTTGACCAGTTCGTCCACCGCCTGGTCGATCAGGCCCTGCAGGCTGTAGCGCACGACCTCGAACGTTTTTTCGTTCGACCAGAAGTTTTTGTTTTCGACGTGCCACAACATGCGATAGAGCTCGTGCACGCCGTGATAGAAGCGGATGTTGTAATCGATCACCTTGGTGTGCAGGCCGTGCTGGCGCAGGTAGGTCGAGAGATACGCCAGACCGACCGGCGGATTTTCGTAGCCCCACGGCGGCAGCGTGACCAGCACCGCGTCCGCCGCGGGCGTGATCTTCTCGGCGAGGCGCGCGCGAATACGGTCGGCGATGGCGCGCAGCGGATCGGCGGGCGGCAAAAAGAAATCGTAGTTGAAGCAAACGTCGAGCCCGGCGACCCACGCCGCGAGTTCCTTCGCGCGCTTCCGCCGCCAGGCGTCGTTGTTGTAGCACTTGTACGACCAGCTCCGGTGATGGTCGCCCGCGGGCAGCAGCACTTCGTACTTGACGCTGTCGCGTTCGAGCGCGCAACCCGGCAGCACGAAGCACGGCGTAATCTCGTCGACGAAATCGATCGCCGGCCGGTGGTCGCGCAGCGCCTTGACCGTGGCGAGAAAGTCGCGATCGGTCTCGCCGGGAAAGCCGGCGATCAGGTTGACGTGCGTTTCGATGCCCGCCTCGTGCGCGTCGGTGAGATTCGCGGCGGCGTCGGCGGCGGTGTAGTTCTTGTTCATGAGCGCCAGCAGGTCGTCGGAAAAACTCTCGACGCCGAAACGCAGCATCGTGCAGCCCGCGCGCGCCATCCGGTCGAACAACTCGCGCGTCAGATCGGCGCGCGGCGCCATCTGGCCCGACCACTGGAACGGCCGCCCGCTTTGCACGATGCGGTCGCAGAGCTCGGCGAGCACGTCGAGATCGCCGTCGATGATCAGATCGGTGAAGCGGAAGGTGAAGATGTCCCAGTTGTCGTGATGGCGGCACATCTCGGCGAACACCGACGCGGCCGACCGCGTGCGCAGCGAACCCTCGGCTGGCTGCTCGCCGCAGAAGGCGCAGCGGAACACGCAGCCGCGGCTCAGGCGCAGCGGCAGCACCGGGCTTTCGTAGCGGCGCGGCACGAACTCGCGGAACGTCGGATGACCGATCTTGTCGAGGTCGCGCAGCGGCTCACGCGGCAGATAACGCGGTTGGCCCTGCCGGTCGACCCACCGCGCGCCGCGCAGATGCTCGGTGGATAAACCACGACGGCGCCGACGCGTGAGCTCGGCCAGCGTCTCTTCGAGTTCGCCGATGACCGCGNNGATGGCCAGCGTGCGTTGCGGATCGAGCTCCCGCACCGCGCGCATGACGTCACGCGTCAGCAGCAGGTTGCCGCGCACCAGGTGAAAGTAGATCACACCCGCTTTGACCGCGACGGCCTGTTCGGCGAGCCGGTGCGCGTCGAGGCCTAGTCTTTCACGAAAGCGCTCGTAGTCATGCGGGTCGGCCCAGCGGTCGTGCAGCGGCAGGTCCCACAACGCGCGATGGTCGTCAGTCGCGCGGCGAAATTCGAGGATGTTCAAATCCAGTGCGAACGACTTCAACCCTTTCGCCGCGAGATACGACGCAACCGAGGCGAGCGCGAGCGGCGGATGCGTCACGTCGAACGGCGGGCACAGCACGAGCAGCAGGTCGTTGTCCTCGCCGGCGAGGTGCGTCGCCTCGTCGACGAACTCCATGTTGGTCTGGCGCACCGGGATGCCGAGGCGGTCGAGTAGCGCCTTCGCGCGGCGCAGGCGATCCTGCCGCACCTGCGGCGTGTTGCCGTCCTTGCCCACCCACGCCACCTCGCACCACGGCGGTTCGAGCGGCGGGAGGATGCCGTACTTCTCCGGGCTGCGTGCGAGCAGCGAATGATCGAGGATGTTGCACGCGTTGAGCACCGCGACTTCGTCGATCGACGCCGCGTGGCGTTCGACCCAGGCCAGCGTCTCGGCGAGGTGCGCTTCCGTTTCGCCGGGGAAGCCGAGGACGAGGTTGATCCAGACGATCATCCCCGCGTCCTTCACCGCGCGCATCGTGTTCGCGGCGGCCTCGGCGGTCGTGCCTTTGTTCATCATGCGCAGGACGGCGTCGCTGCCCGACTCGACGCCCAGCGTCAGCGTGTGGCAACCGCCGCGCCGCAGCGTTTGCAGCACCGCGGGCGTCAGCGTTTCGGCGATCGCCGCGTTCGCGTTCCAGCGGATATCGAGCCCGTCGCGAATGAGCAGCTCGCACAGGCGCACCACTTCGTCGATGAGCTGCGTGATCTGTAAATCGACGATCATGAAATCGCGCACGCCGAGCTGGTCGACGTGATGCTTGATCTCCGCAAACACGTTTTCCGCGCTGCGCGGGCGGAAGCGGCCCATCAGAATGCGGTCGTTGCAGAACGTGCAGCCTTTCACGCAGCCGCGGCTCAGCGCCAGCGGCAGGTTGGGCGTGGTGTATTGCGCGAGATCGAAATCCTCGAACGTCGGAAACGGAAAGTCGTCGAGCGTTCTGACGACCGGCCGGTCCACGCACGCCTTGCCGGGCACGGCCACGCCGGGGATCGCGCTCGCGTCGCCGCCGGCGAGCAGCGTCGGCACGAGATCGACGACGGTCAGTTCGCCTTCGCCGACGACGAACGCATCGACGAGACCTTTCGGAAACGCGGCGCGTCCGGCGTCGCCGAAAACGCCGAGCCCGCCGACGATGATCTTGATTTCCGGCCGGCGCGAACGCAGGCGGCTGATCAGCTCGATGGTGACGCCGAGGTTGTCGCTGTGCACCGAGAAGCCGGCGATGGCCGGCCGCGCGGCGGCGATTTCGTCGGCGATGTCGTCGAACGCCGTGCCGAAACTGGCGATGGTTCCTTGCTGCCGGCTCGGCCAAACCCACGCCGCTTTGTGTGCGGGCGACCAGAGGTGATTGAGCTCTTTTTCGAACCGGCGATAGAGGCGAATATTGTAATCGACCGCGCGCACGCGGAACCCGGCGCGACGCAACGCGGCGGCCACGCAGGCCAGCCCCAGCGGCGGTCCTTCCGGGCCGAACGGCGGCAGCAGCGCGAGAAAGACATCGGGTCTCTCGTCCATCATCGGGGCAGTCTAGCCGCCAAGCGGGAAGGTCGGCAAGGGAGAAGGAGATCACCACAGGCAACCATTCGAACTTCACCGCAGAGTGCGCAGAGGTTCGCAGAGAAGCAAAAAATCCTCTGCGTTTCTCGGCGTCCTCCGCGGTGAATTCCGTTCGGTTGCGGTCGAGGGTCGCGCCGGGTGCCACACTTTCGGCCGACGGCCGCGGCTGGCCGAAGGTGTGCCGATGACCAACCGAACGGCCGAGATATAAACGCTAAACGGGTGTCGGCCACAGCGACTGCGCAAACTTTCAGAAAAGACACGAGGGAATCTTACAATTCACAATCCTGACGGATTCTGGTATGTTAGAAAAATGAGGAGTTGGAGGTATTCATGAATGAGATACCGTATACGGTGCACATTAATAAGACAGCCTACGAGAACATCACCGCCGCATGTCCGTGCTGTGGAAAAGAAAGCATCTTCAATCGCGCAACCGACCTGGGAGTCTTGACTCCGATCGCATTTCGTGCCGTTTTTTGCCTGAACCCATCGTGCGGCAAACCTTTCAACATCAAAGGCGACTGCGTCAATTCAGTTAGCGAAATGTTGATTTTCGATTGCGATGAACTATTAGAACAGAAGCACTACAGGTACTGTGTTTTGAGCCTGGCCCAGGCATATGAGGTGTTCTTCAGCCTTTTTCTCCGCGTCGAGTTTTTGTACAAGCCCTATGCGGCGGATCCAAACGAAAACGCCGTCAAACTTCACAATTTCAACCGTCTTGCTAAACAATTGTCTAAGAAGGTCGAAAAATACGCGTTTCCAAAAATGAGGAAACTCTTCCTGTGGCAGATTGTTTCTGGCTGCTCACCGTTAACCCTCGCAGATGCGGAGGCGGCAATCGGGAAACTGAAGGTTCGCAAGGATTGTCCAAACGACGCTGATCTGGAATCTCTGTCTGACAAGGAATTGATGCCTATTCTCAAGGCCATCAGGGATACCCAGATTGACAAACTACGAAATAAGGTTGTGCACAAGCAGGCGTATCGTCCGACATGGGAAGAAGTTGAGTCGGCCTTGGACGAATGCCGGAAACTCCTCCCTCCGCTAACGTGGCATCTTGGTCTCCATGATGACCCCGGATGGTACGTCGGGGAGAATCTCGCCGGCAGGTAGTGTAGTCCGAGCTAGGATTGACGGGGCGAGCGCATTGCGAGACGATTTCGGCGCATCCTCGGTAATCGACAGCCGCGAGTAACGAACTTTGCGCGTGGAACGGCCGCAGCCTTTGGGGCTACGCGACAATACACGCGGAAGGGGAAGCGATGAAGACGCGCCTTTTGTTGGTCTTGTTTGTTATGCTCATTTCAACGCTTGCCGCCTGTACTACTCACAACACCACAATCAACAAAGTAGTTGACGACGATACAGCGTCGGCCGATGACGACACCGCAGACGACGACACGACCTTGGACGACGACACCGCCGATGACGACACCACGTCGGACGACGACGCCACAACCCCACATTGGACGTTGATGGACAGTGGTATAGATAACGATTACTACGGCGTTTGGGGTAGCTCACATAATGACGTGTTCGCCGTGGGTTGGGGTCCAGCAATTTCTCACTACGATGGGAATTCCTGGTCCTACGTGACGGTCATGGGGTTGGCCTTTATGGGTATTTGGGGCGCGTCGTCATCGGACGTGTTCGCTGTGGACGACTGTGGGTTTGGCTGCGTTTTCCATTACGATGGTTCGTCATGGTCGGCGATGACGACTCCTGGCGACATTGCAAGCATCCTTTGCGGTGTTTGGGGAACCTCGCATGAAGACGTATTCGCCGTGGGGACCGGTTCCAACGGCAGGTTGATATTGCACTACGATGGGTCGTCGTGGGCGGAGATGACGATTCCCGGCGGTGTTGCTAACCTTCAAAGCATTTGGGGAAGTTCATCATCCGACGTATTCGCCGTGGGCGGAGAAGATGAGATTGGCGATAGCGCCGTAATTTTACATTACGACGGATCGTCTTGGTCGAAGATGACAGACGACGCGCTGAAATACGTGGGGCTGTGGGGTGTTTGGGGAGCCTCGCATGACGACGTGTTCGCCGTCGGGGGCGGTTTTCCAGGCGGCGGCCGTATTGTGCATTTCGACGGATCATCCTGGTCTTTGATGACCATACCAGAAAGCGGACCCCTCTTTGGTGTCTGGGGTACTTCGCCGTCGGACGTGTTCGCCGTGGGCGACGGCACGATTCTGCACTACGACGGTTCCTCTTGGTCGGAGATGAACGTACCGGAAATCGACGGAGTTATCCCTGACTTCACCGGCGTCTGGGGCGCGTCGTCATCGGACGTTTTCGCGGTGGGTCCTCTCGGTGTGATTGTTCACTACGGGCCATAGACGACGGGAGAATTCGATGAAGATCAAATCTCGCTTGCCCTTGCTGTTTGTTTTCGGACTAACGGCCGCGCTTTGCGTTGTCGTCGGCGTGGTGCTCACCTATGGGCGCGAACGAGCACAGAAGGTATTCAAGAGCGGCGAAGTTGTGACGTTCGCGGGGGATTCATCATGGAAAGTTCTTGACGCCGCCAATGTTGGCTCTTCCCTTTATTACCGGCTGCCACTAAATCCGGCGTGGGCAGACGTCGTCAGCAATCGGCTACTTGCTCGGACAGACGGTTACTTTGTTGTCGTTCACTATGCAATTAAAAACGAGACAAACGAAGAAGTGCGCCTATGGTCTCGGATGACGGTGGTTGACAGTCGGGGACGCCAGTTCAGCGAGTATGACAACGAAACCTCTTACCTTCCCGAAAACGCGAGAACCATAAGCCTCGAAGCTCTTCCTTCTGGAATGTGGAGAGAATTTTACGCCGTATTCGAAGTAGCTGCCGATGCTACCGGACTCAAATTTCAAATTAGGTCGTTAGCAATAAATCGTTCTCTGAGGCCGGCCGGAACGGCGCTCGTTGACCTCGATTTACGGTCTGTGCCCACACCGACGCCCCCGCCAGAACTATCACTAACGCAAGTGCCAACACCAACACCAGAACCCACGCCGGTGCCGACGCCACCTGCCCCGACGCCGGTTTACACTTCGCTTCCATCGCCGCCTAGGATGGCCACCGTTCCTGCCGACGCGTTCATGATGGGTTGTTCACAGGCTGAAAACGAGTACGGCGAGGACGAACAACCTGCACATCAAGTCACGTTGAAGTCATACTTGATGAGTGTCGCGGAAACAACAAATGAACAGTACGCAGCATGTGTACAAGTGGGGGCCTGCACGGCCTCAAATTGTGCGAGCGCCGTTCAATGGAATGGAGCGACACAACCGGTGGTCTGTGTCGATTGGAACCAAGCGGCAGCCTACTGTCGATGGATCGGCGGACGCCTTCCCACGGAGGCAGAGTGGGAAAACGCGGCATTAGCGGGTACGACCGGGCCTCGCTATGGCCCCCTTGACGACATCGCTTGGTATTCAAGTAATTCCGGCGGCGTGACACACCCGGTGGGGCAGAAGCAGCCGAATGCTTGGGGTCTTTATGACATGCTCGGCAACGTATGGGAGTGGACAGCGGACTGGTACGACAACTATCAATCTAGTGCATCAAATAACCCACAAGGCCCGTCGTCGGGTACGGCGCGTGTCCTTCGCGGCGGTAGCTGGGGTTGCAGCCCAAGCGACGTACGCGCGTCGAGGCGGGGCTCCGACAGGCCGAACGACTGGGGCGACAACATCGGGTTTCGATGTTCGCGGGACGTAGACTCACAACCGACGCCGACTCCAATGCCCACGCCGTCTAACTAAATTCATATTTTTGCCCGGCGGTTTCGTCGCCGATTATTTCATTGTTTGGCCTAAAAGAGATTTTTCCAAACGAAGACAATTTCCCGGTCAACCGGCGTTTTCGCCGGAATCGCCGGGGGCGTTTTCGAATATGGGGGAAAAGTCACATATGTTTTTCACTCGTTGGAGAGAGATATTTGACTGGAAAACTGATCGGGCGCACGGCTATGTGCCCTCGAACAAACGCAGGGCGTACAGCGGTACGCCCCTACGCTAGACACATACAAGTGAATCCGTATAATAAGGCGCGCCGAGCCACCGTAGCTCAGTTGGTAGAGCAGGCGATTCGTAATCGCCAGGTCAGGAGTTCGAGTCTCCTCGGTGGCTTTTTGTTTTCGGGGGCGGGGGCCGGGCGCGGAACCGAAAGCGCTCGGAAGGGGTCTACTGGTTGGACCCACGTCCAACGGAGGGCCGATGGCCGCCGCTCGTTCACGCCGAAAAACCTCACCACGCCCCAGCGGCCGCCGCTGGTGGGCGGTTTTGCTCTGGCTCGCCTTCGAACTCTTCATCTGGGGATCGCTCGTCGCCGTCGTCGCCGGCGGGTTCTACGCCTTTTCAGTCGACCAGGAACTCACCGCCAAATTTGAAGGCAAACGCTGGAAGCTGCCCAGCCAGGTTTATTCCGACACGCTGACCATCACGCCCGAGATGAAGCTGACGACCTCGGGCGTCGTCGATCGTTTGAAGCGGCTCAATTACCACGAAGTGACGGAGGAGCCCAAGCAGGCCGGCGAATATCGCGCGCAAGCGACCGCGCTTGAAATCTTCCAGCGGCGCTTCGATTACCCGGGCGAAATGGTCAAGCCGCGCCTCGTGCGCGTGACGCTGAACGGCGATCGCGTCGGCAAGCTGCTCGACGTCACCGAACGCAAAGACCTGACGATGCTCGACATCGAGCCGGAGCTCATCGGCCGCTTCTTCGGCCAGGTGCAGGAAGTCCGCCGCATCATCCCCTGGGCAGACATTCCCAAGAGTCTGGTTTGGAGCGTGGTCGCGGTCGAAGACGCCGGCTTCTTTCACCACCACGGCATCAACGTGCGCGGCGTGCTGCGCGCGACGCTCAAGGCGGCGATCCATCTCAAGGCGCGCGAGGGCGGCAGTTCGATCACGCAGCAGCTCGTGAAGAATTTCTACCTCACGCCCGAACGCACCGTGCTGCGCAAACTCAAGGAAATGGTCATGGCGGTGGTGCTGGAGATGCACTACCCCAAAGAAAAG
Source organism: Deltaproteobacteria bacterium (assembly GCA_003170555.1). Classification (GTDB taxonomy): domain Bacteria; phylum Lernaellota; class Lernaellaia; order Lernaellales; family Lernaellaceae; genus FEN-1099. The sequence goes on from PMZC01000370.1 coordinate 12,430, forward strand.
ATATTTGAAGTTTATATCAACGAGATCTATTTCGGCCAGCAGGGCTCGGTGTCGATTTGCGGTCTGGGCGAAGCGGCGGAGTTCTATTTCGCCAAGCGGGCCGAAGACCTGACGCTGGCCGAGTCGGCGCTGCTGGCCGGCCTGATTCGCAGCCCGTTGGGTTACGATCCGCGCAAGCACGAGGAGCGGGCGAAGATCCGCCGCGATTACATCCTCACGCGGCTGGCGGATATGCCGGAAGCGCTGCGCGAACTCAAGGTCGATCAGGCCGCGCTGCGGGCCGCGGCGAAGCAGGAGCTGGCGGTGCATCGCCGTCTGCCGCCGCGCACCATCGCGCCGTACTTCATCGATCTGCTGCGCCAGCAATTGGCGCGCACCTACGGCGAAGACGTGCTGCAAAGCGAAGGCTTGCGCGTTTTCACCACGCTCGACGTGCCGACCCAGAAGCGCGCGGAGGCGGCGGTCACCGAAGGCCTGGCCGATCTCGAAAAGAACAACGCCAATCTGCGCGGTGGGGGCGAGAATCGCCTGCAGGCGGCGCTGATCGTGATCGAACCGGGCACGGGCTACGTCCGCGCGATGGTCGGCGGGCGCGACTACGCTTCGAGCTCGTACAACCGCGCGGTGCAGATGCGCCGCCAGACGGGCTCGGTGTTCAAACCGTTCGTGTACACCGCCGGCTTCCTGCGCGCGCACGAAGACCGGAGCTTCAGTTTCACCGGCGCGACGATCGTGGAAGACAAGTCCTTCTCGGTGATGAGCGGCGGCCGCCCGTGGACGCCGCAGAACTACGATCACATTTTCGAGGGACGCATCACGGTGCGTCATGCGCTGGAGCACAGCCGCAACGTGCCGACGGCGCGCCTGGCGATGCAGATCGGCCTCGACCGCATCGTCAGCACGGCGCGCGCGATGGGCGTCACCGCCGATCTGCCGCAATATCCGTCGCTGAGCCTCGGCATCGCGGAAATGAGCCCGCTCGAAGTCGCGAGCGCTTATTCCGTGCTGGCCAATCAGGGCTATTACAACGAACCGCTCACCTTCCGCGACGTGGTGGACCGCGCGGGTAATGTGCTCGAAAAGCGCAGCGTGAGAACGCGGCGGGCGCTGCCGGCCGAGGTGGCCTTTCTCACCACCAGCCTGCTGCAGGGCGTCATCGATCGCGGCACCGCGGCGGCGGCGCGGTCGCGCGGCTTCACGCTGCCGGCGGCGGGCAAAACCGGCACGACCAGTTCCGAGTACGATGCGTGGTTCGCCGGTTATACGCCGTCGTTGCTCGCCGTGACTTGGGTGGGCTTCGATCGCGAACGCAACGTCGGGCTGACCGGCGCCTCGGCCGCGCTGCCGTTGTGGGTGAAGTTCATGATCGAACAAACCCGCGGGCAGGCGGCGGAGACTTTCGAACCCCCGCCGGGCATTGTCTTCCGCAAGATTTGCCAGGACTCCGGCCTGCTTTCGCGGTACAATTGTCCGCACGTAGTCGAGGAGGCGTTCGAGGATGGCCGCGAGCCGACCGAGGAGTGCAACGTGCATCGCGNNNNCCACGGCGGCATCAGCGAGCGCACGATCCTGGACGAAACACCGACCCCGACGCCGAAACCCGGCGCGCATCAACCTTCGGCGCGCGACCAGCAGGGTCTCGACTACTATCTCAATCAACAGGCGCACGAGAACCGCCGTCGTACGCCGACGCCGACCCCGCCGCCNNGGCCGCACGACCACAATCCGATTTCGCCGCCGGAGACCACGCCGCCGCCGCCCGAAACGACTCCGCCGCCCAACGTTCCCGAGACGCCGCCCGCGACGCAAAGCGCGCCGTCGGTGCTGTCGTCGCAGCCGCCGCCGCTGCCGGTCGAGTCGAGCCATTGGCGCACCGCGCAGACGCTGGCCAGAACCGCGCAGAAAAAAGCGGCCCTGGCGTTGGCCCGCGCGGGGCACGATCTGCTGCGCGCGC
>PMZC01000002.1 GCA_003170555.1 Deltaproteobacteria bacterium
GTCCAACGGAACGGGCCAACGGCGCTCGGCGGCGACTTCCGACTTCGGGCGGTCGCGGTAGAGGCGCGTCGAACCGGCCGGTCCTTCCTGCGGACCGTAGATGTAAATCTCGGTGCGGCCGGGCGTCGCATGGCGCGCGAAACGCACACGCACACGCAGGCGCGTCAGCGGAAACGGCAAATCGATCGTCAGGCGCAGGCGGCAGTTGTCCGCGCCGGAGCACGTCAGCGTCTTCGATGTCGCTTGCCATCCGTCGGCCGTCAGCGACGGCAAGACGAAGCGGCCGCGATCGTCGGGCAGCGTCCATGACCAGCGGCCCTCGCGCGGCCCCGCGCCCGCGAGGTTGAACCGCACGGACGCGCCGGCGGGCAGCGGCCAGGGACGCAACGGCGTCGCGGCGCCGGTCACGCGACGGAACGCCGACTCGTCGTCGAATTTAATTCCCCGGCGGTACAACATCGCCGCCTGCTCGCGGCCGTCGTGCTGCGGCGCACGGTCGAGATTACTGCGAATGAGCTCGGGATCGATCGCCAGCTCGCGGAGCGTCGCCGGCGCGCCGTCGTTCGCCGCGAAGACCACGCCGAAGTACGGATCGGCCAGATGCCACGCGCCGTCCCAACGCACCACCACACCGGCGTGGCTTTTCAAATCGAGCACCCGCGCGTCGAGGCCGGCCGCGGCGAGCAGCGCCGCGAGTACGCGCGCGAAGTCGTCGGTGTAGCCCTGCCCCGCCACGGTCAGCACGCGCAACGGCTGGTCGAACAGAAACGGCGCGAACGGCGACCGCGAACCGAGACGCAGCCAGCGGTGAACCAATTCGTTCAAGCGCCGCACCTTCGTCGCCGCATCGGCGTCGGCGGGCAGAACCGAAGACAGCAGATTCGCGATGGAAGAGAAGTCGGGGCCGTCGACCGGCGCGACGCGCAGCAACTCGACCGCCGCGGGACCGTGGTTGGTCAACTCGCAGTCCACATCGGTGTGACCGCCATGCGCGTCGACCGTCCATTGCCCGCGCGGCGCGTCCCAGGCGAACTCGGCGTGATGCGGACCGCACGCCGCCGACAGCGCGCACAGCAAAGCGAGGACGAACACGCGGCGCATGGTCACTCCCGCCGGCGCAGCACGCGCTGGTCGCCGACGCGCAAGGTGAGGCGCGCGGCGTCGAAATGTTCGGCGAGCGGAATCGTCCACTTGCGGCTGACGCCGAACAGACTTTTCATGCCTTGCGCATCGATGCCGTCGTGCTGATTCAGGTAGTCGATCAACATCTGCTCCGCCCGGGCCAGCGCGTCGCGATCGTAGTAGAGCGTCTCGCCCACGCGCACCACGCGGCCGTCGCGGGTCAGCATCGCCAGCGCCTGATCGACCAACTTCGCGTCGCCGATCGCCTCGCCCAACTCGTGGCGCGACGGCGCAGCCAGCCCGCCCTCGCGCACCAGCGCCGCCACGCGGTCGACGACCTGCCGCAGCGTTTCGTCGGCGGTGACCGCGTGCGTCGCCAGGCGCGCCGTACCGCCCTCCAACACGACCTGCGCGTCGTTCAGCAAATCCTGCAGCGCACGGTGCAGCACCTTCGGCTCGGCGCCCTTCGCCGCCCGGTCGAGCAACTCCGCGCGACTGAGACCCGGCTCGGTCGGCTGCGCGCGATGGTGCTCGTCGAGCAACCGGATCAGGTCTTGCCTGATCTGCGCCAGCGCGTCGGCGTCAACCGCGAAGTCGGTATCCTTGTCGACGCGGACAATGCGCCGGCGACTCAGCAGCACGCCGAGCGCGTCGCGCAGCGGCCTCGCCCCGACGCCCAACAGCGCGCCGAGCCGCGCCGGATCGAGGCCGCGCCGTCCGGCCTGGCGAAAATGGACTTCGAGCCGCGCCAGCAGATCGCCGGTTTGCAGCACGCGCAAGTCGGCCACGGCCTGCTGAAACGGCCGGCGGTGTTTGACCGGCAGCGCGTGCAGCACGACGCCGCCGCCGATCGTCGCGGGGGGCGAGTACGAACGCAGCACGAAGCGGTCGCCCGGCAGCGCGGTCGCCGGCGCCGCCAATCGCAACTGCGCGAGCGCGCGCGCGCCCGGTTCGATTTGCGCGACATCCAACGGCACGACCCGCGCCGGAATCTCGCGCGTGAACAGATGCACTCGCGCCCGTGTACGCGCGGTGATCGGCCGCGGTGCATCGGGTTCGAGCGTGAGTTCGACGTCGAGCAGATAGGTCGGCGTCAGCGCATCCGGCGCCGCCAGCAGCGTGCCGCGCGGAACTTCCTCGACCGCCACGCCGTGCAGATTGATCGCCGTGCGCTGTCCGGCCGCGGCCGCTTCGACCGTTTCGCCGTGCACCTGCAAACCCCGCACGCGCACGGTGCGCCGCTCAGGCAGCAGTTCGAGTTCGTCGCCCACGCTCACGCGGCCGCCGACCGCCGTGCCGGTGACGACCGTGCCGAAGCCGTGGCGCGTGAACACGCGGTCGACCGGCAGCCGGAAGATGCCGCTGTCCGGCCGCTCGACCGCCGCCTGCGCCACGCGATCGATCGCGGCGACCAGCGCGTCCTTGCCTTCGCCGGTGACGTTGCTCACCGGCACGATGGGCGCGCCTTCCAGAAACGTGCCGGCGACCAGCGCGGTCACGTCCTCGCGGGCGAGCGCCAGCAAGTCCGCGTCGATCAAGTCGATCTTGGTCAGCGCGACGAGGCCGCGCGGAATGCCGAGCAGGCGGCAGATCGCCAGGTGCTCGCGCGTCTGCGGCATCACCGCCTCGTCCGCCGCCACGACCAGCAGCACGAAGTCGATGCCCGCCGCGCCGGCGACCATCGTGCGCACGAAGCGCTCGTGGCCCGGCACGTCGACCACGCCGACCGTAACGCCCGACGGCAGCGCCAGGTGCGTGAAGCCGAGCTCGATGGTGATGCCGCGCGCTTTTTCTTCCGGCAGGCGGTCGCAGTCGACGCCGGTAAGCAGTTTGATCAGCGCGGTCTTGCCGTGGTCGATGTGGCCGGCGGCGCCCATGACCAGGCGGCGGCTCATGCCCCCTCCCACGGCGTGAAGGCCGCGCCTTCGAGGCGATGGCAGCCGGTGACGCGCGCGGACAGCGGCGCGAGCACGCGGCGCGCCTGCTCCACCTCGCCGCACGCGACCTGCACGGCGAGGCCGCAGTCCGGATTGACCTGGCTGGGCACGGGGATCAGCCGCAGCTTCACGCCGGCCTCCAGCAGCAGCTTTTCGGCGCGCAAGACGTCATGGACGCTGAGAAACGTGAACGCGCACAGGTCCGCGCTCATGGCCGCGCTTTCGCGATCTCGGCGACCGCCGCGCAGACTTCGTCGATCGCGTCGGGCGGCGTGAACAGCCCGGGCGAGAGCCGCACCGCCCCCGTGGGAAACGTGCCGAGCGTACGATGCGCGCGCGCGGCGCAATGCAAACCGGCGCGCACCGCCACGCCGTAGCGCTCGCTCAGCAGGCGGGCGAAGTCGCCGGCGGGCAGCGGCCCGGTGAACGAAACGGTGGATGTGGCCGGGCCCGACGCGTCGCCGAGCAAACGCAAACCAGGGATGGCGCGCAGGCAGCCAAGCAGGCGTTCGCGCAGCGCGCGGTCGTGCGCTTCGATCTCGGCCACCGTGCGCCGCGCCACATAACGGACGCCCGCGAGCAGGCCCGCGAGTCCGTGCGTGTTCGGTGTGCCGGCCTCGAGGCGATCGGGCAGAAAGTCCGGCATCCGTTCCTGCTCCGACACCGAACCGGTGCCGCCGTGCAGCAGCGGCGGGAGGCGCTCGGCCAGCCGCGGCGAAAGCAGCAGCGCGCCCGTGCCGGTCGGCCCCAGCAGCGCTTTGTGGCCCGTGACGCACAGCGCGTCGATGTGCATCGCCCGCGCGTCGAGCGGCAGCGCGCCCGCCGACTGCGCCGCGTCCACGATGAACAGCACGTCGTGTTGTCGACAGACTTCCCCGAGCGCGGACAAATCCTGCGCGAGGCCGTGCACGTTGGACGCGTGCAAGGTGACGACCGCATCGACGACGCCGGCGGCCAGCGCTTCGTCCAGCGCCGCCGGGGTCATTCGGCCGTGCTCGTCGCCGACCGCCTGCCGCACGACGACTTCGTTTTCCGCCGCCAGATGCGCCAGCGGTCGCGCCACGGCGTTGTGTTCGAGCGGGCCGCACATGACCTTCGCGCCCCGGCTGAGCACGCCGCGCAGCACGAGGTTCAGCGCTTCGGTCGCGCTTTTGGTGAAGACGAGCCGCTCCGCCTCGCCGCCGAGCAGCGCCGCCAGTTCGTTGCGCAATTCGAACATCAGCCGCGCGCCGGCGATGGCGTGTTCGTGCGCGCTGCGCCCCGCGCCGCCCGCGTACGTGCGCGCGAAGCGATCCATCGCGTCATACACTTCGGTGGGTTTCGGGAAGCTGGTGGCGGCGTTGTCGAAGTAGAGCCGGCCGCGCTCGTCCATCAATCAGGGCTCCACGACATGCCCGGCCTCGAGCAGCGCGGACGCGATGTCGAACATGTTGCCGACGCGCCCGACCTTGAGTTGTTGCAACAGGCCGAAATAGTCGAGGCAGGTTCCGCAACTGATGACCTCGACGCCGCCCTGCGCCAGTTTGCCGCAATAGTCGATCACCGCCTCGTCGGCGCAGGCGAGTTTGACGCCTTCGTTGATGAAGATCACGCGCGACGGCCGGCGATCGACCTCGAGCAGCGTCTTGAAAAAAGCGCGAATCAAAATCGTCCCGAGTTCGCCGCTTGGGGCGCCGAAGGTCGCGCGCGTACACAGCACTACCGGCGGACTCGCCGCGGCCTGTTCGATCGTCGCCGCGCAAGCGTCGGGCTCGCGCGCGGTCAGGGTGATTTCCCACTCCTCGCCTTGTTGCGTTTCGTGATAGTCCAGCTTTTTGGTCGCGGCGAATTTTTCCAGATTGTCGCGCGTCACGCGCGAATCGACCCGCAGCCGCACGGCCGGCCGTCGCTCATCGAACAGCGCGCGCTTGGCGCGGACGATCGGCTCCGGACACGGCAGACCGCGCACGTCGAGCTCGACGATGGTCATTTGTGCTTCTCGTCGAGATCGAGTTGCAGGTAATGTTCGAGCGGCACGTGCACGATCTTCGGCCGGCGCGGCAGGCGCTTGGTGATGAGCAGCGGAACGCTCAACACTTCATGCCGGGTCTGCACCACGTCGTCGGCTTTGTCGGCGTAAGAGACGCGCAAACCCAGGCGCAGGGTGTACGGCCGCGCCGGGGCCTCGCGCGTCACCTCGAACATGATGATCAGCGGGAAATGGGGGCTGCTCAAGTCATATTGCGGTTGCGCAAAATGCAGGCCCGCGCCGCCGGGCGCCAGCACGGACACGGGAACCTCGCCGGTCAGGTAGATGTGTTTCGGGTGGTAGATGCTCAGTTCGAGATACACCTTGTCGCCGGGCATGACCTCGGGCGGCTCCGTGCCGTCGGCCAAATCGCCGGCATCCATTTTCGGTTTGGGACTCATCGCTTCTTCGCCGCGGTGGTCTCGTTTGCCGCAGGCCATGACGGCCGCCAGCAACACCAGACATACGATCACGACGCGCCGCATGTCGGGTCCTTTCCGGGGTAGCCCAGCGCGAGGAACTGCCGCACGATGCGGCCGGTCGCGCCCCAGATGGTATGCTCACCCCAATGGTAATAAGGCACAATGGCGGAGCGGTCCTGATAGTCGATTTGCGTTTCTTCGTAAATCGACGGGTCGAGCAGATCGCTCACCGGGACGATCAGCAGTTGTTCGATCTCCGCCGCGCTCAGCCGAAAATCCCACGGATACGGGACCAGGCCGACGAACGGCGTGACCACGTAGCCGGTCGGCGTCCAGATGTCGTCGAGCGCGCCCAGCAACCGCACCGCCGCGGCCGGCACGCCGACTTCCTCGTGCGTTTCGCGCAGGGCGCAATCGGCCAGCGACTCGCCGTCGTCCAGCCGGCCGCCCGGGAAACTGATCTGCCCCTTGTGATGTTCGACCGTCTGCGTGCGCCGCGTGAACAGCAGGTGATCCTTGCCCTCGACGCTCAGCACGGGGACCAGCACCGCCGACCGGGTGAAGCCCTCGATGGTCAGCTCCGCGCGCCGTCGTGCGGCCAGGTTTTTGCGAAGGGCGTCAACGTTCAGCATCACTCCGCTCCGTCAACGCAACGTTTCCAGCGGCGTGCGACCGGGGCCGGGCGAAGTCTGGTTCGGCGTGGGACTGCGGGGACCGCCCGGCGTCGCGGGCGTGTCGGCGTCGTCCGGCTCTTCGTCCTCCAGCTCGTTGTTCGGTTCCGGCGTGTGCGCCGGCGTCGGCCGCTCGGCGACGATATCGAACGCAATCCGCGCGGCCAACTTGCCCTCGACTTCGATCTCGATGACGTACCGGCCCAGCACATCGCCGGGGTTCATCTGCCAGTTGGCGCGTTGAATCCAGTGGTCGCGCACCTTCAGGTCGGTCGGTTTGGTCGCCGTGCGGCGGTCGTTGGTCACCAGGTGGCGTTCTTCGAGCCCGCCCCAGGTCGCCGGCGCGCCGGGCGAGGTGACCCGCTCGATGATTTTCACGTGCGGCGGATGCGGCTCNNCCAGCCGAAGTAACGCCCCGGGCGAAACGGCGCCTGCCGCGTTTCCACCCAGTCGGAATCAAACGGATCGCCGGTCCAGTAGCCGAAGGAAACATAGTCGACAAACTCGGCCCGGAAGATCGTCGGCAGCGGCGTCGCGGGCGCGGCGGGCGTACCCGTCGGCGTCGGCGCGGGCGCGGGCG
>PMZC01000153.1:0-161 GCA_003170555.1 Deltaproteobacteria bacterium
GCCTACGCGAAGAAGCAGTGGGACCAGGCGCTGCCGGCCTACCAGCGCGCGGCGCAGCTCGATCCGCGCCGGCCGGAGATCCCGATCAACATCGGCAACGCGCTTTTCCAACAGCAGAAATACAAAGAGGCGACCGAAGCCTACGACCGCGCGCTCGCCGC
>PMZC01000153.1:287-5564 GCA_003170555.1 Deltaproteobacteria bacterium
CAGCAACAACAGCAGCAGCAACAACAACAGCAGCAGCAACAATCGCAACAGCAGCAAGAACAGGAACAGCAACAGCAGCAGGCGGGGCAGGCCCAGGAGGGAACGCCGCCCGAGGCTATTGATCCGCAGACCGCCGCGCGCATACTGGACGCGCTGCGCGAGGAAGAGCAGCAGCAACTCAACCGCAGTCTGCAAACAGGTGCGCCGAATGAAAACACCGATCGCGATTGGTAGCCTCGCCCTGCTGGCGCTGGCGCTCGTCGCGGCGTCGCCCGCGTACGCGCAGCAGCCCACGGTCGTGACGCTGCAGGCGAGCGACCAGGCGGTATCGATCGGCGGCGCGCTCGAGCTCGTCATTGCGGTCAGCGGCCCGGCCGACGGCGAGCCGTCCTTATCCGGCCTGCAAAACTTCCAGGTCGTCGGCGCGTCCACCGGCAGCAACGTGCAGATCATCAACGGCTCGATCACGATGAGCCGCTCGTATACGTATCAACTGCTGGCCAAGCGTCCCGGCGCGGCCGAGGTGACCGCCACGATCCGCGCCGGCAATCGACGCGTCAATTCCAACGCGCTTCGCCTGACCGTGTTGGCCCCCGGCGCCGCGTCGCCTTCCGCCGGTCCGCCGCCGACGCCGCCCGAGCCGGCCGCCCGCGGCGGTCAGGGCGCCAAGCCGCTTTTCCTGCAAGCAGTGGTGAAGCCGGACGCGACGGTGGTCAACGGAATGGTCATCGCCGAGTACTACCTCTATGTGCGCGAGGACATCAGCCCGCGGCGCATCGAGCTCACCGACGCGCCGCAGTTCACCGGCTTCGTCGCGCACGAGCTGACCACGTCCAACACGCTCTCCTTCGTGGACCAGCGGGTCGGCGGGACGAACTACCACGTGGCGCTGGTCAAGCGCTGGGCGTTGTTTCCGGTGAGCGCGGGGACGGCGACGATCGGCTCGCTCGCCTTGTCGGCCCAGGTGCCGCGGTCGTCCCACCATCGCGGGTTCGGTTTCGACCCGTTCGGCGACCTCGACCAGTTCATGGGCGGACAGCAGCAGGTCGAAATCCGCTCCGACCCGTTGAACATCACGGTCACGCCGCCGCCCGCCGCGGGCCGTCCCGCGGGTTGGAACGGCGCGGTGGGCGACTGGCGAATTTCCGCGACGCTGGATCGGGCGGAGGCGCCGGTGGGCGAGCCGATCGAGTTGCGCATCAAAGTGGCCGGCGCGGGTAACGCCGACGCCGTGCCGCGGCCGCCGCTCGCGTTGAGTGAGGGCCTGCGGGTCTACAGCGAAAGCGACAAGGCGACCGTGACGCCGGGCGTGACCGACCTCACCGCCGAACACAATTTTTCGATCATGCTCATCGCCACCACGCCGGGCGAGTACGCCATCCCGCCGATCCGGCTGCCGTATTACGACCCGCAGCAGAAGCTCTACCGCGTGACCGAAACCCCGGCGCTGTCCTTCAAAGTCACCGGCCAGGCGCAGGCGAACCAGCCGCGCTCGCTGGGCGTGGTGAGCCGCGAATCGGTCGAACTGCGCGGCCGCGACCTGCGTTATATCCGCGGGAACCACACGTCGCTGCGTCATCGCGCCGCGCCGCTCGCCGCTTCGCCGTTTTTGTGGATCGCGCTCGGGCTGTGGCCGCTGGCCGTGGCCGGACTCGTGCTGTACCAGGCGCGCGTCGGCCGTTTGCGCACCGATCAGGGCGCTTGGCGCAGTCGCCGCGCGCTGAAGGAAGCGCGCCGCCGGCTGGCGGAAGTAAAAACGATGGTCCGCGACGGCGACGCCGCGCGCTTCTACAGCGAACTGCACCGCGCGGTGCTCAACTTCGTGGCCGACAAATTCGACGCCGCCGCGCCCGGCTTGTCGCCCGAGGAGCTGACCGCGCTGCTGCGCGGCCGCGGCGTTCCCGACGAAACGATCAACGAATTGTTCGCGCGCTGGCGCGAGGCCGACGAGGTTCGCTTCGCCGGACGCGACGCCGCGGCGACCGAGCGCCAGACCTCGTACGAGAAGGCGCGCGATCTGCTCGCCGACCTCTCGCGGTTCTTGGAGCGATAGTGATGAGAGGTTTGGGGCTTGAGTCCTGGGGCTTGAGGGTTGCGGGTTCGGGATGTTTTCTCCACCCCTCAAGCCTCAAGCCTCAAGCCTCAAGACCTTGTCCCCCCAGACCCGGAACCCGGAACCCGGGACCCGCGCTAATTTTTGCACTGATCGTCATCCTGCTGATCGCCTTCGCGGCGAACGCGCACGCCGACGCTTCCACCGAACAATACAATCGCGGCAACGCGCTTTACGCCGCGCAGAAATTTCCCGAAGCGCTGGCGGCCTACCAGGCGGCGCTCGACGCGGGCGCGGATGATCCGGACGTCTATCTCAACTTCGGTAACGCGGCCTACCGCGCCGGCAGCCTGGGGCTCGCGGTATGGGCGTACGAGATGGGTCTGCGCCTGACGCCGCGCGATCCGGATTTGCGCTTCAACCTGCGCTACGCCGAGGCGTTTCTGCGCGACGAGTTGCCGCCGGCCGACGACGTGCTGCTGTTGCGCGTCGGGCGTGCGGCGGCGCATTGGCTCACCGCCGACGAAGCGCTGGCCGGCGCCGCGGGCGGCTGGTTGTTGCTCGGATTGTCCGCGCTATTGTGGGGACCGTGGCGCGGGCGTCGGTTCGCGGTCGTCGCCCTCGCCGGGATTGGTTTGTTGCTGCTGCTATCCTTCGGCCCGCTCGCCGCCTGGCGCGTGCACGATCAGCTCGGCGTGCACAAAGCGGTCGTCGTGGCCGATCAGGCCGTCGTCCGCACCGCTCCGGCGCCCGAAGCGAAAGAAGCCTTCACCGTACACGCCGGCATGCGCCTCGAACTCATCGAAGCGCGCGACCGCTATTCGCGCGTGCGCATTCCGACCGGCTTTGAGGGATGGATCGAACGAGATTCCTACCGCGCGGTAAGCCCGTAAAACCTATTTCGTCTCGCCGGGACAGTCGCCGCCGGTCGCCGGGAACGGATGGCAATTGACGCATTTGCCCGGGTCGCAGTCCCGCGTATGGGGGTCGCTGGTGTCGTGGCAGACCAAACAGACTGTCGCGCTGGCGCAAATCGTGCTGTGCGGATTGGCCGGCGCGCCGCTATCCGTTGGCGGACAAGCGTCGTCATCGATCGTGGTGTCGTCGTCGACAAAAAAATCGTCGTCGTCGCCGTGATGTTCGCTTTTGCCGCAAGCAAAAAAGACCTGCAACGCCACCGCCATCGACAGCACGAAAAACAGAACCAGCCAGTAACGTCTCATTGTCGCCCACTCCACAGCCCGAGGTTGGGATTCGGCAGATCATGAACCACGAACGTGAGGCCGGTCAAGCGCCCTTTACCGCGTCTGCGGACCGATGCCGTCCCGCAAAAACAAAACGGGCGGGAGAACATCCCCCGCCCCGTTGGTTTCAGACCGATCTCACGACGGATAGTGATGGCAACCCAGACACTGGTCGTTCGTGTACTTGTCGTCGTGCTTCCAGCCGGACATGCCTTTGTGACAGCCGAGACAGTCGGTTCCGTTTTCGGGGCCGTGGCCAATGACCGGCGGGGAGGCGCTATCGTCGTCGGCGCTGCTGCTGCTTCCGCCGCTGCTGCTGCTGCCGCCACAGTTCACAATGATCAAGGCAAAAATCGCCATCGCGAACAACAGGGCCAGAATTACCAACGTCTTTTTCATGTCGCCTTCCTCCGCTGCTCAAGGTTGTATAGGTGGATTTTTATATATTCCAACCGTCAGGTCAAGCGGATTCGGGGATAGGGAAACAGATTCCGAAGTCAGATCAAGAGTCAAAGATTCCGATCATTTTTCATTCTTCGTTTTTCTCTTTTCATTTTAATAATATACGTCGCGTTCGCCGGCCTCGACGCGCTTGAGCTTGCGGCGGAGTTTGTCTTGCCGCGTTTTGGCCAGTTGCGCCAGCTCGCGTTCGATCAGGGCGTCGCCGACGCGGCGGGTGGCGGGCGAGGCGTAGTCGAGCAGGTACTCCTTGAACGTCAGCATCGCGTTCGGCTGGCAAAAGTGTTTGACCCCGCCCGCTTTCGCCAGGCGCATGAAGTCGTCGCCGGTGCGGCCGGAGCGATAGCACGAGGTGCAGAACGACGGCAGGTAATCGAGTTCGACCAGCTCGCGCACGATTTCGTCGAGCGTACGCGTGTCGTGAATGGTGAACTGCTGGCGCTCGGGGATCGTCTTCTTGCGCGCCTGGTAGCCGCCGACGCCGATGCGCGTGCCGCCGTCGATTTGTGATACGCCCAGCGCGAACAGCTCGTGCCGCAGCGCGGGCTTTTCGCGGCAGGTGAGGATCATGCCGGTGTAGGGGACCATCAGCCGGATGATCGCCACCGCCTTTTTGAAATCGTCGTCGCGCACGAGGTAGGGCGAACGGCCGGCGAACGGCGTGTTGATCGCCGGCTGCAGGCGCGGGAACGAAACCGTGTGCGGGCCGACGCCGAATTGTTTTTCCAGATCGAGCGCGTGGTGCAGCAGGCCGAGGATCTCGAAGCGCCAATCGTACAGGCCGAACAGCGCGCCCACCGCCACGTCGTCGAGCCCGGCTTCCTGCGCGCGATGCAGCGCGTACAGCCGCCAGGCGAAGTCGGCTTTGCGCGTTTTCGCCGGATGCAGCTCGGCATAGCGACCGGGGTGATACGTTTCCTGGAACACCTGGTACGTGCCGATGCCCACCTGTTTGAGCGCGCGGTAATCGGCGATGTTCATCGGCGCGGCGTTGATGTTCACGCGCCGGATTTCGCCGCAAGGCGTCGCCGTCTTCACCTCATACGCCGCGCGGATCGCGTCGGTCATGTACTCGATGCCGAACTTCGGATGCTCGCCGAAGACCATCAGCAGCCGCTTGTGCCCGGCCCGTTCGAGCGCTTCGACCTCGCGCGCCACGTCCTCGCGCGTGAGGGCGCGGCGGTCGACTGCGGCGTTCGAGCGGCGGAAAGCGCAGTNNAGCGGCGCGAACAGCACGATGCGCCGGCCGTAGATATCCTGCTTGATCTCGCGCGCCAGCCGAAAGACTTCCTGCCACGTGTCGGCGTCTTCCATGCGCAGCAACACCGCGACCTCTTCGGGGCTCAGGCCTTTCTGCTCGCGCGCGCGGTCGAGCACCTCACAGACGCGTTGCGGCTCGGCGGTCGCGCGATCGAGCGTGCGTTGAATTTGATCGGCATTGATGAAGGTTTTGGTCACGTTTGTTTTCCGTTCGTTTTTATTGCAGAGACCTCCACCCCACCCCAAACCCCTCCCCGACAC
>PMZC01000162.1 GCA_003170555.1 Deltaproteobacteria bacterium
TCATGCCGGGCAAGGTCAACCCGTCGATTCCGGAAATGGTCAACATGGTTTGCTTCCACGTCATCGGCAACGATCTGGCCGTGTCGCTGGCCGTGGCGGCCGGGCAGATGGAACTCAATGTCATGATGCCGGTGATGGCCGAGAACCTGCTCGAGTCGATCGAGATCCTGACCGCGGCGTGCCGTCAACTGGCGCTGCGTTGTGTGAACGGCATTACCGCCGACGAAGCGCGGTGCAAAGATTACGCGTATCGCTCGATGGGNNGCACTGGCGCCGACCATCGGCTATCTCGCCGCGGCCGACGTGGCCAAACGCGCGCTCGCCGCCAAAACGACGGTCGCCGCGCTCGTGCGCGAACAGGGCTTGTTGTCCGATCGCGAACTGGCGCGCGTGCTCGATCCGGTGCGCATGACGCGGCCGAATCCGGAATTGGCCAAGAGAAAGTAACGTTTCAGCTTGCAAGTCCGCCGAGGCGAACTAATTTTATTAAGAGCGAAAGAGGGTAACGTTCCATGATCGTCAAGAAAAAAGAACCCGAACCGAAACTGACGGTCGAGACCGCCACCGATGAAGCGTGCCAGCCGACGAAAAATATCGGCCTGCGCGGCGTGGTGGTCGCCGACACGGCGATCTGCAACGTCGACGGGCAAAAGGGCGTTCTGACCTACCGCGGCTTCGACATTCAGGCGCTGGCCGAGCACGCCACGTACGAGGAGGTCGTCCACCTGCTGCTCCACGGCGCCTTGCCGACCAAGGCGGAACTGGCGGCGCTAAAAGCCAGTTTGGCGGAGGAGCGCTATCTGCCGTCGGCCATTGTCGACGCCATGAGAACGCTACCGGCGCAGACTCGGCCGATGGATGTTTTGCAGGCGATGGTCCCGATGCTGGGCGCGTACGACCCGGATTTGGCCGACGAAAGCCGCGCGGCCAACGGGCGCAAGGCGTTGCGTTTGATCGCTCGCTTCCCGCTGATTGTTTCGGCGTGGTATCGCCTGCGCCAGGGGCTGGATATTGTCCGGCCGTCGCCCGACCTCAATCACGCCGCCAACTTTCTCTATACGATGCACGGCGTGAAACCCGATCCCGAAACGGCGCGCGACATGGACGTGATATTGGTGGTGCACGCCGAGCACTCGTTTAACGCGTCGACGTTTGCGTGCCGGCAAGTGGCGTCGACCCAGGCCCATATTTACGCGAGCATCGGCGCGGCATTGGGCGCACTGTCGGGCGATCTGCACGGCGGCGCGAACGAGGAAGTGCGGCGCATGTTCGAGATCATCGGCGCGAAGGAGAATGCGCGTGACTACGTGATCAAGACGCTCGACGCCGGCGGCAAGATCATGGGCATGGGCCATGCGGTCTATAAGACGGTCGACCCGCGCGCCCGGTTTTTGCAGCCGATGGCCCGCCGTCTCGCCGAGCAGACCGGCGATTTTCGCTGGTTCGAAATCAATGAGGAGGTGGCGCAGGTCACGGCGGAAGAATTTAAGCGCCGCAAAAATATCGCCATCTATCCGAACGTCGATTTCTACGCCGCGACCGTATACTCGCTCATGGGGATCCCGACCGACCTGTTCACCCCTATTTTCGCCGTCGCGCGCGTGGCCGGTTACGCCGCGCACTTCATGGAAGAGCGATTCGCCGAGGCGCAGCCGAAACCCGCGTTATATCGCCCGGGCGCCGAGTATGTCGGCCGCTATTGCGGGGAGGAAGGCTGCGAGTTCGTCCCGCTCGACGAGCGCGGATGACGCAACCGCCCTTCTAGCCGTCCGCAAATCCGAGTAGAATATCGCCGAGAAAATGAGGACGGCAAGGAAGCGGTGCGCCATGAACTCGGAAGAAAACATTTTCGGTATTTCCCGACGCGAGTTCCTGATCTGCCTGGCCGGCGCCGGATGCGCGCTGGCGGTGGGCTGTCGCAGCCGCGCGCATTCCAGCGAACTGCTCGCGGCTTCAACGTCACCGACGCCGCCGCTGTCCGGACATCCCGCGCGCTTCTGGCATGACGCCGGCGCGGGAGTCGTCGAATGCGAACTGTGCCCGCGCGGTTGTACGATCGCCGCGAACGCGTCCGGCTTCTGTCGGGGTCGACACAACGCCGCCGGCAAACTGACCAGCCTCGTCTACGGCCAGCCGGTGACGGTCAACAACGACCCCATCGAGAAAAAGCCGTTCAACCACGTGCTGCCCGGCGCCCGGGCGTTGTCGCTGGCGTGCGTCGGCTGCAACATGACCTGCCGCCACTGCCAGAACTGGGAAATCTCTCAGGCTTCGCCCGGCGACCTGCCCGCGTACAACTGGTCGCCGGCGGACGTGGTGCGAAACGCAAAGGCCGCCGGCTCGGCGGCGATCGCCTTCACCTACAACGAACCGACGATCTGGTCGGAGTACATTCTGGACACGGCGCAGGCCGGCAGACAACAGCACATGCCGGTCATCATGATCAGCAACGGTTTCATTCAGGAGAAACCGCAACGCGAATTGGCGCGCGCGCTCTTGGCGTACAAAGTCGATCTGAAAGGCTTCTCCGAGCGCTTCTACCGCGATATCTGCGACGCGCATCTGAAGCCCGTGCTCGACGGTATGATTCGCGTGAAGCAAGAAAAGTGTTGGCTGGAAATCGTCACACTGGTGATTCCCACGCTCAACGACGACCCGCAGGAGTTGAAACAGCTCGCGGTTTGGGTGCGCGACAATCTCGGCCGCGACGTGCCCCTGCACTTCACGCGCTTCATGCCGCTGTACCGCCTGCGCAACCTGCCGCGCACGCCGGTGCCGACGCTGGAGACCGCGCGCCAAATCGCGCTCGACGCGGGTCTGCACTACGTCTACATCGGCAACGTGCCGGGGCATCCGGGCGAAAACACGTATTGCCCGAAGTGCCATACCATGTTGATCCAGCGCTACGGCATGTCGTCGACCATCGTGGCGTTGCAGAACGGAAAGTGCGCCAAGTGCGGCGAGGTGATTCCGGGCGTTTGGTCCTGAGCTAGCTTGACCCCTTACGACAAACCGTTCACTATTCCCGCCCTCAAACCAGGAGGATCATCGCGTGGCGTCGCCCGCGCCTACAACGTACTCGCCGTTTCGCATGGATTGGCTGCCCGGCGTTCTCTATTGCGTGTTCATGCTCAGCAACGCGCCGACCGGTTTTCTACTGCCCATCTTTTTCTCCGAGCAACTGCATTTCAACGGCAACCAGATCGGCGTGCTCTTCGCGCTGCAAGCGGTGACGGGCGTACTGGCGTCGTTTCCGGCCGGCCTCGGCAACGACCGCGTCACCAGCCGTTCGCTGGCCGCCGTCGCGCTGGCCTTGCAGAGCGTCGGGCTGATCCTGATGGCGACGGTCAAAGTCTATTTCCCCTATCTGTTCGTCTTCTTTTTCTGGGCCATCGCCAACAACTTGTTCCGCACCAGCATGGACGTGCAAGTGCTGAAAACCGACACCGGCGAACGCACCGGCTCGCGGCTCGGGTTGTACCACGGCGGACGTTTTGTCGGCCTCGCCCTGGGCATGATCGGCGCCGGCTACTGGCTTACCGTGCTCGATTTCGAAAAGGGCCTGATCGCGGTGGCCGTGTTGTCTTTCCTGCTGATCCTGGTCGTGCGGCGACTCGTTCCGACGCGCATCGGCCGAACGCGGCTCGCCGACTACAAAGCCGATTTTTCCAATCCGACAGTGTGGCTCTTCGCCATCTGGCTGTTCCTCTTCGCCACGCACTGGGGACCCGAACAGACGTGCTACGGCCTGTTTCTGCGCAAAAACCTGCATCTGAATTTGGTGCAGATCGGCTGGTACATGAGCGCCGAGTTCGCGGCCATCGTCGTCACGCTGATCCTGGTGGCCAAAAAGTTCAACCGCACGGACAACCTCTTCGCCTTTACCGTGGTCGGATTGCTGGGGTCGGGCATCGGGCACGTGGGCATGGTCGTGCCGATCGTCGCCGTCTCGGTGATTTTTCGCACCGTGCACGGCATCGGCGACGGCATCATCATGCTGGTGATGTACGTGGGCGTGGCGCGGCTGTTCAACCTCGAGCGCCTCGGCGGCAACGCGGGGTTGGTCAACCTGTCGGTGATGCTCGGCTCGATTTTCGGCGCGCTCGTCGCCGGCCCGCTGGGCGCGGCTTACGGTTACGGCCTGCCGTTGTGGGCCAGCGGCGTCGTTACGCTGACGCTGATCGCGCCGATTGTTTTCCGCCAACTCCGGCGGCGAACGGCTTAGCGGGTTCGAACGGGTCGCGCCCTTCGAGAATGGCGCGGATCTGCTGGAAGACGCGGTCGGTGGTCACCAGCGCCGCGTGAGTTCCCGCGACCAGAATGTTGTGTGCGCCGTCGAGCGTGGCGCGGTTGACGGGCGCCAGCAAATCGTTGCGCGCGACGATGCAGAAGATCTCCACCTCGGACGGTAACGCGCCACGGTGAAGGTCCTGCAGAAAAGCGGAATCCGGCAGCATCTGCCAGAGACTCTTGCTCATCCAGCCGAAGAACGGCAGCCCGGCGAAGGCGACCGGCGTACCGTGGAACGGCGCGCCGACGGCGACGAAACGTCGGACGTGGTTTGCCAGCGTCAGTCTCTTCAGCGCGTACAGTCCGATCAGTCCGCCCATCGAATGACCGATGACGTCGATGCGGTCGATGCCCAATCGTTGGACCAGATGATCGACCTTGTCGGTCACCAACTTCGCGCTGACTTCGATCTCGCGAACGTTGAGCGCCCCCAGGTCGACGGAAAACACAGGAAAACCCGCCTTTTTCAGACGGCGTTCCACTAGGCCCAAGGCGCCGCGGGTGCCCAGCCAACCGTGGATCAGCAGCAGCGGCCGGCGAAAGCCTGCTCCCGGCTGCCCGAGTTCGCGGTCGGTCACGTTGCCTTGCAACTCCGAGCGGGCGTAGCGTAGCGCGTCGACGGCCGCTTGCAAGCCGACGGTGTTCCAATGGACGACTTCGCGGGTGAAGCTGGAAAGGTCGAGTCGTTTGTGCCCGAGCGACAAGAAGCGCAGACCAATCGCACACGGGCAGAGGTCGTTGCCGCCGCCGATTTTGACCCAGGCGACTTCGGCGCGGCCGACGTAAGGCCGCACGTCGTCGAGCAGCGTAAATTCGAATTCCACTAACGCGCCGATATCGAGCGGATCCCGGGCCATGATCCCCATGCCGCCGGCGCTGAGGTCGGCGACATCGGCGACAAAATACGTTCGTTCGTGTCGCAACAAGGCGCGCAGCTTCGTGTAAACCGCCACGCGCGGAAATCGGCGGCGTTCACGGACCTCGGCGCGCGCGGTCAACGGGTCATCCCTCCTGGCGGCTTAATCCGGTCCCGGACCCCAGCCGAAGATCTCGCCGGGGTTGACGTCGAAATCGATGCCGAACACCTTCGACAAGATGAGGAAGATCAACGCCAGCGTCACCAGCAGCACCATCATCGAGACCAAACCGAGCCCGCCGAGCAGCGCGATGGAGATCAGTCCCGCGGCGGTGATCAGCACGGTGACCGCCCCGCGTTTGGCGAACGGCGCCACCGGCTCGAAGAGCACCAGAGCCTGCGACACCTCGTTGGCGGTTTCGCCCGTGCGATCGAAAAACGAACGAACCTTGTCGAACAGCTTGTTGTCCATCGCTTACAACCCCAGTTGGTCGGCGATTTCGGTCATCGCGCGCAAACTCAATTCGAGAAACTCGGCCAGCGGAATGCCGATCGGCTCGCACTCCGCGATGATCGCCCGGTCCGCCCCCGCCGCGAAGTGCTTCTCTTTGTAGCGCTTGGCCACGCTCTTGGTCTTGACTGACGCGAGCTTTTTGTCGGGATAGACCAGCGCCGTGGCGACGATCAACCCGGTCACGGTTTCGGCCGCGGCGAGCGCGTGATCGAAAGTAGATTGGCGCGGGAAGCCGAGCGCGTCGTTGTGCCGCCGGATCGCCTCGACGATCTCCGGATGCACGCCGCGCGCCGCCAGGAAATCGGCCGCGACCGCGGCATGGCGGCTCATGTCGTCGCCCAGTTCGACCAGATCGACGTCATGCAGCAGACCGGCCAGTCCCCAGAACTCCGGGGCTTCGTCGAAACGCGGCGCCAACGCGCGCAGGATCGCCTCGGCCGCCAGGCAATGCTTGATCAAGTTCGGTTGCGCCGCCAATTTCTCGCGCACCAAAGCCAGCGCCTCGTCGCGCGTAATCCCCGGGTTCTTCGCGATCATCTGCCCCTCGTTTTCGTCACGCGTGGCATAGTATCGACGCACCGCGGCAAGCGCAAGTCATGTGCGCGGGGGACAACGCTCACTTCTTGTGTCGCTAATCAAACCTCGTTAGCATGACGCGACACGAGGGGCAAAATGAAAGTCAAAGAAACCGTGGATTTTCTGTTCGAGGTCGACCGGCTCGAGGCCTATCCGCGCATGGGCTACCTGATGCGGGGCGTGCCGCGGCCGGAGTCGGTCGCCGCGCACGTATTTGGTGCGGTGTGGTGGGCGATGTTGCTGGCCGACGCGATTCCCGATGCCGACGCCGATCGTACGATGCGTTTGGCGTTGCTGCACGACTTGGGCGAAGTACGGATGACCGATATTCCTTATCGCGGCGGCCTGCATTTTCCGGCCGGCGTAAAAGAAGCGGCCGAACGTTCGGTGGCCGATGCATTGCTCGCCAAGTTGGGGGACAAAGGGCAAACGTACGTTGAACTTTTTCGCGAATACCAGGAAGGAACGTCGCTTGAGGCGCGCATCGTGCACGTCGCCGACAAGCTGCAAATGATCGCGAAGGTCGCGCGTTACGAGCAGGCCGGCCAACGCGGCCTCGACGACTTCTGGAACACGCCGGAGAACTTTCGCGATCACGGCTTGCCGCTCGCGGCCGAGCTGTTCGCCGAGTTAATTTNNCCCGCCGTAAAAGTTGATCCCGGGTCGCGGCTGACTTTTCGCCCCGCATTGGGTATATTGAGCGCTCATACATGACGCTGGATTCATCCGAATCACCTACTCGCAGGTTGAAAAACATGAGCAACATGCTGGCGGCGGCGGTTAAGGTCGACATCACCCCGTTCTTCGTGCGGCGCACCTACCTAGCCGGCTTCGCGCCGAATCGGCTGGCCACCGGTGTCGCCGAGCCGCTCACCGCGCGCGTTCTCTACCTGGAGGACGCCGACGGGCCGTTCGTTCTGGTCACGGCCGATCTGATCGGCTTGATGCTGCCCGATGTCGACGCGCTCAAGGCCAAGGTGNNGACAAGAACGCGGGCAAGCCCAATCCGCTGCTCGACGCGCTCAAGGCCAAGGTGCGCGAGGTCGCGCCGGAGCGCCTCGTCTTCTGCAGCACGCACACGCACTCGGGGCCGGACACGATGGGCATCTGGGGTCCGGCGGTGGGCGAAGCGCCGTACAAAACCGGCCGCGACCACGAGTACATGGAATGGATGATGGAGCAGATCGCCCTGGGCGTCTCCCGGGCGCGATCGCGCAAGCAGCCGGCGCTGATCGGCTTCGCGGAAAACGCGGAAGACAAAAGCGAGTGGGTCATCAACATCCGCGAGCCGGGCTACCACGATCAAACGATGAGCGTCATGCGCGTCGACGGCGTCGATGGCCGGCCCATCGCGTGCTTCACCAACTTCGCCTGTCACCCCGAGACGTTGTGGGAGCACAATACGCTCATCTCGCCGGATTACGTGCATCACCTGCACAAGGTCGTCGAAGAAAAAACCGGCGCGGTCAGCGTGTTCGCCAACGGCGCGCTCGGCGGCATGGTCACGATGAGTCTACCGGATGAGACGCCGCTGGCCGAACGCCGCGTCTTCGTCAAAAAGCTGGGCAAGGCGCTCGGACAGTTCGCCGTCAGCGCGTGGGAGAAAGCGAAGCCGGGCGTCGTCGAGGGCATCGTTCACCGCCACGAGCGCTTTTTCGCGCCGTTTGCGAACAAGCAACTCTTCTTCGTGGCGCATCTCGGTCTGATCGAGCGCGAGATCAAACGCGGCAAAGTTGAAACGGTGCTGCACGCCTGGCGCATCGGCGCCGCGCAATTCGTCACGCTGCCGGGCGAACCGCTGCCGGCGGTCGGGTTCCGCGCCAAGGAATTGATGAACGGCAAAACGAAGTTTCTGCTCGGTCTGGGCGACGATGAGCTCGGCTACCTGATGATGAAAAAGCACGAAGACGATCCCAAATACCACTATGAGCGTACGGTTTCCATCGGCTCGGCGGGCGTGGAGGCGATTCTGCAAACGCTCGCCCGGTTGACCAAGGCGGGATGAAAACCGTTGGCCTGACCGGCGGTATCGGCAGCGGTAAAACGCTGGTGGGCCGCTTTTTCCGCGAGTTGGGCGCCGCGGTGATTGACGCCGATCAGATCGCGCGCGACGTGGTCGCGCCGGGCGCCGACGGCCTTCGTGCGGTCGTCGCGCGCTTTGGCCGCGAGGTGCTCGCGCCCGACGGTTCGCTGGACCGCGACAAGCTCGCCGGCGTGGTCTTTGCCGATCCGCAGGCCCGGCGCGATCTCGAAGCCATCGTCCACCCGCTCGTTTATTTCTCGTTGCGCGACCAGAGCGAACAACATCGCCGCGAAGGCGCGCCGCTCGTCGTCCTGGAAATTCCGCTGCTGTTCGAATCGCCCTCGCCGTTCGCGGTGGATGCGACGATTTGCGTGATCGCCTCGCGCGAAACGCAATGGCGGCGTATCAGGGCGCGGTCGGGTTATGACGATGAGGTGATTCGCGGCATTCTCGACGCCCAGATGGACCCCGCCGAGAAAGCGCGCCGCGCCGATTATGTCATCCGCAATGACGGCTCGCCCGAAGAGACGCGCCGGCAAGTGGTCGAGCTGTACCAAACGCTGACGGGCCGTTAACCTTGCCGGGCCAATGCAACCTGCTATCCTGAGCCGCATGGACGAAACGCGCGACCAATTGTTGACCCGCCTGCTGGCTCGCCTGCCCGCGCTGCGCGAGACCCGGTGGAGCCGCCGGATCGCCGCGCTGCAGCGGCCGGCCTGGCTGGTCGGCGGCGTGGTGCGCGATCTGGCGCTGGGGATCGACCCGCTGGACATTGACCTCGCGCTGGAAAAAGACTCCCTGGCCGTCGGCGAAAAGCTCGCCGCCGCGCTGTCCGCCCGGTTCGTCCCGTTGCACGAAGATTTCGGCTCGTGCCGGATCGTGCTGCCGGAAGGCGGGCAACTCGACCTGACCGATTTGCAGGGCGCGACGATCGAAGAGGATCTCGCGCGTCGCGATCTCACGATCAACGCCATCGCGGTTCGCTGGCCCGACGGCGACGCGGTCATCGATCCACGCGGAGGGCTGAACGATCTGGCGGCGCATCTCGCGCGGCGGGCCGCGCCCGGCGTCATTCACCGCGACGCCGTGCGTACGCTGCGCGTCTTCCGCTTCGCGGCGGCGTTCGATCTCGCCATCGACGCCGACACGCTGGCCGAGGCGCGTGCGGCGGCGCCGGCGTTGCGCGCGATACCGGGGGAGCGGATTTGGACCGAGCTGTCCCAGTTGCTTTCGCGGTCGACGGCGGCGCCGTGGATCACCGCGCTCGACGTGCACGGCGTACTCGACGCGCTGTTCCCCGAGCTGGCCGCGTGCGCCGGAGTGCAGCAGCCGCCGCTGCATCATCTCGACGTCCGCGCCCATTCGGTCGAAACCGTGCGTCTGCTCGACTCGACAATGGCCGATGACATAATCGCGCCGGCCATCGCGACGCCGTATTCGCGCGCGCTCGTCCGGCTGGCGGCGCTGTTGCATGACGTCGGCAAGCCCGCGGCCGCGGCGAACGGCGATGCCGATTGCCATTATCCGGAGCACCAGGAACTCGGCGCCGCCGCAGCCGACGCCGCTTGCCGGCGTTTGCGTCTGCCCAACGCCGATCGCCGGCGGGTCACGACCCTGGTCGCGGCGCATATGCGTCCGCCGCAACTGGCCGACTACCTCGCCGCCGGTCAGTTGACCCCGCGGGCGACGCGTCGCTTCCTGCTCGATCTCGGTGACGATTGGCGTTTGTGCGTGGCGCTGGCGCGCGCGGACCTGCTGGCGACGGCCGGACCGCTGGCGCCCAAGGACGGCGAAGCGAAATCGCGCGCGCTGGCGCGGCATCTGCGCGACGCCGCCGACAATCAACTGGCGATCACCAAGGACCGGCCGCTGGTGACCGGGCGCGATGTGCTTGCGCTCGGTGTTCCGCCGGGGCCGGAAGTCGGTCGCTTGTTGGAGGCGGTCGCCCAGGCGCAGTTCGAAAACCCGGCGCTTTCGCGAGAGGAAGCGCTGGAACTGCTGCGGAAGAAAGTCGGCCAACCGTCAATCGAGTAGCCCGCGGCGCAACAGCTCGTCATAGAGAAACCCGCCGACCAGTTTGTTGCCCAAAGGCGCCAAATGGCACGAGTCCAAAAAAATGTTTTTGTCGTTCTCCGTTGAATAGACGTGGTCGGGATATTCGCCGCGCGCAAATCGCCGCAAGAACGCCCGCACATCGAGATAGGCGACCTCCGGATGCTCTCGCGCCAGATCAGCCATCGCCTGGAAATACGGGTCTTCGAGCAAGCGATTGGCGACCACAAAGTTTTCTTCGCTCATGAACACCAGCTTCATGCGATATTCTCGCGCCAGCCGGATGAAGTCGAGCAGATCGTCGCGAAACTCGGACGCGGAAATTCGCACCGCGCCGGATTCCTCGCGCTGACTCTTCGGACCGGTGACTTCATCCCGGAAGCGCAGCAGCAGCCGGCGGGCGAGACCGTAGAGCTTCACCTGGTTCAGCCAATAGCGGACCCTGGTTTCGAGCAGTCGGTTGCGCTCATAGGCCTGACGGTCGGAAATCGCCCCGTGCGTCACCTCATTGCCGCCGTGCGAAACGAAAATCAGCCGGCCGCGAAATCGGCTCAAAACACGCCGCGCCAGAATGCGGGATTGCTGCGACGTGTACGCGGGAAAGGAGTAATTCAACACGGTCAGCCCGGCATGACGGCCGTCGTCTTTCAAGCGGTTCTGCAACACGGCCGGAAAGCTGCGGTCGGTGTGATAGCCATAGACCACGCTGCCGCCGAAAAAGAACAGGCGATTTTCTTCCGGCGTTCGCCGCGCCAGTTCGTCAATCGAGCGAAAGTGGTCGGGCGGCGCCCAAAAAAGTTCAGCGTCCTCCGTGAAGTCGCGCCCGCCCATCGGCGCCTCCGGCAGGTAGAAGTACGTAAAGGGGTGCGCGGAATGGTCGGCGAACTGCACGATACCGCCGGCCGCGACCAGCAACACCACCACGGCGACCAGCGGATTGGGGCGGCGAAGTCGCGCCCAACCGCGAGCCAGCATCGGTCGGATCGAGTTCATTATTCTGGGCCATAACACATCAGCGCGGGTCGGGACAAGCCGCGTCCTGCCTCGACGGTCTGTTCATTTGTCGCTAAGTTAAACGACAAATCAGCGTCAGGTAGGAGCCGCACGTGAGACACGACAAGCGAAAACCGAGACAACTGCGCGAGGTCGTTTTGCTGCCCGGCGTCAATGAATTCGCCGAGGGCTGCTGTCTGGCGCAGTTCGGCCGCACGAAAGTGCTGTGCACCGCCAGCGTCGAGAAACAGCTTCCGCGGTGGCGCAACCCGGCGGATGGCGGTTGGGTCACCGGCGAATACGACATGCTGCCGCGCGCCTCGCGCGACCGCAGCCAGCGCAACGGCGGGCGCGGCGGCCGGGCGCAGGAAATCAGCCGGATCATCGGCCGCAGCCTGCGCGCGGTGGTCGAGCTGTCCCGCCTGCCCGGCCTGACCATCACGCTCGACTGCGACGTGCTCCAGGCCGACGGCGGCACCCG
>PMZC01000353.1 GCA_003170555.1 Deltaproteobacteria bacterium
CGCCACCACCGCCGCCACCGCCGCTGTCGTCACCGCTGGTGGTGTCGTCGTCGGTCGCGTCGTCGTCGCCCACAATGTCGTCGTCGACGGTTGTATCGTCGTCGACCGTGGTGTCGTCGTCGATCGTGGTGTCATCATCGATCGTCGTGTCGTCGTCGATCACGGTGTCGTCATCGACCACCGTATCGTCGTCCACGATGGCATCGCAGGTGTCGGTGGTTTCGTTGCAGGTTTCATCGACGTCGCACGGGTCGCCCGAGCTGTCGCAGGTATCGGTGGTCTCGTTGCAAGTTTCCGTGCCGGTACAGAACAGACCGTCGTCGCAATCTCGCGCCGGGCCGCTGCACACGCCGCCGGAGCAGGTGTCGGGATCGGTGCAGAACAGGCCGTCATCGCAAGACACGCCGTCGTTGGGCGACCAGGAGTACATATCGGTCGCCGGATCGCATTTCTCGCACACATTCGTCGGGTTTGTGTCGTCGGCCGCGTAACAGACGCCGCCAATATAGCAGGCATTGATCGGAATGCCATTATAGCACCCGGCCGGTTGTGTCTGCACCCAGGCCCAATAAGCGGAATTGGCCGCCATTACGCCGGAATCGCTCGCGCCGGGATCGAAATAACTGCCGTTGTAAAAGTAACTGAGCGCGACGATGGCGCCTTTGGTGGCCGCCAGGGGTTGGCTGTTGTTCCAGGACGCGACCAGATCGGCGTTGGCTTGTAAGGTCGTGGCGTCCTGCAAGATGGAGACCACGGTGCTGACGTTGGCCATGATCGGATGCGCGGGGTTATAGGTTCCCAGGGTGAACGAACCGCCGGAAAAAGCAGTTCCCTGGAGGGGAAGATACGGGTCGCTCCAGAGGCGGCCTTGTATTCCCCAGGCGCCGCCATTCTGCAACGTGGACTCACCCGCCACCACGGCGCCTCCCGCGTCCACGTAGTCGGCTAAGTTGTTGCCGAGACCGACGGGGTCCGACCAATACGTATTGGAGAGGAGAAACGCCACGTCGTTACCCGCCAGATTGTCCGCGGTCGGGGTAGCGGAATAGCCGTCGAACATGGTGACCGTGCCGATCCGGTGATCCGCGGCGAGCACCGCCTGCAGGTTGGTCGGCGGGCCATTACCGCCTACACCAGCGTCGTCGGAGTAGACAAGCAGGACATTAGCCAACTTCGCCACGCGCGTCCAAGCCCAGTAGACGGCGTTGGCCGCCAGGACATCCGCGTCGCTGGCCGCGGGATCCCAATAGGTATCTTTGTAGAAATAATTGAGGGCGACGATCGACCCCTTGGTCGCCGCCAAAGGTTGGCCGTCGTTGTAGGACGCCACCAGGACGGCGCTGGTTTGCAAAGTGGGTTGATCTTCAGCGTTGGACACGATCGTGGACACGCCGTTCATGATCGGATGCGCGACGTTGTAGACGCCCAGGGTGTACGAACCCCCGGTAAAACCCGTACCCTTGAGGGGAAGATACGGGTCGGTCCAGAGGCGGCCCTGGATTTGCCAACCGCCGGTGGGCATGAACGAGGACATTCCGGCCACCAGGGCGCCGCCGCCGTCCACATAGTCGGCCAGGTTGTTGCCGAGGGTGACGGGATCCGCCAACGGGTAATCGGTATACAGAAATACCACCTTGTAGGCCTGCAGTTGCGCCAAGGTCGGCGTTGCACTATAGCCGTCAAAGAGGTCCACCGTTCCAATCCGCGGGTCGCCGGCCAGCGCCGTTTGCAGCTTGGCCGGCGCGCCGTCCGTGTCGGCGTAGACAATCAAGACGTTTGGTTTGGCCGCGGCGGCCGTAGTCGCTGCCGCCAGCAGACATAATCCGAGTAGAAAGACAAACAATACGCTCTTTTTCATGGCAAGTTTCTCCTTTGGCTCCGGTTGAGAGGACGCTGCTACCCCGAAGGTCCGCGATCTGCGTGTCAGGAATTGACGTGACCACGCGTGAAAATACCGCAAACCTTTGAAAGATTAAATAAAGACCAATTCACTTTTGTTTTTTTAGCACGAGCCTGTTTTTTTTGTCAACCAGAAAGCGGAAAAGTCAATAAGCATGTCTGATTGGAAACGTCTTCCAGCAGCTTCGCTTTTTCCTTCTTCACTTTTCCCTTTTCATTTTTCATTGCGGCGTTACAATCGCGGTATGAGTTTGCGAATTGCGCTGGGGCAGATCAATCCGGTGGTCGGCGACATCGACCGCAACGTCGCGCGCATGGTCGCGGTGATCGACGAGGGAAAGATATTTTTGTGGTCATTTGTCGCTCATAGACAGATAGCTGTAAGAAAAGTGCGCGATCAACTTGACTGTCGCCATCGGCGCTAGTACTATTATTTTAGTTTGAGGGATGAGATATGAAGGCAGCACCGACGATAGACGAGCTAGACAGCCTGATCGCGATTGCCCGCCACAAGGCCGGACAGAACGCTCTGAAGAGTGAGCTTCGAAAGCTCCGTCTCAGGACGATCACGCGTACCCGTCCGCCAATGGCGGCCAGGAAAGCTTTGGACAATGAAATCCCGAGCAGCGTTGAACTAAGCGAAGAAGTAACCGCCATGCGGAAGCGAGAGCGTCATTAGGCCATGATCCTCTGCTATTTCGACACGTCGGCCCTCGTGAAGCGCTACCACACTGAGCTAGGAACCGAGATCGTTGACGGACTTTTTGGGCTTCCAGGCGTCGGCCTGATCACCTCGCTCTGGACCGTCCTCGAATTCATCGCCGCGCTCTAGAAAATACCGTCTGCCCCATTTCCCAGAAGGGTTGACAAAGGGCGGCGCCTTGGTATTTGATAATCCTACAGTCAATAATAGACGAGAGTTATCGAAGAATGGCAAACCAACCAATAATCACAAATCGTTTCCTCGCCGTTGGCCAGAGGCAGAAAAATGTTCGTGCGAAGGGATGTGCTTTCGCAACAGAGAAAAGCAGTTTCAGTCCATTTCAGGCCGAGCTATAACAAGGAGGAAAAACAATGAAAAGGCATCTAGTTTTTTTGGCTGTACTTGCGGTATGTAGCGGGCTAGGTTGTTCACAGAAACTTGACGATAATAACGTAAGGAAAACTCTAGATTTTTTTATGAGCCATTTATTCGCGCAAATATCACACAAACCTAATGATCGTGCGATTAACCATGTTGGACCTATCTTGGTAAACGGCAATGAAGCAACGGTTGAATTCAGAATTGGGTATGGTTCTGATTTGAGCGGCGGAGACATTGCAAAGGCATCTTTCATCCGTAATCAAGATGGAAAGTGGTTTCTTACAAAGGTCAGCTGTGAAGTATGCGAAGGATACATTCCTGGTTGGAGTGCAAGTCCCGATTGGGAAGTAGGTGTGTCACCCGAACGTGCAGCACAAAAAAGGTGCGAAAAGAAGTCCGGAATTGAGGGCAAGGTCGTGGACGGAAAGGGCTTGCCGATGGTTGGGCTCAAGATTGTTGCCAATCAGGTTACTCACGTCGAAGGTTACGAAAAGTTCGAGACGGTCACGCGCGCGGATGGGATGTTCAGCTTTAAAAAGCTTTGTCCAATGTCCGAGTACATCTTAGCGCCGTCGTCGGAAAACTGGTCCACGGAAAACATTACCGTACAGAGTGGTCCTGAACGTAAGACGATGGTGCTCCCGTCGCCAATAACCATTCGTTTCACAGAGAGAGAGGATGTTATTATAGATTCTCAAACGGGCCTCCAGTGGCAGGCGGAGCCGACGGGCGGAAAGATGACGCGGCGGGCGGCGAAGCACTTTTGTGAAAGCCTTAGTTTTGGTGGTTTTAATAACTGGCATTTGCCGACGATCTCGGAACTTCGTAGCTTGATCGTAGGTTGCGCTGGCGCGCAGACGGGTGGCGACTGCGGAGTGACAGATCAGTGCCTTAATTCCAGATGCAAAGGATATGCCTGTCGTGGTTGTCCAGGAGGCGGTGGCCCAACTAGGGGGTGCTATTGGCCTTCACTGTTTCGGGGAAATTGCGACTCGCATGACTACGCCTGGTATAGCTCCTCCTCCGCGCTCGCGGAGGGAGGTGGTAACGGTGCGTGGGGCGTCAGCTTTTACGCAGGCGGTATCGGCGGCATTGACGACATTGTCGCTGACGTCCCTTACTATGCGCGGTGTGTGCGTTTCGCACGTTAGCGGTCAGCGGTCGCCATCAATGAAGATGTCGCGCGACCGTATGTCGTCAGAACATCCCGAACTATTTGGGTATGCGTTCAAGTTGTGATTACTTTTCTCTGTCCCTGCGTCTTATAGGCCAGATTGTAACGCCTTCTTTCTTGCGTTGTCACGCGCCGAAGTTAAACGCCCGCGCGCCGACCTTTTCCCTTCTTCATTTTTCCCTTTTCATTTTCCCTCGCCGCGTTACAATCCCCTCATGAGTTTGCGAATTGCGCTGGGGCAGATCAATCCGGTGGTCGGCGACATCGACCGCAACGTCGCGCGCATGGTCGCGGTGATCGACGAGGCCAAGGCGCTCGGGGCCGACCTGGTCGCGTTCCCCGAATTGGCCGTGGCGGGTTATCCGCCGGAAGACCTGATTCTGCGTCCGCATTTTCTGGCGCGGAACCGGGCCGGGCTCGAGACGCTGGCCCAGGCGGCGCGCGGCATCGTGGTCGTCGCCGGGTTCGTCGATTTCGTCGATGACGCGTTCAACGCCGCCGCCGTGTGCGCCGAGGGCCAGGTGCGCGCGGTCTACCACAAGATGCGGCTGCCGAACTACGGCGTGTTCGACGAGTACCGCTATTTCCAGGCCGGCGTGCGGCCGCTGGTGATTCAGGTCGGCCGCTATCGCCTCGGCGTCACGATCTGCGAAGACATCTGGGTTCCCGGCGGACCCGCGCAGGACGAGGTGATCGCCGGCAACGCGATGGCCATTCTCAACATCAGCGCCAGTCCGTATCACCGCGGCAAGATCTGCCAGCGCGAGAACATGCTGGCGACGCGCGCGTCGGATATGGGCGTCTACCTCGCCTATTGCAATCTCGTCGGCGGGCAGGACGAACTCGTGTTCGACGGCACCAGCGTCGTGCTCGATCAGGACGGCGCGCCCGTCGCACGCGGACGCAGTTTCGCCGAAGACCTGGTGGTTTGCGATCTCGACGCCGGCGCCGTGCAGCGCGATCATCTGCGCGATCCGCGGGTGCGCGCCGATCGGCGACAGGCGCACGAGGAAGGCCGCCTGTTGGACGCGGTCGAGCTGCCGGCGGCGACCGGCGAACGCCGGCCGATCGAAACGCTGGTGCGTCCGTTGCTCGAACCCGACGAAGAAATGCTGCGCGCGCTGGTGCTGGGTACGCGCGATTACGTGCACAAGAACGGCTTCGAGAAAGTGCTCCTCGGTTTGTCGGGCGGCGTCGACTCGGCGCTGGTCGCGGCCATCGCGGTCGAAGCGCTCGGGCCGGCGAATGTCCTGGCGGTGTTCATGCCCAGCCGCTTCTCCAGCCGCGAAAGCCGCGAAGACGCCGAGGCCGTCGCGAAGAATCTGGGCTTCGAGATGCGCGACCTGTCGATCGAACCGGCGTTCAAGGGCTACGAGGAAATTCTGCGCGACACTTTCCGCGGCCGCGCGCCCGACATCACCGAAGAGAACCTGCAGGCTCGCATCCGCGGCAATCTGCTGATGGCAATGTCCAATAAATTCGGCCACTTAGTTTTGTCGACGGGCAACAAATCCGAAAACGCGGTGGGCTACGCCACGCTGTACGGCGACATGGCCGGCGGGTTCGCGGTGATCAAAGATTGCACCAAGGAATGGGTCTATCGCATCAGTCGCCGCATCAACCAGAACGCCGGGCGCGCGATCATTCCGGAGCGCGTGTTGACCAAGCCGCCCACGGCCGAACTGCGGCCCGATCAGAAAGACACCGACTCGCTGCCGCCGTACGAAGATCTCGACCCGATTTTGGAATTGCTCGTCGAGCAGGACCGCAGCGTGGAAGAGGTCATCGCCGCCGGACACGACGCCGAGATCGTGCGGCGCGTTTCGCGGCTGATCGACCGCGCGGAATACAAGCGCCGCCAGGCCGCGCCGGGCGTACGCCTCACACCGAAAGCCTTCGGCAAAGACCGCCGACTGCCGATCACCAATCGCTTTCGAGATGCGTGATTCTTGGACAGGATGAACAGAACCAAAAAAACAAGTACGAAAAACGGGGAACGTAACAAGGGGCTTGAGCCCCTTGGTCTCGTTGTACGAGACGAGAAACCCGGCAAGGGGCTAAAGCCCCTTGTTATCAAGCGCGCGTACCCCGCACGTTCTGTGAATCCTGTCAAAAAAAATGTCACGAACCCTCACAAAGACTACGACTTTTTCCTCGCCGGCGTGATCCAGGGTTCCAACGAAGGCCCGGTGACGCACGACCAGGATTATCGCAGTAAAATCAAGGAGATACTCGCGAAAAAGGCCCCGGGGCGAATGCTGTTCTGCCCGGTCGAGAACCACCGCCACTCGGTCACCTACACCGACGACGAAGCGCGCGAAGTGTTCTTCGGCCACCTCGAAATCCTGCGCCGCAGCCGCGTGATGATCGCCTACCTGCCCACCGCGTCGCTGGGCACCGCGGTCGAGATGGAAATCTGCCGGCAAGAAGGCATTCCCATCATCACCATCACGCCGATGGCGCTAAACTGGGTGGTGCGCCTGTACTCCCACGCCGTCGTGCCCGACCTCAAAGCCTTCGCCAAGTGGCTCACCAAGAAAAATCTAACCAAGCTCGGTATATAGATTTTTTGACAGGATAAACAGGATCGATTTTCGCGGATAACTATTCGTTCATGGCCTGAGTCAGGGGGGCGCGCAGCTCGGCAGGCACCCGGTCCAAAAATTTCTGCCGCCGGTTGGCCCGTTCTACGTCGTCCAACAGGGCGACCAGTTCCGCATGTCGTCGCTCGGAATAAAGCAGCAAAGCCAGTTCGTACTCGCCCTCTTCCCCGGCCTGGCGAAAACAAGACTCCGCACGCCGCGCCTTTCCCGTTTTCGCGTAGGCGTAACCAAGCAGCTTCCACGCTTCCAGATTCGCGCCGCCGGTCAGGCGCAAGACCTGCTGCGCCTCCACCAATGCGTGCTCCGGGTCATCTGCCGCCAGATCGTGGCGGGCTAGCGACAAATGGGCCCAGTGCAAATCGGGATATTTCTGCGCGACGTCGCGAAAGGCGGCGAAGTTGTCTTGGAACGTCGCTTCACGGTGGTATGAAACGACGGCGAACACGGCGGCGAGCGCCAAAGCGGCGACGGCGATGAATCGCCATTTCCTCACCCGTCCGAGCATGGCGGCGAGACCGGCGATCATGAACGCGCACGGCAGGTAAAAATAATGTTCGGCGAACAGGATGTACGGCTGTACGATGCCGACATAGGGCGCGGCGCAAATCAGGCCGGCCAGGAAGAAGAAGGCCAGCGGACGCCGGGTTTCGTCACGGCGAGCGGCGGCCGCGAGCCAGACCCCCAGGCTGACCGCCGCCGCCAACGCGAGCCAGCCGACGATGACAACAAACGTTTCGGCGCGCAGATCGTGGTACAGCGACAGATTGCCCGGCAGCGGCAGCACAAACAGCCGCACCGCGTGAAACGCGATCAAGCCGATCCGCTGGACGGCGGGCAATTGAACCGGGGCGGTCAGCAAACCGTGCCCGAGCACGCCAAAGCGCACGAATACGTACAACGCACAGGCCGCGGCCGACGACGCGACGGATACCCAGGCGGCTCGTTGCGCGCGCGCCCTGGCCAGCGCCAGTACGCCGACGACGACCGGCAACGCCAGCGCGCTTTCCCGAAAACTCAAGGCCGCCGCGGTGCAAAGGAAAACGACGCCCCACCGGCCGCGCAACGCAGCCATCAGACAACCGAAAACGAAGATCGCTTCGGCCGACGAGATTTGGAAGTTGTTGCTGCCGACGACCTCCGAAGTAAGCGGGTGGACGAGAAACAGCAACGCCGCGAAGCCGGACAGCGCTACGTCATCGAGCAGACGGCACACCAAGAGGAAAAACAGGCAGGCGGCGGCGATATGCAGCAGAATCGCGACCACGTGCCAGCCCATGAGCCC
>PMZC01000260.1 GCA_003170555.1 Deltaproteobacteria bacterium
TCCATCGAGACCTGCCGGATGATCCCCTTCCGGACGAGCGCGTAGGCCTGGCGCGCCGCTTCGGTCACGCCGGTGTAGAGTTCACCGACGCACTCGATGCGGCTCTGCTCCCCGTCCTCGACGTATTCGGACGAGACCACGCCGCCGACGATGTCGCGGAAATCCTGGCTGTGGGCGACGTCGATCTTCGTGCCCACCACGGTCTGGTAGGCCTTGCGGCATTCCTCTTCGGTGAAGTTGTCGCCGTTCTTGTTGGTCCCGACGTGCGTCAGAATGAACGAGAAGCGCTTGTCGCCCTCGTCCGTCTGCGCCTGGGCGATCAGCGATTTGGTGATGACCTGCCCGGTGATCCGGGTGTGGAAATTGGCGTGCGTGCTCGCCTGCGCCGCGAGCGGGCCGCTGGCCACGAAGAGCAGTTCCTGCGCGTCGGCCCCGCCGCCCGGTGCGCCGTAGCGGGCGATGTTGTACCGGACGTCCATGCGCTTCACCGCGACCTGGCCGAAACGCTTTTTGAGCATCTCGACGACTTCCGGCTCGCGGGGAAACGCCTTGTCCCGGTATGACATGAGGATGGACTTCGCGCGGGCGCGTTCCACCACGTCGCCGATCAGCGCCGCGATGGTCTCCTTGTTGTACTTGGTGCCGGATTCGTAATCGCGGCGGGCGTTGTCGCGGATCTGCTTGCCCGCCCACATCGTCATGAGGCCCTCGACGAAGTGCATCTTGCCTTCGTAATC
The DNA here is from genome assembly GCA_003170555.1 of Deltaproteobacteria bacterium. GTDB lineage: Bacteria > Lernaellota > Lernaellaia > Lernaellales > Lernaellaceae > FEN-1099. The sequence goes on from PMZC01000260.1 coordinate 738, forward strand.
GTTGGCCCCGAACTCGGTGATGTACGGCGGATCGGCGTAGACCAGGTCCACGTCGAGCTTCGGCAGGATCTCGCGCACCTCTCCGCAGAACGCCTTGCACGGCGTCCCCGAATCGAACACGAGATTGTTGATCTTGCGGACGTTCTTCACGAACAGATCGCGGAAATCGTCAATCGGGATTTCACCCAGGCTCGTGTCGCGTTTCGACTCGTCCTCGGGGCGCCCGGTCATACCCTTCTTGCTGCGGCCGAACTCCCCGAACCGCGCCTTGGTCATGCAGGCGTAGCCCATCGCAAAGAGCGCGATGTCTTTTTTGTAGCCGGGCAGCTTCTGCGCGTTGGCCCAGGTGTTGTCGAGGAAGTGAAGGATTTCCGGCGTGAAGTAGTAGTCGGTGAACGTCTTCTCGCAGAACTTCCCAGCGTCGGGATTGTCCGCGAGGAGAGCGTTGATCTCTTCGTCCGATACGGTTTCCGATTGATTCTCGACGACCGCCCTGGCGATGTGCCACGGGTAGTGCATCCGGTCGCTCGCGTAGACCGTCAGCCCTTTGTGCTTGAAGAAATACGCGACGTTCCCGCCGCCGGAAAACGCGTCCAGCATGGACTTGGCGTCCTGCGGGCTGTTCTTCCAAATCCATTCGAGCGCGAAATACTTGCTGCCCATGTACGGTGAGACGCGAACCTTGTCGTCAGCCGCGAACGCCGACAGCAGGTCGAGATCGCAGTCGCCGAGCGAGCACAGACCCAGGTCGTGGAAGTCGGCGGCTTCGTCCATCTCTTGCGCAGCCTCTTTCGCCGAGCACAGGAACAGGTGCTCCTTCGCATTCGAGGCGTCACCATGTTTCGCGCTGATCTGGTAGTGGTGGTCCTTGCTCTTTAGAGAAACATCCCGGCCCAAATCCGCGATGATCCGCTTCACCTCGTTTTCGGTGGGGTACGCCTGGTCGCGGTAACTGATGATCCAGTTGCGGATGTGCGCGCAGGCCCCAAGAAAATCGCGGAAGAAGTTGGCCGCGTTGGTCTTCGTCATCCCGGATTTCTCGATCCGGTAAATCTTGGTTTTGGTGCCCTCGATGATCTCCTTGCCGTCCCAATACGTCATCAGTCCTTCAATGAAGTGGTAGGACCGTTCGTAATTGGTCTGCGAGAAATGCGTCGCATACGGCGGGTCGAAGTACGCGAGATCGGCCTTTACCTGCGGCCCGATGTCCATGATGTCGGCGCAGGCCGCCCGGCATGGCTGTCCGTTGTCGAAGGCAAGCGAGTTGATCGTGTGGACGTTGTCGGCGAAGCGCTGCTTGAAGCGCTCGGGGCTGTCCTGGCGGTCGCCGTGGGGGATCGTGGTTCCGAAATGCCCGAAGCCGCCCTTGCCGGTGATGCAGGACTTCCCCAGGGCGAAAAGGGCGATGTCCCTCTTAAAGCCGTCGGCGGGAAGCTTGTCGATATTGGCGCGGATCGTATCGATGATCCCGTGAACGCCGTCCGAGAAATAGATGCCCGCGAAGTGCTTGCGAACGAAGTCGCCCGCCGCCGGATTATCGGCCAGCAACGCCGCGATCTCGTCGTCGGTGATCGTCTGGCCGGGGTTCTCGATGATCGCGCGGGCGATGTGGTAGCAGTACCGGAGCTTGTCGTTCGCGGTGACGGCCTTGCCTTTTTGCTTAAACATGAAGCCGACGACCGACGAACCGGAAAAGAGGTCGGCCACGGCGCGGTCGTCGTCCGGCGTGTTCTCCCAAATGAAATCAATGAGCTTCTGCTTCGAGCCGATGTAGTTGGTGACGTAGCGGCGCTGCTCGTCGGCGGCCTGGGCCGATAGCTGCTCGTCGCCGAAGAGCGCAAGCTCCGCTTCCGTTTCGAGCAGGAAAGTCAGCCGGTCCATGTCGGTTTGCAGCGCCACACTCGCTCCACAAAACAAAAGCCCCGGCGAAGCGGGAAATTTTCATCCCAACTTCACCGGGGCTCGATGGTTTCGACGACCCCGAAGGTCTATGCGGTTGTCACAGGTCGGTCGGCTTCAAACTCCGCTCGACCTTGATGTTGCACAGCTTGCCGCTCTGGAAAGAAAGCGTCACCGTGCCGAAAAATCCCTCGGCGATCAGCTTTTCCAGATAGGCCATCAGCTTCTTCATGCGAGCAGAATATGGGTCCGTTTCAGAAAGGGCAAGTTCAAAAAATGGAAGTTTTCACCCCGCATTACTTCCACCCCGAACAGCGGCCGCAACCTACTTTTGCTGTTCTCCACGAAGTCGTTCCAGAACCGCTTCGATACCCTTGCCGGAGCTTTCGTACTCGTCGGTCTCGACGGTCTCGCCGAACGCGCCGCGATAAGGTGAGCGGCTCTCGCGCCAATATTCCAGAAAGCCCGGGTTGAGGCACGGCTTGGTGTCCTGCTCGACCCACCCATTGACGAGCCAATTGACCTCGTCCTCGCGTTCCTCGAAGCCCGGTAAATAACCGGCGTCGAATCCGGTAGGCGTCACGACCCACAGCCCGCAGGCCACATAAGGATCGAGGCCCTTTTCAAAACGCTTCTCGTCATAAACGTAGTCGATCATGTACCGCAGTTTCATCGGAAGTGCGCCTCCACCATCTCCATGAATTCCCGGATCACGCACTTGCGGCACTCCTCCACGCGCTTGGGCATGGTGTCGAGCCGCTTGACGTAGGCTTTCCATTCGTCGGCAAGCTCCTGGTCCTCGCTCCAGTCGAGTTCATTGATGATGATCTTGTTGCCGTCGTCGTCAAACAGGCGTCCCGCGTAAATCCGGGCATCGGGCGCCCGCACCCATTCGATCTTCGTCACGAAGTGCAGGTGGTTGCCGTGCGTGCTCGCCCCGAAGTCGACGAAGCCACGGTCGATCATGAGGACCGAGTAATTCCATGCCTTCACCGAACCGTCCGGCGCGAGATCGGGATGCGCGCCCAGCACCTCCAAGCGATAGGGATGGAACGTCAGGTTGTCGCCTTCCGGGAAATACACCCCGAACCAGAAGCCGTTCCTGGTGATCCCGTCGAGCGTCTCTTGCAGTTTAGCCGCTTCCGTTTTTACGTCGATCTTGCCCATTTCAGTAACTCGCAAACACGATGTCCTCGATCTTCCGGCCGTCCGGCAGAGTCGAGATACCGCGCTTTTTGAAAGACATGAGAATTTCCATCCGCGCCTTCTGACTCGGCGCGACGATGGCATCCAGGTTGTCCACCAGGGTCACGCTGTACTTGAAGATAGTCTCGTCGCTCGCGTCGCGCTGGACGATCTTTTTCCATTGGTCGACCTGCGACTTGCGGAGCCGCCGAACCGTGTCGCCGGTGCAGCGCCCGTATTTGTCGTTATCATACGTGATGGAGTCCATCCGGCGCAGCAGGTTCTTCTTGAAGTACAATCCGGCACTGCCGGGATTCGCCTTCGTCGGCGTCGTGCGGATGCGCGTAAAGAAATACGTCCCGCCGCCGGACTCCATGTCGGCGACCGGCGACATGCCGCCGGGCGTGAGTCCGATCCGCATCTTCTCCACCGTGGACACCATCGCACCGTTGTTCTCCAAGGCCGTTTCCACGAATTTCGCCATGTCGTTGTTGTGGGTCAGCGTGTGGCGAAGCGAGTAGCCGCTCATCTGCCGCTCCAGGTCGTTGTCGGTCAGGTCGAAACGCATCTGGACGCGGCGGCCCGCGCCTTCGAGCTTGCCGTGCGTCGCCTGCTGGAA
>PMZC01000395.1 GCA_003170555.1 Deltaproteobacteria bacterium
GTCAGCGTCACCGTGTGGCCGAAGAAGCTGAAGGAAATCTGCGCCAAGAAAAACATCCACGTGTTGGAGTAGCCGGCGACTGACGAATCACGCCGATCGATCTGAAGCAAACGGGGCCGCTGGGGAAGCGGCCCTTTCCTGATCAGGCTCAGTTGGGGAACAGCAGCGAGAACGCCCGATGCGCCACCGCCCCCGCGGCGACCTGCACGGTTTTGTTTTTCAGTTGCAGCGGAATCAGATCCACGGAAACCAGTTGGGTCTGATAAAATACGTAGCGGGCCAAGAAGGCGAGGTCCGATCCCGACTGCGTCTCGTCGGTGTCCGCCAGGTTGCCCAGCCCTCGCACCAGCACGTGCTGTTGATACAACGCCATCGGCCGCGGCGGGAACCGTCCGACGATCAACGCGGTTTCCGCGCCCGCTTCGATGGCCGCACGCGCAGCGCCCTGCATGGACTGTTCGTCCGCCGTCTGATCTTGGTAAAGAAAGACAAACACGCGTCCGCCGCCGGCCATCGCTTGCTTGACTTCCTGCCGCAACGTGTCGGCCGACCAGGACGAGAGGTAGCCGGAATCATAACCGAGAAAGACAAACGACTGCCCGCGGACGTGGATCGTCACCGCGTTGGTGATGCCGCTCTGAAAAGGCGCGATCGAATGGCGGCGAAACAGGGCGAGGGTCTCGGTCAAGGCGAGTTGGCCGTAGTCGAGAAGATGCCGCCCCAACGCGGCCACGACGTCCACGCCGGTGAAATCGAGCGCGGCGAGCCATCGCCGGTCGGTGCATAGTCGATTATCGCCGGGTGCGCTCGCGCAGTTGTCCACCAACGGCGATTCAACCACCGTCATGGCCACGTCGCTCTCGCGCAGCATGGCGCCGAGCGGGAATATCGCGTCGTCGGCCGGCTGCACGTCGCCCGCCTCGCCGCCCGGCAGCTCGGCCGGCAGGATATCGTCGCCGATCATCACGGTGCGGATTTGATAGGGGTCATAGATCATCTCGGCGGGAATTGCGTCGGGAACAGCCAGCGGAATCAGCACCGGATAGCTGTGGAAGTAAGTGCCGATCGTCGCGCCGCCGCGCTTGGCGCAATCGCGGACGTAGCGTCCGGTCGGCGCTTCGCCGTCGACCAGCAGCACCTTCATGGCGGGAGTCAGTTGGTCAAACGGAACCATGGCCAACGTGCCGGGGTCGCGCGCCAACAGCGCCAGTAACGCCTCGGCGTTGGGCGCCACCTCGATTTTCACCGGACGGTCCACCTTCATCCGTCGCGGTATCCATTGATCCAACGGCGCCAACGCGGCGAGATGGAGCGGCGTGTCGGCGCCCGTGATCTCCTTCCAACTGGTCACCGCGCCGGACAACACGTTGTGCAAGAACGTGCTGAAGACGCCCTCGGCCGGGTTGGTGAATCCGGTGACCAACGCCGTGACCAGGCGGTAAGAGGCCTCTTCATCGTATTGCGCCCGCGGCGGAATCACGCGCAGGAGGTGATCGAGGTTGTACTTCTCATACTCCGACGGATGTTCGGTGATGATGTTGTTGAAGTTGTGGTGATAGACAAACTCGAGAACGTCGGTCGGCAGCTTCAGGCCGTCGATCTTCTGGATCGTCGGTTGGCCATTGAGCAGCAGCTTCAAGCGCAGGGCGCCGCGTTCCAAAAACGATCGGGAATCGAAGAAATACTCGTTCAGCCAATCGAGGTTGCGCCCCGGGGCGTTGGCGATGCGCACGTCGGTGGCGAAGAGAAAGCGTTCCTTTTCATTGATGATCAGTTCGCGCGCCTTGTCGCGCTGGCGGGAAAGCGCCTGGAGTCCGCGCAATTTGTCCGGCTCGAAACCGAAACTAAGGTCGACGAAGAGGTTGGGATAGCGCTCAAACATCATCTCCAGTTTGTCGAGATTGTCGGCCAGACCGAGCATGCCGGATACGACGAAGAAAAGGTTCGGGTAATCGCGCAGCAGTTGTTCAAACTCCGCGTGGTATTGGTCCCAGTCCAGATCGAGGTGAATGGACAACCGGTTGAGCTCGCACCACTGGTACAACGGGCGCAAACGTTCGTCCGTGAGCGGCATGCGCCGCAGCCGGGCCACGCCGTTGCTGAGGTGAAAGCCGCGGGCGCCGTCGGTGACCAGTTCCTTGACGTAGTCGAGCATCTTCGGTTCGTCGCCGCGGATGAGCGGAAAGATCTCAATGCGGTTGGGCGCTTTCTTCTTCGCTTCGAGCAAAATCAAGTTCGACGCTTCGGAGGACGACCACTTGGGTTTTTCATTGGGGTCGAAGGCCGCATCGTATGCGCCGATCAACACCGTTTTGTCGATGTGCGCCTTGTCCATGGCGTTGAGCAGATCGGCGCCTTTGCCGACGTCGCTGATCCGTTCGTCAATACTGTAGACTTTTTCTTTGTCGAAAAACTGATCGCCGCACGCCGGTAAGAGCACCGCCAGCATTAGCACCAGAAACGGCAGTCCTTTTTTTGCTTTCCGCACGACCACTACCCACGTCGTTTGTTGGTTCGCGGCGATTCTAGCGACCGATGTTCCCGCGGTCAAATACTGATTATCCTGTCGTCGTGCGTCGCTCGTCCATCTTTGGCGGCGGCATGGGCGCGCGCGGTGATTCCGCGTTCCCCCTCGGCGACGGTTCTCTGTACTTGTCGCGCCGGATCGCCGAACCGGCGATAATCCTTTTCGTCTTCAAGTAGTTATGCAGCGTCGTTTTTAGATTCGTGAACGCGCCGTGCGCCGCCGACCGCTAGGCCCAAAACCCCTGCGTTTTCATTGACAAGCATAGGGCAGGTGATTATGTTAGCCGTGCTCGATGGGTGAGTAGTTATCGAAAGGAGAAGACGGGAATGGCTAAGATTATCGGCATTGACTTGGGTACGACCAACTCCGTGGTCGCGGTGATGGAAGGCGCCGAGGCCAAGGTGATCGTCAATTCGGAGGGCGGCCGCACGACGCCATCAGTGGTGGCGTTCACCAAGGATGGCGAGAAGCTGGTCGGAACCGTCGCCAAGCGCCAGGCGATTTCCAATCCCGAAAATACGATTTATTCGATCAAGCGATTTATGGGCCGGCGTCACAACGAGGTCGGTGAGGAAATCAAGCTGGTCCCGTATAAGGTGGTGCGCGGCCCGAACGACGACGCCCGCATCGATGTCAGCGGCAAGCAGTACAGCCCGCCGGAAATCAGCGCGCTTATTTTGCAGAAATTGAAGAGCGCGGCGGAAGATTACCTGGGAACCAAGGTGGTCGATGCCGTGATCACCGTTCCGGCGTACTTCAACGACAGCCAGCGCCAGGCGACCAAAGACGCCGGGGCGATCGCCGGGCTGAATGTGAAGCGCATCATCAACGAGCCGACCGCGGCGGCGCTCGCTTACGGGCTGGATCGCAAGAAAAACGAAACCATCGCCGTATACGATTTCGGCGGCGGCACGTTCGATATTTCCATTCTCGAGGTCGGCGACGGCGTGGTCGAAGTCAAAGCCACCAACGGCGATACGCACCTGGGCGGCGACAACATCGACCAGCGCGTAATCGACTGGCTGATCGAGGAGTTCAAGAAGGACCAAGGCATCGACCTGTCCAGGGACAAGATGGCGCTCCAGCGGCTGAAGGAAGCGGCGGAGAAGGCGAAGATTGAGCTGTCGCAGGCGCAGCAGACCAACATCAATCTGCCGTTCGTCACCGCCGACGCTTCCGGCCCGAAGCACCTCGATTTCACGTTGACCCGCGCCAAGCTCGAGCAGTTGATGGACGACCTGATCGAGCGCTCGCTCGAGCCGTGCCGGCAGGCGTTGCGCGACGCGAAGCTGACGCCGAAAGACATCGATGAGGTGGTGCTGGTCGGCGGCATGACGCGCGTCCCGAAGGTGCAAGAGGTCGTGCGCGAGTTGTTCGGCAAAGAACCGCACAAGGGCGTCAACCCGGACGAAGTGGTCGCGGTCGGCGCCGCGATTCAAGGCGGCGTCTTGGCCGGCGACGTGAAGGACGTGCTGCTGCTCGACGTGACCCCGCTGTCGCTCGGCATCGAAACGCTGGGCGGCGTCAGGACGGCATTGATCGACCGCAACACAACGATTCCGATTCAGAAGAAGGAAATCTTTTCCACCGCGTCGGACAGTCAGACCAGCGTCGAGATCCACGTGCTGCAAGGCGAACGCGAAATGGCGCGCGACAACCGCACGCTGGGCCGTTTCCACCTGATGGGCATTCCACCGGCGCCGCGGGGCGTACCGCAGATCGAGGTGTCGTTCGATATCGACGCGAACGGCATCCTCTCCGTCAAGGCGCGTGATCTGGCGACGAACAAAGAGCAGTCCATCACGATCACCAGTTCGTCGGGATTGAACAAGAACGAAGTCGAGAACATGGTCAAGGAGGCCGAAGCGCACTCGGAAGAAGACAAACGGAAGCGCGAGGAAATCGAGCTGTTCAACCAGGCGGACAGCATGACCTACCAGACCGAGAAAATGCTGAAAGAAAACCGCGCGGCCGTCGGCGACGCGGACGCGAAAGCGATTGAAGAGGCGGTCGCCGCGGTGCGCAAAGCGCTCGAGGCCAAAGACGCCAACGAGGTTCGCGCGAAGATGGAAGCGCTGACCCAGGCGTCGCATCGCATGGCCGAGGCGATGTACAAAAAAGCCAGCTCGCAGGCCGGCGGCGGTGGGGGCGGCGGGCGCGGCGGCGGCGGTTCATCGGGCGGCGGCAAGCAGGGGCCGAAGGGCGGCGACGGCGACGAGGTGATCGACGCCGAAATCGTCGATGAAAACTGACGCGGCTGGCCGACGCACAGCGAGCATCCAGACGCGGGGCGTGGCGACGGCGAAGGTCGTGCCCGCCCTTTTTCGCAGGAGACAGTGACATGGTGAATCCGGGATTCCGCGCTATCCTGCGGGAAATCTCGCTGTTGCAGCGCCAATTGGGTAACCTCGTCGACATCGGTTTCACGTCCGGTTGGCAAGAAGCGGGGCGGGCCGGCGCCGAGGGCTGGATTCCGCCGATCGATCTGTTCGAAGGCGACACCGGGTACGTGTTGTATGTCGATCTGCCGGGCCTCGCCCGCGAGGACGTCCGGCTGGAAATGAAAGGCAACGCGCTGGCGCTCTCCGGTTCTCGCCCCTATGAACGCGGTGAAGATCCCGAATCGGTCTTCCGCTTCGAGCGGCCGCACGGGGCGTTCAATCGTGAAATCGAATTGCCGGCGAATATCGACGAAGAGAAGATCGAGGCGCAACTCGCCGACGGCGTGCTCATCATTCGGTTGCTCTTCAAGCAGCCGAAGGGCGGCCGGGAAATTCCGGTGCGCTGAAGCGGAGTAAATCGAGGTGGCGAAACCGCGCGACTATTACGAAATTCTGGGCGTCGGCCGCGGCGCTTCGACCGACGAGATCAAGAAAGCTTACAAGCAACTCGCGAAAAAATGGCACCCGGACAAGAACCCCGGCAACAACAACGCCGAAGCGAAGTTCAAGGAAATCTCCGAGGCCTACGTCGTCCTGTCGAATTCGGACGCGCGGCGCAAATACGACACCTTCGGCCGCCAAGGGCCGGGGGCGGGCGGCTTCGATTTTTCCGGCTTTGATTTTTCCAACATGCGCGGGGGTTTCAGCGCGGGCGGCGAACAGTTTTCCGGGTCGTTCGGCGATATTCTGAGCGAACTCTTCGGCGGCGGCCGCCGGCGTCGTACGTGGTCCGACACGGACGCCTACGGTTTCGGCGGCGAGCCGATGCGCGGTCGCGACCTCGAATACCACATGGAGGTCGATTTCAACACGGCCGCGCGCGGCGGCGTGATGAAGATCCAGCTCGCGCCGGGCAACACGGTGTCGGTGCGCATTCCGGCCGGCGTCGAAACCGGGCAGAAGATTCGTCTGCGCGGCAAAGGCGTCGCCGGTCCCTCCGGCGCATCGGCCGGCGATCTGGTGATCGAAGTGGAAGTCGGGCCGCACCCGTTTTTTCAGCGCGAGGGGCTCGACCTGAAATGCACCGTGCCGATCACCATCGCCGAGGCCGTGTTGGGCGGACAGATCGACGTGCCGACGCTCGACGGCTCCGCGACCATCACGATTCCGCCGGGCACGCAGAGCGGTCAGACGTTTCGCCTGCGGGGGCGCGGCATCGCCGCGAAGAGCGGACGCAAAGGCGACCTTTATGCCGCGGTGAAGATCGTGGCGCCGAAGAACATCAACGACCGGTCTCGCACGCTGATGGAGGCGTTCGATCGCGAAAACCCGATTCATCCGAGACAAGATTTGAAACGCGGCTGGGAGTAGGGAACGAATGACAAAAAAAGCGAAACATCACGATCCCGATCTGAAAGCGCCGGCCGCCGGCGACGACCTGGTGAATCCGACGCCGGCGGAGTCGGCCCCCGCGGCGGAGACGAACGAAGTTGCGCCGCCGCAAGAGCCGGCGAGCGTCGAAGAGAAGAAGCCGGAAGCGTATACCGCCGAAGAACTCACCAACCATTTACAGCGCCTGGCGGCGGAGTTCGAAAACTACAAGAAACGCGCGGCCAAAGAAATGCGCGTCATGCGCGAGATGGGAATGGCGCAGGTGCTCGAAGTTCTGTTGCCGGTGCTGGACAGCTTCGACCAATCGCTGGCGGCGTCGCCGGAGAACAGTGACGCCAAGACGTGGCGCGACGGCGTGGAACAGATCAACCGCCAGTTGCGCAACACCCTGGAGAAGCTGGGTTTGACCGTGGTCCAACCGCAAAAGGGCGACGCGCTCGATCCGCACCAGCACGAAGTGTTGATGGCGATGCCGACGGGCGAGGTCGAAGCCAACCACATTGTCAGCGTCTGGATGGTGGGGTACAAGTTCAAAGAACGGTTATTGCGGCCGGCCAAAGTGCAGGTGGCCGTGCCCCCTCCGCAAGCGATCCCGGAGGGAGAGGAGGGACAGGCATGAACAAAAAGGAAACCAACGGCGGCTTCAAGGTGTCGGATAAACGTCACTTCGCGATGGAGGATGACGGCACCGTGAAAAAGCGTAAGGCGGAAGAGAAAGCCGCCGAGACCGAGGCGGCTGCGCCGGCGGCGGAGAAACCGGCCGAAGCTCCGGACATCGATCTCGATTCCTGCGAATGTGAGGAAGATTTCACGGAACTGCCGCCGCTCGATTTTTCCTCTTTCGTTTTTTCGCTGTCGACCTCGACCATGATCTTTCTCGGCATCTTGCCCGACCCGGTCACGGAGAAGACCACGCGCAACCTGGCCGTCGCGAAGCAGCACATTGATTTACTCGGCATGCTGCAGGAAAAAACGGCGGGCAATCTGACGCCGGATGAAGCGCACTTTCTGGAACAATCATTATACGACCTGCGGATGAAATTCGTCGAGGTTTGCAACCCCAAGCCATAGGCGCTGCCGACCGGTCGGAGGATCGCGGATGAAGAAGATCGCGTTGTTGTTTCTTATCTTGCTGTCAGTTTGGTTGGTCGCCGCTCCGGCGGCTTTCGCGCAGGGAGGCGAGTCGCCGGGCTCATTCGCCGCGCTGGCCAAACGCGCGGCGCCGGCGGTGGTCAATATCTACGTCGTGCAAGCGGCGTCAGATGGGATGGGCCACCAACGGATCCGGCAAGGGCAGGGCTCCGGTTTCATTGTGGACCCCGACGGCTACATCGTCACGAACAATCACGTGGTGGCGAGCGCGCAGCAGATCAAAGTGCGCTTGCTCGATCAGCGAGTTTTTGATGCGACCGTGGTCGGCTTCGATCGACAGACGGACATCGCGCTGATCAAGATCAAAGCCCGTAACCTGCCATTTTTGCATTTTGGCGATTCCGATGACCTCCAGGTAGGCGATTGGGTGATCGCCATCGGCAACCCGCTGGGTTTGGGTCATACCGTGACCGCGGGAATTGTTTCGGCGAAAGGGCGCGTGCTCGGCGCCGGCCCGTACGACGATTTCATTCAGACCGACGCTTCGATCAATCCGGGGAATTCCGGCGGTCCACTGATCGACATGCACGGCGAGGTCGTGGGGATGAATACGATGATGGCCGAAGCGCAAGGCATCGGCTTCGCCATCCCGAGCAATATGGTGCGGGTGATCATCGACCAGTTGCGCCGGCGCGGACATGTCGAACGCAGTTGGCTCGGCGCGTATACGCAGCCGATCACCCAGGAACTGGCCGACACCTTCGGCCTGAGTTCGCCGCGGGGCGCGCTCATCAGCCAGGTCGTTCCGGGCAGCCCGGCCGATCACGGCGGTTTGCGCGCGGGAGACGTGGTGGTGGAATTCAATGGCCGACTCGTGGAAGCCGCGGAGGACCTGCCGGCGATGGTGGCGCAGACGCCGGCCGGCGAAGAAGTGGCGCTGAAGGTCGTGCGTAGTCGGCAGACCATCACCTTGCACATCAAGTTGGAGGCCATGCCGGACAACACGACGCGGCTGGCCCCGCGGACCGGCGCCGAAGGGCGGCCCGAGTCAGGCGCCGGCGGCCTCGGCATTGAATTGACCGATATCACCTCGGAACTCGCACGACAGCTCGGCGTGCAGCCCAATGCCGGCGTCCTGGTCACCTCGGTGAACCCCGACGGTCAGGCAGACCGCGCCGGCCTCGCGCGCGGCGACATCATCCTCTCCGTCAACCAGCAGCCGGTGCACAGCGCGGACGAGTTTTACAGCCGCATCCAACAGATGCCCGAGGGAACGCGGTTGGTCTTGCTCGTCCAGCGTGGTTCGCAGACGTTCTGGGTGTCGATGGCGCGCTGACGCGTTTTCGCGAGCCGGTTACTCGTTCGCGGTCAACTGATCGATCGTCAAGTCGGCCTGGCCGGCCTCGATGTGGAAGGCCGCGCCGCCCGCCCCCAACCTCATCGAATAGGCATGGTTCTCGCCCGGCTGCGGATTAGCCCGGCCGGTGGGATACGGGTTGATCACCGTGCCGGTGGTGCGATAGGCGAGCATCGCGTTGACATCGGGGCGCATCTCCAAAACGACGATGCCGCTCTCGATACTGATGTCGAGCGGTCCCGGCGTCGACGAATGGATGTTGAGCAGCACGTTGCCCGACTTGATCCTGATCTTCACCGGCATGTGATCGCCGAGCAGGTTGGCCCGAATCTCGCCGCCGGCCGCGGTGATGGTCACCGGCCCGAGGATATGCTCCAGCACGATCGTCCCGGCGCCGCGATTCACGATTTCGATCGCCCCGCGCATCTGGTGCACGTTCACATTACCGAAGCCGGTATGCGCGATCACATTGGTGGCGGCCGGCGCCTCCAACTGCAACNNCCGCCGCGCCACCCGGCGGGCGTTTTGGCCGACAGGTAGTAACGATCCTTTTCGGCGCGGGCCACCAATTGGAAGCGCGCCAAGGCGCTGTCGGCGAACCACGGCAAGCGGGGCGTAACCTTGCGCGTGGCGTTGATTTGAATATCCGTGCGCTCGGAGCCGACGATATGGGTCAGACCGCCCGGATTGTCGATCATCACCACCTTCTGCGCGGGGGCGATGAAGTCGTTTTCCTGTTCGACCGGCGGAAACGAGGCGAAGAGCGCGAAATAGAGCAAGCCTCCGGCGCAGGCGACGACCGAGCCCGCCACCAGGACAATCGCCAGTCTTTTGAATAACGTGTCCATTCGACGATCCGCCGTTTGAGCGACGCGCGATTATAGGATATTGGTCGCCAATTCCGCCAGCGCGCTGCGCTCGCCTTTGACCAACGTCATGTGGCCGGCCAGCGATTGCCCCTTCATGCGCTCGACCACGTAGGTCAGACCGTTGGAATTGCTGTCCAGGTAAGGGTTGTCGATCTGGTACGGATCGCCGGTCANNGTCAGGTTCTGCGCTTCGTCGATCAGCAGATACAGGTTGGGAATCGAACGACCGCGGATATAGGTCAAGGCTTCGAGTTCAACCACGCCTTTCTCGACCATCTCGTTCAAGCGCGTAAAATGCGCCGCCTTGTCGGTCGGCGAGCTGAGCAGAAATTCAAGGTTGTCGAAGATCGGCTGCAT
>PMZC01000122.1 GCA_003170555.1 Deltaproteobacteria bacterium
CCCTAGCCCCTAGCCCCTAGCCCCTCTCCTCCAGCGCCGCGACCGCGCCCAGGGCGATCGCGCCGGCCGCGGCCATCGCGTCGGCTTGAAGCAGTTGGGCCTGGTCGTCGCGGGTGTGTACGGCGATGGTGTGACCGCCGCTGAACATGAGCGTCACGGCCGATAGTCCGGCTTCGACCAGCGGAATGTGATCGGCCTCGCCGCCGATCAACTTGCCCAGCCGCCTGGCCGACAACCCCGCGCGTCGGATGCCCTGCAGCGCGAGGTCCGTGGCGCGCGCGCCGGCGCCGGCGTAGCTGCCGGTCGGTCCGGTCTCGCTGGTGTACCACAACTTGCGGCCGCTGCCCGCGCCTTCAAAGTTGAGATGGATCGCGTCGCGCCAGTCCGGATCGGCTTGCGCCTCGCGCGCATACGCATAGCCGCCGGCGAGCCCGAGCTCCTCGGCGCCGGTGAAGACGACGCGCACCGCGACGCCGCGCGGCGGGTCGGCCGCCACCGCGCGCGCCGTTTCCAGCAGCACGCCGCAACTGCCGGCGTTGTCGATCGCGCCGCACGATTCGTCGCGCACCTCGAGCGTGGTCAGCACCAACGCGCCGAGCAGCGCGAGAATCCAGAGCGTCCACCACACGGCGGCGAGCGAGCCGGTCACCCAGCCGGGCCAGAGCAGGCCGAGGGACGTGGCGATCGGCAGCACGAACACGCCGAGCGCCAATAAGATCGACGAGGTCGCGCGGGTGACGATCGACATGTTCTGGCTTTTCGAATCGGTGTGCGCCAGCAAGACGAGGCGCTGTTTGATTTCGCCGACGAACGGCAGGTCGACCACGATGTTTGCGCTGTCGAGCGCGACGTGCGGCCGGCGAATGAAGCGGGTGTGCCACGGATAATCCGCCGCGTGGTCTTCCAGCTTCTGCGCGGCGGCGCGGCGATAGGCGCCCCACAACGCGCGGGCGATCAGGGGCAGCGCCAGGCCCAAGAGCGCGCCGGTGCGGGGCTGCCAGGAAAGCAGGAAGCGATAGATCAGCAGCAAGATCACGCTCAGCCGCACGATGTTCAGCAAAATTCCGAACGGCAAGGCCGGGAAAAAGCGAAACGGCTTTTGTTCGGCGGCGATGCCGGCGTCCGCGAGCCGCTGCACGACGTTTTCGCGCGCGCGTGGTTCGCCGGGGCTGCCGACCAATCGTGGAAAACTCAACGACCGCGCGTCGGCCAGGGCCCGGGTCGAATCGAATTCGCGCATGGCGTCCTCCTCGAATGTTGGTGGACGAATTGTAGGTAGATCGAGGCCCGTTCGTCAATTGTCCAGTACCGGCGAGTCGGATTTCCTTTGTGATAATCTCGTACTTTACTCGACGAAAAAGAGCGGGAAAGGATTTTCCGCGCCTGATGATCGTCCGGTAATCATTACGAAAACACCAAAAAAAGCTATTGACATTTTGCGTCAACTTATCCTATGGTTTTGCGCAGCCAACTAGACCTTAGATGGCGAAGGCGAAGGGTCTACCTGAGACGCCTGTGCATTTTGCGCTGGGGGCCGAGGTAGACTCATTGAGTTCTGATGTTCGCATTCAACAGAACGTGCCCTAGTGACAAGGGCAAAGGTGGCTTCGTACCACCAGGAGGTTTGAACAGTCATGCGTAAGTTCTTGATCATTGGGTTGGTTCTTGCTTTGATGCTGGGCTTCGTCGCTTGTAAAAAGGCCGAAGATCAGGCGCCGCCCCCTCCGGGCCCTGGTCCCGAAGCTGGCGCTCCGCCTCCTCCGGCGCCTGCGCCTGAGGCTGCTCCGGCTCCGGCCGCGGCTGCCCCGGCCCCTGAGGCCCCGGCTGCTGGCGGCGCCGCTCCGGCGGCTCCGGCTGCCCCGGCTGCCCCTGCTGCTCCGGGTGCGGCTGCCCCGACTCCGCCTCCGCCTGCCCACTAATTTTGGTGGCGGCAAAGTAGCGTAAAACGTGGGGATGCGCCGGCGCATCCCCACATGACTCACGCCAACGAAAGGGGGGCGCATGAAACGAATCATCGTTCTCGTGACGGCTATCTGCTTTGCTTTCAGCATGCTGAGCATCGTCGCCTGCGCGAAGAAAGAGGAGCCGACTCCGACTCCGCCGATCGTCCAGGCCCCGATTGTGCATCATCATACGGAAGCCGCGACGCCGGTCGCGACGCCTACTCCCGCTCCGACTCCGCCGCCGGCGAAACCCGTGCTGCATGGCACGGTGAAACCGAAGGCGCCGGAACACAAACCGAAGCTGAAGAAGCATCCGCATTAGGCTTTGTCGGTTGAGATCGAAGGGCGCCTGTTTTCGGGCGCCCTTTTTCTTTGGGAGGCGCGCGTTTGCTCAATCAGCTTGACGTGGCGTTGTTTCGCCTGATCAACGGCCGGGGGATCCACCCCTGGCTCGATGCGTTCGGCCGCGCGGTCGATCATCCGTGGTGGCTGTGGCCGCCGCTGGTGATCGTCGTCGGCTGGCTGCTGGTGAAAGGCGACCGCCGCACGCGCGTGTTCGTGGCGGCCGCTGTGGTCGCGGTCGCGCTGACCGATCTTCTTTGCGCGCAGCTCATCAAGCCGCTGGTCGCGCGGGTGCGCCCGTGCGTCGCGCTCGAAGGCGTACGGCTGCTGGTGGCGCGCAAGACAAGCTGGTCGATGCCGTCCAACCACGCCGCGAATCTCACCGCCGCAGCCTGCGTGATCGGCCTCTACGCCCGGCGGTGGTTGTGGCTGGCCGTGCCCGCGACCGTGCTGGTTTCCTATTCGCGAATTTATGTCGGCGTGCATTATCCGCTGGACGTCGTGGTCGGCGCGGCGGTGGGCGCCGCGGTCGCCGTGTTCGCCTGGCCGGCCGTTCAGGCGATCGACCGCCGCCTGCCGTCTCGCGGCGTCCCGCGCGATTGACCGCCGGCCGCTCCGGGCCGATGATGAAAAAAATCAATCCGAGGTAAAACGATGCGCACGATCGCGGTCGGTTTGTTGGTGCTGGCGTTGTTGCTCACGCCGTTGGCGGTGAACGCCGCGGAAACCCGTTATGATGTGATCGTCGTCGGCGCCGGCGCCGGCGGCTTGAGCGCCGCAGCTCGGTTGACCGCCGCGGGCAAGAAAGTCCTGGTCCTCGAGCAGCACGACAAGGTCGGCGGGTTCATGACCGCCTTCCAGCGCGGCGACTACCGCTTCGAAGTCAGCCTGCACATGCTCAACAGCGCGGCGCCGGGCGGCAGTCTGTATGAACTGCTCCAGCGCTACGGGGTGACCGACCGCGTCAAGATGCATCGCCTCGATCCGCTTTATCGCTCCATCTATCCGGATCGCACGTTCGACGCGCCCGCCGATCTGGCGCAGTACGAGGCGCGGATGCAGGCGATGTTCCCGCGCGACAAACAGGGCCTGCATAACTTGATTCGCAAGATGACTGCCCTGCGCAAACACATGATGCAACTGGGCGCGCTGTACACGACTTCCGGTTTCTGCCGCGGCATGAAGATGTTCTTCGCGCCGTTTTGTCAGGGCGACGTGGTCGGGCGCATCCACAGCACGCTGGCCGACCTGCTCGACGAAGACCTGAGCGATCCGCGGGCCAAGGGCGCCTTTGCGCAATTCTGGGGCTACCTCGGTCTGCCGCCGCAGCGGCTGAGCGCGCTGTACTTCACCACCATGTGGGCCGCGTATCACGAAGACGGCGGGTTCTATCCGGAAGGCGGTTCGCAGGCGATCAGCGACGGGCTGGCGCAATTCGTCGTCGCGCACGGCGGCGCGGTGCGCACCAACGCGCTGGTCGAACACATTCTCGTCGAAGGCAAAAAGGTGCGCGGCGTGCGGCTGGCCGACGGCTCGGCATATCAGGCCGACTATGTCGTCTCCAACGCGAACGCACCGGCGACGGTGGACAAGCTGGTCGGCGCCGCGGAATTCCCGGCCGACTACGTGAATCGAATTCACAACTCGGAAATTTCTTTCTCCCTGGCGCAGATCTATCTCGGCCTCAAGGATCGCCGGGTGCTCGCGCCGCTGGGCGGTAATCATTCGACGTTCGTCAACACCACGTACGATCCGCAGCAGGCGTGGGTGGCGGGGATGGACGGCGACCTCGACCGCGTGAATTACGTCATCGTCGATTACGGTCCCGCCGACCCGACCTGCGCGCCGCCGGGCGGTACGGTCGCGGTGATCACCGTGCCGCTGCAATACGATTGGGCGCATCGCTGGCGCCGCGACGAGGGTTACGAGCAATACACCGCGTGGAAAAAGCATGTAGCCGACAAGATTTTGGATCGCGCCGAGAAGCTGCTGCCCGGGCTGCGCGCGTCGATCGCGGTGATGGAAGTCGGCACGCCGCTGACCATGGAGCGCTTCACGCTCAATCCGCGCGGCGCGGTTTATGGCTGGGCGCACACGCCGGACCAGTCGATTCTCTTCCGGCTGCCGCCGCAAACGCCGATTCACGGCCTCTACCTCGCCGGCGCCTGGACCTTCCCCGGCGCGGGGCAGAGCGCGTGCCTCCTCTCCGGCGAGATGGTCGGCGACATGATCGTCAAGGCGATGGGGCATTAGCGGCGACGACGGTCACAACGGGTCTGGGGTCTAGGGTCTGGGGTCTGTCGATCGTAGGGGCGTATTGCAATACGCCCCATGTGATCTTGTAGGAGCGCCTTTCCAGGCGCGATTCAGATCGCACCCGAAAGGGTGCTCCTACAAAATGTGGCGCAGCCGCCCCCGGCTGTGTCTTCGTAGGGGCGAGGCATGCCTCGCCCATGGTGGGCGACCCAGGGGTCGCCCCTACCGTTCTCACGGCCAGATGCCGCGTTCCTTGTAGATCGCTTCGAGCGCGGCGAGCGCGACGACGTACGCCGCGGTGCGCCAGTCGGCTTTATACTCTTTGGCGGCGGCGGCGACGCGATGGAAGGCGTCGACGATTTTCTTTTCGAGTTTGTGGTCCACTTCCTCGAGGTCCCAAATCTCGCTGCGTTTGTTTTGCAGCCATTCGAAGTAGCTGACGATCACGCCGCCCGAGTTGCACAGCACGTCGGGAATCAACTCGATGCCGCGCTTTTGCAGAATGCGGTCGCCGTCGAGATCGGTCGGGCCGTTCGCGCCTTCGGCCACCAGGCGCACCTTCAGCAGCGGCGCGGTCTCGGCGGTGATCTGACTTTCGAGCGCGGCGGGAATGAAGATATCCGCCTTCGTCTTCAGGAACGCGGCGTGATCGATGGCCTGCGCTTGCGGATAACCGGCCACGCCGCGATGCTCGGCGACCCACGCGGTCAATTTGTCGGCGTCGATGCCGCGCTCGTGGAAGATCGCGCCGGACCAATCCTCGACGGCGAGCAGCTTCGCGCCGGCCTGCTTCATCAACCGGCCGGTCCAGCCGCCGACGTTGCCGAAGCCCTGCACGAAATACGTCGCGCCCTTCAGCTTGAACTTGTGCTGCTTCGCCCACTCGCGGATGCAGAACAGCACGCCCTGCGCGGTCGCTTTGTCGCGGCCGACGCTGCCGCCCGACTCGATGGGCTTGCCGGTCACCACGTGCATGCAGCGCTGGCGGTCGTGCGACGGCTGCGTCGTAACGTAGGTGTCGAGAATCCAGGCCATGATCTGCGGGTTGGTGTTCACGTCGGGCGCGGG
>PMZC01000364.1 GCA_003170555.1 Deltaproteobacteria bacterium
ACTTCCTTGCCCGTCCCGGTTTCGCCCACGATGAGCACCGTGTCGTCGCAATCAGCGGCGCGCAGGGTCATTTGCCGGACTTTCAACACCTCGACGGATTCGCCGAGATAGACCTTCGCGAGCTCCTCCATACGCGGGTCGTTCCGCAGCTCGTCGACGTCATCCCCCACGAGTTTCTCGAACAGCCAGGTGAGGGCCGGCACATTCCCCGATCGCGATCGCCAGCGGCGCGCCGGTTTTCTCGCGGTGGATCGCAATCGCTCGAGGACTTTCTTCGCCACGCCCAAAACCAGCATGTTCGGCCTGGCGTGGTCTTCGTCTTTCGCCGCGCGCGACCGAGCAAAAAAGCGATCGATGGCGCCGACCAGGCGGCCGACCTTCATGTACTTGCCGGCCAATAGCGGAATCTTTTTGTTCGGCATGCCGAAATAGGAAAACAGATCGCGTGACCGATGCTGCGATCTTTTGTCGTCGACCAGCTCGACCAGTTCGCGCAGCGCGCGGAGCTCGGATGTTTCGACGAGCATCATGATCGGCGCCTCGGCGCGCTCGGTTTGCGCCGCGGCGCGCAACTCGCTCTGGCCGAAGTCACCTTGCGTAAACTGCAAGCCGTCGGGGCCGGACCAAACCTTGACCGCCTGTTTCTCCACGCCGCCTCCCTTTTTCGCTGGTCGCTCGGTCGCACGCCGATTGAATTACGCGCAGCTTATTGCATTCCGTTCAGCAATTCAATTGCCCCGCGTCCTCGCGAAGAGCTAACTCATACGCGCAATTCAATGGCGGGCGCGGCGCATAATCTGACAACTCTTTGATAAACAAGCATTTTTTATTTTCTCGCCGGATCGGCATGACTTGTGCTTTTCGCCCAATAGCGCACGACAACTCAATTGTCGCACGGGGAGCAGATGAACGAATTCGGCCCGAGCGGATTTTTCGCGGACATCCTGGGCCAGTCGCCGCCGGAGCAAGCGCTGCGGCAGGTCGGCGAATTGTGCGGCCAGGCGGCCGAGCGCGAGCCGACCTACACGCCCGACCGACGCGCCTTTCAAATCGAGGCGGGCGATCCGCCCGCTCGTCGCGGAGTGCTGACTTGTCACGGCGAAATCGAAGCGGATAAGACGGTGGCGGTGCGCTGTGAGATCGCGCGCGTTCCACCGGCGGGCGCGCGGATCGGCGCCCAAGCGCTGTTCAACGAGCTTGCCGCGCTCAGCGACAAGTGCCGGCTCATCAAGACGGAAGACGGACCGCAAGCCGGACCATCGTCGATCTGGCTCGAACTGCGCGTGCAGGCGACGCCGTTGTCGCTGGCGCGCTCGACGGCGCTGCTGGGTGAGATCAAGAAAATCGATGCGCTCGCTCGCGTGGTGCAGGAGGATTTGCCGCTCGACGCGGATCAAGCGGATCTCGACCAGACCTACAAAAGCATCGCGGAGTACGTCGCGCCGGTGCATCCGCTGGCGGACGATCTCGCGGCGGCGGCCGGTCCGCGCGTTACGGATTGGGCGGCGGAAACATGCGACCTGCTGCGGGGCGCGGTCTGCGTGGCCGTGGCGTCCGAGTTTTCGGTGAGCGTCGAGTTCGCGCTGGCGGCGTTAGCCCGAGCCGGCCGCGGGATGAAGCATACGTTCGGCCGCGTGATCATCCCCGCGATCAACGCGAAGGCGCTGATCGAACTGGCCCGCAAAGCCCCGGGCGTGCTGGCCGTGCCCGCCACGCAGGTCAGTCTCGGCGTAAGCCCGTACGAACTGCACAGCGAAATGCAGACCATACTCGAGGCGCTTTCGGCGGCGAATCAACCGGTGCTCTTTCACGGCCGCTACGCCCAACTCCAGGCCGTCTTTCACGGCGGACAAGGCGGCGAAAACGATCCCCTACGCCCGGCTGTCCGGCGCGCGCCGGAGGCGCCTTTCGAGGTGCTGGCGGATTTTACAATCCGCGCAGCCGGGCGATTAGCGGGCGGTTTGCCGTCGCGGGCGATTCAGGAATTGACGCAGGAGGTGATCGCCGGTCTCCAAGCTCATTCTTCGGCCGAACGCCTGCGCCTCTTACCCGCCGTGGCGCGGCGCGCGGTGCGGCTCTGGGCGGACGGCCGGCGCACCGGGCCGACGACCGACGTCTTCGCCCGTTCGCTGGGCGAACTCGGCGAAACGCTCGCCGGGCTTTCCATTCACCCGCGCGTTCATCGTTCGCCGACGGTGCAAGAGCGCTTCACGCGGGTCATCGCGTCCGCGCGGCTGCTCGACTTTCTGCGTGAGCATCTCATCGCGCAAGATGACGCGCTGCAAAAGCTCGCCGATCGCCTGCGCGCCGAGTGCCTGACGCGCCCGCCGCATCAGCCGATTCGGTATTGCGCGCAAGGCGCGCCCGGCACGGGCAAGTCGGAGAGCGCCGTGTTGCTGGCGCGGCTGCTGAACATCCCGTACGTCAACATCGACGCAGCGAGCATGCCGGATTACCACACCGCGGCGGCGCAATTGCTCGGCTCGGGACGCGGCATCGTGGGTTCGCATCAGGCCGGGCGCCTCGAACAGGCGGCCAAGCACCACGAAGGCGTGGTGGTGGAAATCAGCGACCTCGATCATGCCCCGCCGCAAGTGCGCGCGCCGCTCGCCGACTTGTTCCTGCAAGTGCTCGAAACCGGCGAAGCGCAGAGCGCGACGGGCGCCATGTTTTCGTGCGCGAACATGATCTTCGCCTTCACGATGAACCTGCCCGGCGGCATGGACGAAGGCGTGTACAAATCGATCGGATTCGCCAACGCGCCGTCGGGCGGCGAACTGACCGCGCGCGTGGCCGCGCAAATTCGCGAGGTGTTGTCGGGCGCGTTTCTGAGCCGCGTGGGCACGCCGATTCTTTTCGCTCCCCTGGCCGGCGACGCGTTGGCCGTGATCGTCGAGCGCGCCGTGCGGGCCGCGTTGCTGGCCGCCGCCGAGCGTCTGGGCGCGGCCGTCGTCGAGGTCCGGCTCGACCCGGGCGTCGGCCGGGCGCTGCTCGACGCGATGGGCCGGCAAGCCGCGTCGTTCGGCGCGCGGGGGCTGTTGGAATACGGCCGCAACGCCGCAGCCGACGCCCGACCTCCGTACGTGCCTCATCGGCCGGTCGGCTATATGACGGCGCCGGACGTGCGCCGTCTCCTCGACGCCACGTGCGACGATCCGCTCGGGCCGATCTTCG
The DNA here is from genome assembly GCA_003170555.1 of Deltaproteobacteria bacterium. Taxonomy (GTDB): domain Bacteria; phylum Lernaellota; class Lernaellaia; order Lernaellales; family Lernaellaceae; genus FEN-1099. Next base: position 3,175 of record PMZC01000364.1, read on the forward strand.
CCTTGGCCGCTTCGACCGGGCTCCGGCTCGGCGAGTTGCTGGGTCTGGCCTGGCCTGACGTCGATTTCGTCGCGGGCACGCTGACCGTTCGCCGGTCTCTGGCGCGTGGTCGCGAGAAGCGTTGGGAGCTGGCCCAGCCGAAGACGGCAACGAGCCGTAGGACGATCCCGCTCCCGTCGATCGCTAGAGAAGCTCTGGAGCGGCAGAAGGCGATCCAGGAGACCGAACGGAAGGCGGCCGGCAAGGCCTGGCAGGACCGCGACGACCTCGTCTTCACGGACAGCATCGGCCGACATGTCGAACCCGGATCGGTCTCGCACGGCTTCCAGGACGCGCGCGAAGTTCTTGGACTGCCGGCAGCCCGGTTCCACGACCTCCGGCACTCGGCGGCNNCCGACGCGATGGATCGGGCGCTGCACGGGTCCGTGCCCACTGTTGACCCGTGAGGCAATGAGATGGCGACGGAGTGGCACAAGGCTGGTCCGACTCATGCCAACCCCGTGCCGTGAAATCGTGCTGCGAGTGTGAGTCCATTCAGAGGGACTGCCTTGCTCGTGGTAGATAGCGCTCGCTGACGCCGGCCCTTCTCGAAGGCGCATCCTTAAGCGAACGCNNGTGCAAAGGAGTCAATTACTGGCTTACGAACCTAGTGAAGAGAACAGCGGAGCGATCCTGCGGTACGCCCTCGCCCGGTACGGCGGCGATTGGCGGATATTGAAGGCAGCGATCAGGGCCGCGCCTGGCGGCGTGCTCAGACTCAAGTGGCATGAGGGCGCAGCCAAGGGCACGATCACCGTTGAGGTGGACGCCGCCCCTCCGAAGCAGCAGATTGAGCCTTGAGACGTTCCTGGAGTCTCCTTGCCCCCTAGGTCGCCCGCGTCCTCCAACGGCAACTGGCCCCTCGTGTCGAGGGGCCAGTTGATATGAAGTCACCCATGCTGCCTAGAGGAGCGGCCAAGTATCTCCGATGGCTCTCCTCAGGTTTCTCGCCGTTGGATGTTCCGCGTAGGCGATCCACGTACACGCTGCAAGACTGACCGCCAGTAACCAGATGACCTTCTGAGTGTTCACGGACTGCCTCCTAGGCACTCTTGGATTGGATGAGCGCGATGCCCAGGACGAGCCCGACGGCACCAACCAGCAATAGGAACTCCCCCCGATCGAACCCCGTCGGATCGGGGGCTAGCAGCGAGGCGATGTCCTTCCCGCATGCCTGGTTGGAGCAGCGCCCGTCGACGAACAGGTCACGCCCGGTCACCGACTTGTGACAGCTCGGGCAAGCACCGAGTGGCCGCGACAAGCGGCCGGCTAACGCCTGATAGGCAGATTCAAGCGTTCGTTGCCTGTCGCGAAGGACATTCATGTCCGCTTCGGTGGAGGACAGATGACCGCGTGCCGCGACCAACTCCGCTTCGAGTTGGTCGACTCGTAGGCGCAGATCGCGGATCGTCTCGGTCTTCTGGAGCCCTTTGTCGATCAGCTCCGCCAGCGCCAATGCGGGCTTCTGGCCACGCTCGTCCGCGTAGTCCTGCGCGCGCGCCTTCAATTCCGAGGGGACCCGGGCGTAGATCACTTGGGAGGATGCGGTCATCGATTCTTCCTGTCTGCGTCTCAGCGGCGTGTCCACCGATGTCAGTATTTCTAACAGACGTCAGTGCATGTGTCAATCGCGCCCTGAGCCCAAGCCGGTCAGCCGTTGGGCGGCGGTCAACAGCCTCGGGCGAAAGTCCTCGAACGCCTCTGGCATGGCGCCGCAGCCGAGGAGAGGTTGGTCCGTTGCCACGCCTACCGCCGAGGACCGCCGCTCCCTGTCACAATCCGCGGGTGCTTCTCACCATCACTCTGACCAAGCCGCCGGCAACCGATCTGGGCTACCTGCTCCACAAGAGCCCCGATCGGGTGCATTCGCGCGAGCTTGCGTTCGGGCAGGCGCACGTCTTCTACCCTGAAGCGACGGCCGAGCGTTGCACCGCGGCGCTGTTGCTCGACATTGACCCGGTGGGCCTAGCGAGGGGCCGGCACCAGGGATCGTCGCTCGAGCCATACGTCAACGACCGGCCGTATGTCGCCTCGTCGTTCATGAGCGTGGCTATCGGCCAGGTCTTCGGATCGGCAATGGGTGGGCGGAGCACCGGGCGGCCGGAGCTCGTCGACGAGCTGCTGCCGTTCGAGGTCTGCCTTCCGGCACTCCCGTCGCGCGGCGGCGAGAACCTGATCCGCCGGTTGTTCGAGCCACTCGGATATGCG
>PMZC01000167.1 GCA_003170555.1 Deltaproteobacteria bacterium
GGTAATAGAGGTCGGCGCGGAACCGGCCGTCGGCCACTTCCTTTTCCAGATTGCGGTTGGTCGCCGTGATGATGCGAATGTCGAGCTTGATCGCCCGGCGATCACCGACGCGCATGATCTCTTCTTCCTGGATCGCGCGCAGGATCTTGACTTGCAGGTTCAGCGGCAGGTCGCCGATTTCGTCGAGGAACAGCGTGCCCTTCTGCGCCTGCTCGAAGTAGCCTTCCTTCGACGAGATCGCGCCGGTGTACGCGCCTTTCACGTGACCGAAGAGCTCGGCTTCGATCAGGTTCTCCGGAATGGCGCCGCAGTTGACCGCGACGAACGGCTCGGTCGCGCGCGGGCTGCCCGTGTGGATGCCTCGCGCGAACAATTCCTTGCCGGTGCCGCTTTCGCCGCTGATTAACACCGTCGATTTGTATGGCGCCACGCGATCGATCATCTCCAGCAACGCTTCTACTTTTTTGCTGCGGCCAATAATCATCGGCCGCTCGGATGATGCGGGCATCCGCGCCTCCTCGCCGCTTTGTTTTACGATCCTACCTAACGGAGATTCAATGTTACGAAATTTCGCCTAATGTCCGGCGGGTGTCAAGGAGAAACGGCGTCCCCGAACCTGGCGCGCAACAAATCGAGGTTCGCCTGGGCCGCCGCAAAATGGCCGTCGAGCTTCAACGCGCGCTCATAAATCGAGACGGCGCGCAGCAGATCTTCGGGACTGGCCATGCTGTCGATCAGAAAGTCCGCCTCGAAACACAAGCTGGTGGGGTCGCGCGGATCGGAACGGTACTTCGACGCGCCGGGTACGATATGTTCGTTCGACAAAGCCGTGATCGTATCGTCCACGCCGAGCCAACGGCTGAGCTCGGGAAAGTCGCGTTCACGTCCACGCAGCGCGGCGTAGAGCGAACGCTCGGTCTCCGGGGCCGGGTTGCCGGCGACGGACGGCAAGCCCAACTCTTTTTCCACCAGTCCCAGCAGCAGGCCCGCCAGGCGCACGTGGCCCATCGGGTTGAAGTGGCAATAGTCGAGATAGGTATCCCAGCCGCAAATGCGATCGGCGCACGTGTTGGAAAACTCCTCGTCCAGATCGCGAAACGAAAGGTGGAGTTGGTCGGACAGCAGGTGCAAGACCTTGGTGTTCGTGCCGGTCGAGCGGATAGCCAAGTTATCCTGATCGCGCGCCTGCACGAACACGTCATGCGCTTCTTTGTTCAGCCCGGCGGCCAGCAACACCAGACCGATGACGCCCAATCGACCGGTTTGGCCGATTTCCGAACCACGATAGTCGAGCGCCATCGTTCTGACGCGCTCCGCCTCCCCGAGGGCCGCGCGCGCCTGCAGGTTGAGAAACATATAGACCTCGGGCTGAATATGCGGCGTGGTTTCGAGCAGACGAATGGTCTCGCGGTAATGTTCTTCGGCTTTCGCGCGATCACCCACCGCGCGCCAGGCTTTGCCGAGCAAGAGCTCCGCTTTAGGTCCCGGTCTGTCCTTGGCCCACGACTCCAACAATTCCAAGGCGCGCCGCGGTTTGCCGTACATCAGCCAGTGGCGCGATTCAATCAGGCGTGGGTCGCTTTCGTAGTTCTCCGCCCACCACCATTCGCGGACGTCGACGAACTCCAGGTTGGACGGCTCCTGGCACAGCACGAGCTTCGCGCCGACCGCGCGGCATTCGTCGGCGAGGGAACGCACCGAACGCTCCAGGCGCGCGACCCAAAACGCTTCCCACGCCGGATCGTTCACCAGCAGCGGCAACGGACGGCCGCCTTCGCCCACGGCTTCCGGCGCCGCGCGCCGCGGCGTGAGCAGGCGCACCAGCGCGGAATTGCGGCGCAGCGCCCGATTCAACGCGACGGCGTCCGCCGGCGCCCGCTTCTGCTGGGTGTAGGCCTTGATATCCAAACGTTCGTTGTTGCCGATGACGGCCAGCACGAGATCGGGTTTGATCTCGGCGAACGTCTTCTTGGCGATCAGCACGTGGTGCTGGCTCGAATAGCCGGTGCGCGCGAGGTTGATGACGCGGATGTCGCGATCCGGATGCCGCGCACGCAGAAAACGTTCAAGGTAGCGCGCGTAACTCGCGCCGTCGGACAAACCCATCGCTCCCGCCTGCGAGCCGCCGAGAATGACGACGCGCTGCTGCCCCGGCGGCTTGATGCGCTCGAAGAGCTGACCGCCGCGATCCACGTTGTCCGGCCGCATGTACCCGCGGCCGCGAATATCGACGGTGGCCAGGTAACGATCGAAGATCTGCTGAAAGGCGAGCAAGGGGACCGCGTCGGCGTTCTCGCCGGCGATGCGGTTCTGATCGGCCGGCGTCGCCGACGGCGAGGCGGATCGCGCGCGCGAACGCACTCGCTCGACGAGGCGCGCGGCGGCTTCGAGCGCCACGAGCACGACGATCACGGCCAGCAGCATGTAGAGCGTTTTGCGGCGGCGTCTCATCTTGGCCGGATTGTAACATATGTGTATGATGCCCCGCATGTTGACCCGGTCCCATCGCCGCAAGATTCTTTTTTCGTTCGCCGCCCTGGTGCTGGCCTGGCTGATCGCGGAAGTCGTGATCGGCGTCACCGGCGTATTCAAAAACCCTTCCGAGCGCGTGTACACCGACATCTATGACGCCGCGTACGAGCTGCTGCCGCGCGTGAGCCTGCACTTCGGCAACGCGAACACGATGAACGACCCGACCAATCACGCCGGCTTTCGCGGCCCCGAATTCACCGACGAGAAACGGCCGGGCCTGTATCGCATCATCGACGTCGGCGATTCGACCACCTTCGGCGTGATGGTCAATGAAAACGAAACCTATTCGCGCCAGTTGGAAACGATGCTGCGGAAACGCTACGGCGCGAACCGCATCGAGGTGCTCAACGCGGGCATTCCGGGCACGAACATCTACACCCACCGGCTGATCTTCCTGCGCAAGCTGCCGCGTTATCATCCCGACCTGGCGATCGTCTACCTGCTGTTCAACGCGCGCAACGAATTCGAGGTCTGGCGCGAACTCGAACACAAGGCGGCGCGCGGCGAGTTCGACCCGGTCAGCCTGACGCACCGCATTTTGCGCCATTCGAACGTGTACCGCCTGCTGCGCCGCATGATCAAAGGCGGCGAGCGCATCGAGGTGTTGTCGCACATCGCCGCCATCCAACGCACGCTGCGGCGGCGCGACCCGTTCGAGATGAAGTGGGTGTTGGCCGGGTTGAAGGAAGATTTGAACGGCGTCATCGACGCGGCGAACAAGAACGGCACGAAGCTGATCATCGTGCACCACCTGCACCGCGCGCTGGTGCGCGAACGCGTGGCGCTGATCAAGAACCCGAATCAGGAAGCCAGCGGCATGGCCACCTCGCTCGACGACTACATCCGCTTTTCCCAGCAGATTTGCCAAGAACGCGGCGTGGCGTTCATCAATCCGGTCGAGCCGTTCGTCGCCGCCGCCGCCCGGGGCGAGGACCTGTTCATGGACAACGTCCACTTCTCGCCCGCCGGGCATCTGCTGATGGCGCAACTGCTCGCCAAATACATCGAAGATCACGCCGGCGACTTCGGCGTGGCCGGCGCGGCGGCGGCGCGTTAGCGACTCAACATAACATCGCGCCGGGGCATTGACCGCGCCCGGCGAGTTGCGGTAGAAAACCAAGCAAGGGCGGGAGGCAGGAGCCGTGAATGCGCGCGGCGCGATTGGTGCTGGCCGTGGTGACGGCCTTGGTGTTGGCGATTATCCTCTACGCCGTCGTATTGTGCATCGCTCCCTTTGACAAGCAGCGCAATTTCGTCAATCGCATCGGCCGCATCTGGACCGGCGCGTGGAAGCTCATCCTGGGCGTCAAGGTCCGCGTGCTGGGCGCGGAAAACATCAAGGAAGGCGGCCCGTTTCTTTTCGTCTCCAACCACACGAGCTATCTCGACGTACTGGCGTTGTACGACGATTTTCCCGCGCCGCTGCGCTTCCTGGCGAAGAAGACGCTGATCTGGGCGCCGGTGTTCGGCCTGGCGTTTTACACGCTGGACCACGTTTACATCGACCGCGGGCGCAAGGCGGACCGCGATCAGGCCCTCGGCGCGCTCGCCCAACGCGCGCGGCAGGGCAAGAACATTTTCATTTTTCCGGGCGGGCGGCGCGCGGCCGACGGCCGTCTCGGCGAATGGAAGAAAGGCGCGTTCGTGCTGGCGACGCAACTGCACATTCCGGTGACGCCGGTGGCGATCAGCGGCTCGGCGGCGCTGCATGGCATCGGGGATATTCTCCCGCGCCCGGGGCTGATCACCATTCGCATCGGCCGGCCGATTCCGACCGCCGGTCTGACCTTCGACGACCGCGACCGCCTGCTCTCGCTCGCGCGCGAACAGGTGAGGGAGATGCTCGATGGCGCCGCATAGCGACCCCGACGCGCTGAAGATCATCCCGCTGGGCGGCCTGGGCGAGATCGGCCTGAACATGCTCGCGCTCGAAAGCCGCGGCCGCATTCTGCTGATCGACTGCGGCCTGATGTTTCCCGACGACGAACTGCTCGGCGTGGACATCGTCATTCCCGACTTCAGCTACCTCGACGGGAAGTCGGACCAGATCGAAGCGCTGATTCTCACCCACGGCCACGACGATCACATCGGCGCGGTCGCGTACCTGCTGCGGCGCCATCAGCCGCTGATCGTCGGCTCCGAACTGACGCTGGCGTTTTTGAAAAGCGCGCTGGCCGACCACAAACTCGACGGCCCGCCGCGGACGCTCACCGTGCACGCGCGCGAGACGCTGGCGTTGGGTCCGTTTCAGGTCGAGTTCGTGCGCATGACGCACTCGGTGGCCGGCGGCTTCGGGCTGGGCATCGAAACGCCGCAGGGGCTGCTCGTGCACACCGGCGATTTCAAACTCGACTTCTCGCCGCTCGACGGCGAAATGGCCGACCTGAAAACCCTCGCCGAGTTCGGCGAACGCGGCGTGCTCTGCCTGCTGTCGGACTCGACCAACGCCGAATGCGAGGGTTTCAGCATCAGCGAACGCGAAGTCGCGACGGAGATGGAGCGCATCTTCCGCAACTGCCGCGGGCGCATTCTGGTCAGCGCCTTCGCCAGCAACCTGCTGCGCATCGGGCAGATCTTCGAACTGGCCAAACGCTTCGACCGCCGCGTGTTGCTCAACGGCAAGAGCATCATCGACAGCGTCAACATCGCCTGCGAGCTCGGCCTGCTGTGCGTCAAGCAGGACCAATTGCTGACGCTCGGCGAGCTCGAAGAAACGCCGAAAGAACAGATCGTCATCCTTTGCACCGGCAGCCAGGGCGAGCCGCTCAGCGCGCTGGCGCGCATCGCCTCGACGGCGCACAAGCAGATCGCCATCGACCCCGGCGACACGGTGATCATCTCGGCCAAGAGCATTCCCGGCAACGAACGGGCGATCCACAACGTGATCAACGAACTTTACCGCCAGGGCGCCGACGTGATCTATGAAACGATCCGGCGGGTTCACGCCAGCGGCCACGCGCATCGCGAGGAGCTCAAGCTGATCCTCAAGCTGACGCGCCCGAAGCATTTCATTCCGGTGCACGGCGAATACCGCCACCTGGTGCAGCACGCGCAACTGGCGATCGCGATGGGCGTGCCGGAGACGGGCGTGGCCGTGCTGGAAGACGGCGACGTCTTCCTCTTTTCGGGCAAGGTGGGACAGCGGTACGGCCGCGTGACGTCGGGGCGCATCTACGTCGACGGCCAGGGCGTGGGCGACGTGGGCCATATCGTGCTGACCGACCGCCGCATCCTTTCGGAGGGCGGCACCATCACCTGCGCCCTCGCCCACCGCGACGGCGTCATCGTTTCGGGCCCGTACTTCAAGAGCAAAGGCCTGGTCTACGAACCCGACTACAAGGAGTTGCTCGACGAGGCGCGGCACGTGGTGCTGGAAACGCTCGACGGGCTGCGCGCCGAGAGCCGCCTCGATCCCGACGACACGAAGGACGAAATCGCCCGGGCGGTGCGCCGGTTGTTCAACAAACGCATCGGGCGCCGCCCGATCGTGATTCCGGTCATCATGGAGGTCTAGCCGATGCCGCATGACGAAGAACGCGGTTCCGGCCGACCCGGCAAACTGGGCGAGATTCTCGGTCTGCTCTGCTTCGTGGTGGCCGCGCTGTTCGGCCTCGCGCTGCTGTCGTATTTCGTCGGCGACGGTTCGTTCAACATGGTCAACTACCCGACCCGCGAACCGGTCAACGCCGTCGGGCGCGTCGGGGCGCACCTGGCGGATTTGCTGATCCAGTTCGGCGGCTACGCGAGCTGGTTCCTGCCGGTGATGTTCGCCCTGCTCGGCTACTTCTTTTTCACCGGCCGCTCGGTGCGGCTGAAACTGAGCCAGTTGTTCGGCTACCTGATTCTGCTGGTCTTCGTCGCCGCGATCCTTTCGACCTTCCTGCCGCAATTCCCGCGCGCGGACGCCGGCGGCGGCGGCTGGATCGGCGGCGATTTCCGCGCCGACACCGACTCGGCCGGAGGCCGCGTCGGCGCCATGTTGGTGGCGATCACGATGGTGCTGATCAGCCTGATCATCACCGTGAACTTTTCCTTCCTCGGCGCGGGCGCGCTCGTCAAACGCGGCGTGACGTCGGCGTACACCGCGCTCGGCGCCTGGTGGACCGTGCGGCGCGAGCAACGGCGGCGCCGCGAACGTCGCGATCAGCGCGAGCCGGCCCCCGGCGCGGAACGCGGCGAGCCGGTGATCCGCTTCGGGGCGGAGGCCGAGGCCCGCGCGGAGCCCAAACCCGCCGCCCGCGGGGCCAAGCCGCGCAAGCGCGACGCCGATGCGCCGGTGCGCTCGACCGTCATCGAAGTCGCCGCGCCGGTCGCGGCCGCACCGGTGATCGAGCCGCCGCGTCCCGCGCCGCCGCCGCTCCCGCCGGAACCGATCACGCCGGAGCCGGCGTTCGTCGAGGAGATGGCCCCGCCGCGCAAGCCGAAGCCGCCGCGTCCGAAGGAAGGCGCGCCCGAATCCAAGCGCATGGAGCAGGAAGCGATCACCATCCACGAGCAGGCCGAGACGCAGACCGCGCGGCAGATTTCGTTCACCCAGCTCGTCGGCGAGTACGAGCCGCCGCCGCTCGACTTGTTCAAGAAGGCGTCACAGGAAAACAAGGAGCTCGATCGCGAGGCGCTGCTGGCGCAGTCGGTCACGCTCGAAGCCAAGCTCGAAACGCTCGGCGTGACCGGCAAGGTGGCCGAGATTCACCCGGGGCCGGTGATCACGATGTTCGAGTACGAACCCGCGCCGGGCATCAAGATCAGCCGCATCGCGAACCTCGACGACGATCTGGCGATGGCGCTGCAGGCCGAGAAGGTGCGCATCATCGCGCCGATCCCGGGCAAGGGCGCGGTCGGCATTGAAATCCCCAGCCTGCGCCGCGAGATCGTCTACCTGCGCGAGATCGTCGAGAGCAAGGAATTCAACGACGCGAAGGCGCCGCTGACCGTCGCCTTCGGCAAAGACAGTTCCGGCCGCCCGTTCGTGCAGGACCTGGCCAAGATGCCGCACTTGCTTATCGCCGGCACGACCGGCAGCGGCAAAAGCGTGTTCCTCAACTGCATGATCATGTCGCTGCTGTACAAGTCGACGCCCGAACAGGTGCGCCTGCTGATGGTCGATCCGAAGCAGCTCGAACTGAGCATGTACACCGGCATTCCGCACATGCTGCACCCGGTGATCACCGAGCCGAAGAAGGCCGCGCTGCTGCTGCGGTGGGCGGTCGCCGAGATGGAAGACCGCTACCGCCGGTTGGCCGAGCTCGGCGTGCGCAACATCGAGAACTACAACGAGAAGGCGAGCAAGGCCGCCGCGAAGATGCCGCGCCACGGCACGATCACCGGCGAGGAGCCGCCGCCGGTTCCGGAAAAGCTGCCGTACATCGTGCTGATCATCGACGAGCTCGCCGACCTGATGATGATCGCCGCGAAAGAAGTCGAAGATTCCATTGCGCGCTTGGCGCAGATGGCGCGGGCCGCGGGCATTCACCTCATCCTCGCCACGCAGCGGCCGAGCGTCGACGTGATCACCGGCGTGATCAAGGCCAACTTCCCGAGCCGCATTTCGTTCCAGGTGCGCAGCCGCGTGGACAGCCGCACCATCCTCGACGAAACCGGCGCCCATAACCTGCTGGGCATGGGCGACGCGCTGTTCCTGCCGCCCGGCTCGGCCAAGCTGACGCGCTTCCATTCGGCGTTCATCTCGGACGAAGAAGTGCACGCCGCGGTCGACTACCTGAAGAAGAAGCACCCGACGCCGTCCTATGTGGAAATCCGCACCCCGACCGGCGCCGACCTGCACGAGGCTTCGCTCGACGAGGTGTCGCTCGACGACGACGGCGACGTGGACCAGGAATTGTTCGACAAAGCGGTGGATATCGTCGCGCGCGACCGCAAGGCGTCGGTGAGTTATATCCAGCGGCGGCTGAAGATCGGCTACAACCGCTCCGCGCGCATCATCGAGCGCATGGAGCAGGAAGGAATGATCGGCCCGTCCGACGGCACCAGCCGCCCGCGCGATGTGTACCTGCCGGAAACGAATTACGAATAGATCGGGATTCGGGATTCGGGCGCCGGGTGGCACTGGCACGCGTAGCCCTGCGGAGCTTGCCAGTGCTCCTTCCGCATTTTTCATTTTTCATTTTTCTCGAGTGGCACTGACGCGCGAAGCCCTGCGGATCTGGCCAGTGTTTCTCTCGACGTAGAAGCACCTCAACTTTTCACTTTTCATTTTTCATNNTGTGCCATAGTTTTGAGCCTTCAAGCTCAAAGCTGTGTCATGGTTCGAAAAGCACAGCCTCGGCCTGAGGGCCGAGACTATGGCACACAAATTGGGAATCGATTTTACGACGCCCCTACGCTACGCCTTCGTACAGCACCACCGTCCCCAAGGTGAATGGGCGCGCCGAGACCGCGGTGAAGCCGGCCTGGCGCAGCATCGCGCAGAAATCGTCGCGCGACGGAAACTCATTCACCGACTTGAACAGATAGCGATACGCGGCGCCCATGCCCGCGAGGTCGGCGAGCACCGGCATGACGCGGCCGAAATAAAAACGATAGCACGGCCCGAACAGCGGCAGCGTCGGCATCGCAAATTCGAGCACGAGCAGGCGCGCGCCGGGCTGGAGCACGCGATGAAACTCGCGCAGCGATTGCGCGCGATCCATCACGTTGCGCACGCCGAATGCGACGGTCGCGCCGGCGAACGCAGCGTCGGGAAACGGCAACGCGGTCAGATCACCGCGCACCCAATCCAGACGCGCGGCTGCTCCGGCGCGCGCGGCTTTCGGCGGGGCCATCGCCAACATGCCGGCGGAAAAATCGACGCCGACTACTTGCCGC
>PMZC01000350.1 GCA_003170555.1 Deltaproteobacteria bacterium
CGAACATCCCGACGAGGCGTGCGAATGAAAACGCGGCTGGTCATCTCGGCGGTACTGGTTTTGCTGGCGGCGGGCGCCGCGTGGGCGATCGACATTCAGAACTTCCCGGCGGCGATCGGCACGCAGAACATGACGACGCTGTACAAGTCGACGACCTACGCCAGCGGCCAATTCGGTTTCGCGTTTTTGGCGGATTACGAAGCCGATCCGTTCGTGCTGAGTTTCAACGACAACAAAAAGCTCTACCTCGTCGAAAATGCGATCACCGGTGAGCTGCAAGCTGCGGTTGGCTTGTTCGGGGTCATCGACCTCGGCCTCGCCGCGCGATACCAATCGGCGAACGGCCGCGATTTCGATTTGCGGGTCACGCCGGCGTTTCCCGACAACTCGGCGGAGAGCGGCGCCGGGTTGGGCGACGCGCGCATCGTGGTGAAGTTCCGCCTGTTGCAGAACCGGCCCGGGTCGCTGGGCATCGCGCTCGTCCCGATGGCGAGTCTGGCGACCGGCGACCCCGATATCTACGCGGGCGCCGGAGCGTCCAACGTCGGCGGGGCGCTGGTTCTCGACAAGTGGGTGAGCATCGCCGATTTCGTGGTCAATGCGGGCTACCTGTTTATGGGTCGGCCGGATGGTTTCAACCCGGCCGGGCAAGTCTTCGGCGGCATCGGTGTGGAATTGGCGGTCGCCGATTGGTGCAGCCTCGGCGGCGAGTTCGTCGGCAAGACGCTGGACTACGGCATCAACGGCATCAAAGCCAGCGCGCCGCTCGAAGCATTGGGCAGCGTGCGCTTTTATACGCCGGTCGGTTTGGATTTCCTGCTCGCCGGCGGTTTGGGGTTGACCTCGGCGATCGGCAGCCCGCGCTACCGGATTACGCTGGGCATGTCGTTCACCTATCCGCGAGTCGAAAACGGTCCGCCACATCCGCCGCCGCGCGACATGTACGTCGATGCCGAGGGCAACGCGCACGAGGTCGTCGCCCGCCAGCCCGGTGGGGTCATCATGCTGCGCGACCTGTTCATCTTGCCCCAACCGTTGGGGTTCGACGGGCCGCAAAGCGCGACGTTGACCGATCAGGACAAAGCGGAGTTGGATCAGGTCGCGACGATCATGCAGCAGTATCCGCGAGTGAAGATACAAATCGAAGGGCACGTGGCCACCGGCGTTCCCGACGCGCAGAAGCTGACACAGGATCGCGCCGAAGCCGTGCTGGCTTACCTGCATATCCGTGGCATCGAACCATCGCGCATGGTGGCCGTGGGTATGGGCTCCGACGTGCCCGTCGCGTCGAACAACACGCCCGAGGGCCGCGCGCGCAACACGCGCGTCGATATTCTGATCGTCGAGCAATAGCGGTCGCCTTCTTTTCCAAGGGCGGCGTTACGCGGTCTTCGTAATCATCCGTTACCTTTCTTCCGTTTGTCACTTTCCGCGGCCTGATCACTCTAGTCATAAATAGCCAATATTAAAGAGAAAATCAGCTTCTCAATTTCGGCACGGGTATTGAAGTAATACCAATTGTCGAAAGCGAGAAACCTGTAAGTCAAAGGAGGTCGTAGCACCGCGTTCGTGACATAAAAGCCGGTAAGGTCGTTGTTCGCGCTGGCGTCGGCTCGTTCGTTTCGACGACGACTCAGCAAGTGAAGAGGCGAAAGCGAGCGGCCGGCGCCGACTGCGGATCGCCTGTTTGTCCGCACCCATCGAGCGACAAACAACGGGCGGCGACGGGCTCGATCAATCATGAGTACACGTACGAAAGTACGTTGGCCGTTTCGTAAACAGAAGTAGTCAACTTAGGCTACCAATCGAAAGGGGAACCACATGTTGAAGGGTCGTTTTGTAATTTTTGGTCTGGTCGTGGCGGCGATGCTCGGACTGGCGGCGACCGCCTGGGGCTACGACACGCCGACCATCTCGGGCCATGTTTGGCTCGACGCGAACGGCAACGGCGTTTTCGACGAAGGCCCGTCGGCCGCGCTGGAATCGGTCCGCGTCATCTTCTATCGCGACTACGACTGCAACGGAGTCATCGACGGCGCCGACGAGATGTTCGACTACGACTACACCGACACCGCGGGCTTCTATCTGGTCGTCAACGCCTACTACTGCTACGTGGGCTATCTCGACCCGGCCACCGTACCGGCGGGTCTGGAGTATTCCACCGCGCCGACCCAATCAGTGATCACCGGCGCGCATGATGTCGTCGACGTCAATTTCGGCCTGAAGCAACCGGATCCCTACAATGTCGTTTGTCCGGAGGAGGTCAGTTTCTGGAAGAAGGAATTCAAAAAGAACAAGACGTTCTCCGCCGCCGAGCTCGCGGAGATCGTCAAGGCCGCGTTGAGCATGCAAACCGTGTTCACCACCCGCGCCCAGATCGTCGACGTGCTGAACGGCGCCGACGAGCCCTACGAAAAGGCCGAGCGCCAGTTCGCCACGCTGACATTGAACCTGGCCGTCGCTGAAGTGCACGATCAGGTAGGCTATCAAATGGGTCTCGAACCGGACGACGCGCTCAGCCTTAAAAAGCTGACCGCCGCCAAGTTCGTGGGCGACGCGTACATTCAGGTGGAAGCGATGATCCTCAGCCAATCCAACCTGACCCTCGCGAAGAAAATCGCGAAAAGCATCAACCAAGGCGAAGGGCTCCAGTTGAACTGCGAGTGACGCTCCGTTTCGTCTTGAGAAGCAACAACCAAGGGGTGCGGCCTTCCGCGCCCCTTTCGTTTTTTCTTTTTCACGGCGTTGCGCGAGACGATCAAACATCATAACCTGCGCGCGTTCGACTTCCCGGTGATTTGCACGAGGAGCTGATGGCCGACAATCCGCTGTACACGATTATGCAGGCCCGATCCGTGGTGATCGCCGGGGCCAGCAACAACTTCATGAAGATGGGCTCGATCCAGGCGCTGAACCTGTTACACGGCGGGTTTCGCGGCGAGGTGTTGTTTCTGCACCCGACCGAGAAGACGGTTTTCGACCACCCGGCCTATCGCACCCCGGCCGAACTGCCCTTCGTCCCCGAGGTCGCCTTGCTGACCACGCCGACGCGCGTCACGCCCGGCCTACTCGACGGCCTGGGCGAACACGGCGTGCGCCACGCGGTGATCACCACCGCCGGTTTTCGCGAGATGGGTCCGGAAGGTGCGCGCCTGGAAGCGGAACTGCTCGAAATCGCCGTGCGTCGCGGCATTCGTTTCGTCGGCCCGAATTGCATCGGCGTGCTCAACGCAACCGAGGGCATGAACCTGACCGTCGTCCCCTATACCGACGCGCCGGGGCATATGGGCCTGATCAGCCAAAGCGGCACCTACGTTTCGCAGACCATGCCGTACCTGCGCGAGAACGGCATTCGCTACAGCCAGGCGATCAGCGTCGGCAACGCGACGAGCATCGACGTGGTCGATTGCCTCGATTACCTGGGCGACGACCCCGAGACCGCCGCGATCGCGATGTACATCGAGGGCGTGCAGCGCGGTCGCGAATTTTTGGCGGCGGCGACGCGCGTGGGGCGCACCAAGCCGCTGGTCGCGTTGTACGTCGGCGGATCTTCAGCCGGCGCGCGGTCGTCGCAGTCACACACCGGATCGCTCGGCTCGCCGGATCGCCTCTTCGACGGCGTGTGCGCCCAGGCCGGCATTCTGCGGGCGTCCACCGTCGACGAAATGTTCGGCTGGGCGAATGCGCTCGCCAACATGCCCTTGCCGCGCGGCCGGCGCATGGCGATCCTCACGCATTCCGGCGGTCCGGCGACCTCGATGGCTGATGCTTGCGAGCGCTGGGGGCTGGAGGTTCCCGAATTCAGCCCGGCGCTGCAAACGCGGATTCGGGCTTTCCTTGAACCCACCGCGTCGGCCAAGAACCCGGTCGACCTGACGTTTGTGATGGGGCAGGAGAGTTTCGTCGACAAGATTCCGGAAGTGCTGTTCGCGTCGGATGAGATCGACGGCGTGCTGGTTCACGGCATGATGGACACCGGTTTCGCGCTGGAGATGCACAAAGTCGCCGGCCATATGCTCGGCATTTCGCGCGAGGACTTCATCAAGCCGATGGAATTCGATTTGACGCACCTGCTGGAGTTGCCCGCGCGCTACGGCAAACCGCTGGTGGCGTCGAATTTTATCCGCGAGGATCACGCGGCGCAGACTTTCCGCGAGCGCGGTGTGCCTCTGTTTCGCACGCCGGAGGCCGCGGTGAAGGCGATGGCCGCCCTGGCGCGCGCCGGCGAATTTCGGAAGAGATGGCCGGCGTCTGATTGAGCTTCTAATCGCGACAAGACATTTTTCCCACGAATGCTTAATTAATAGGTGAAGCGAATTTATGAATTCGTGGGCGCGGATGCGCCGATGAAAGGAGTTTCGCACATGAAACAACGGAAGTTGGGCGCACAAGGGCTCACGGTGTCGACGATCGGCCTCGGGTGCATGGGGATGAGCGAGTTTTACGGCCGGGCCGATGAGGCCGAGGCGGCGGCGACGATTCAGAAAGCGATCGATCTGGGCGTCACGCTGATCGACACGGCCGACATGTACGGGCCGTTCAAAAACGAGATGTTGGTCGGGAAGGCGATCCGCGACCGCCGCGACCAGGTCATCCTCGCCACCAAGTTCGGCAACGTGCGCCGCGCCGACGGCGCCTTTGTGGGCATCAGCGGCAAACCCGAGTACGTCAAGGAAGCGTGCGAAGGTTCGTTGAAGCGGCTGGGCGTGGATCACCTCGACCTCTACTACCAACATCGCGTCGACCCGACCGTGCCGATTGAAGAGACGGTCGGTGCGATGGCGGAGCTCGTTCGCGCCGGCAAGGTGCGCTGGCTGGGGTTGTCCGAAGCGGCGCCGGGCGCCATCCGGCGGGCCCACGCGGTTCATCCGATTTCCGCGCTGCAAACCGAGTACTCGTTGTGGACCCGCGATCCCGAAGACGAGATTCTGCCCACCGTTCGGGCGCTCGGCATCGGTTTTGTGCCGTACAGCCCGTTGGGACGCGGCTTCCTGACCGGTCGCTTCCGCTCGCTGGACGATCTGCCGGCCGGCGACTTTCGCCGTAACTCGCCGCGCTTCCAGGGCGAAAACTTTCAGAAAAATCTCGATCTCCTCCGTCGTATTCAAGAAATCGCGCGGGAGAAGGGGGTCACCCCGGGGCAGCTCGCGTTGGCGTGGGTGCTGGCGCGCGGCGAAGACATCGTCCCGATCCCGGGCACGACCACGCGCCAACATCTGGCCGAGAACATCGCCGCGACCTCGGTTGCGCTGACCGCCGCCGAGCTGCGGCGGATCGATGAAGCCGCGCCCCTGGGCGCCGCCGCCGGCGAACGCTACCCCGCGGAAGGGATGAAGCGGGTCAATCTGTAGTCGTCGAACAACAGCGCCATCCGGCCATGACCAGCCGCGTTTGACATTCCTTGCACAATCAATATAGTTTGAACCCTGCAACTGTTTCGGCGGTGGTCATGAAAACCGAAATATTGACGGCGCCGGCGGGCGAGGCGTCCGTCCAAGTTCTGGTGGAGCGGATGAGGCGGGTGATGGGCCTGGTGAACCGCCGGCGCGGGAAGTACACCAGCGAAGGTCTGGCCATCATGCAAAATCATTGGCTGACCTATCCGCAGGTGGTCACGCTCTCGATTCTGCAGGGGGAGGGAGCGCTGGCCGTGAGCGAAATCGCCGATCAGCTCAAGCTCTCGCGCGGCGCCGCGAGCCACCTGGTCGAGCGGTTGGTGCAAAAAAAGCTCGTGATGCGCAGCGAAGCGGCGGCGGATCGCCGCTATAAGCGCATCTCGATTACGGCCCGGGGCGCGACGCTGGTGGAGCGGCTCAACAGCTCCCGCCTCAAGGCGTTTTCGCGAATGTTCAAGAGCCTGCCGCCCGAACTTTGCGATCAGTTCAACGGCTTTCTCGAGCAGTTGATTCTCCGGCTGGAAATCGATCACGACCGCGCGGGCGTCGCCGGACCGCCCGCTTTTTTCGGGAGACGAAAATGAAAGTGTGGTGCTCGGTTATCGTTGGTTTGATGTTTACGGCGATGTTGCTGGCGGCGCCCGGATGCGCGAAGAGCGCCGGCGATCAAGCGGCCGCGAAGGCGGCCGAAGCGCCCTTCATAGTCAGCGTGGCGAAGGTCGGACGCGAAAACATCGAGCGGCGCATCGACATCACCGGCACGCTGGCCGCGTGGGAAGAGGCGACCATGGCCAGCGAGGTCGATGGTCGCGTGGTCGCGGTGGCCGCCGATCTGGGCGACCGGGTCGCGCGCGGCGAGGTGTTGGCGCGCGTGGCGTCGGAGGAATATGAGTTGCGCGTCGCACAGGCGGTCGCTGATCTGACGTCCGCTCAGGCGGACTATACGCGGACCACGGGGTTGGCGGCCAAACACCTGGTCAGCCAGCAGCAGGTCGATGACGCGAAACACAAACTCGATGTGGCGCAGGCGGCGGCCGATCTCGCGCAAAAGAAATTGCGCGATACGACTCTGCGCGCGCCCTTCGACGGCGCGGTGGCCAAGCGGCTGATCAACACGGGTGATTACGTGCACACCGGGATGTCAGCCTTTCAGTTGGTGCGCACGACGCCGCTGAAATTCAAGGGCGAGGCGCCCGAGCAATTCGCTTTTGACGTGCGCGTCGGCGACGCGGTGCTGGCTTACCTGTCGGCCGATAACGGCGAGCCGCTGCACGGCAAGATCGTGCGCATCGGGCCGGCGGTGTCGGCCGACTCGCGCTCGTTCGCCATCGAAGCGCAGATTGAAAATCCGAACGGCAAGATCAAGCCGGGCACGTTTGCACGACTTTCGATCTTGAGCAAAACGGTAACCAGCGCGCTGACCATTCCCGACCGCGCGGTATTTTCCTTCGCCGGCAATCCGCACGTCTACGTCGTGGCGGCCGGCAAGGCGCGGGACCGCGCCGTCGAAATGGCGGGTAAAACCGCCGATCGGGTGGTCGTCGTCAAGGGATTGGAGGAAGGCGAACAAGTCGTGATCACGGGCGTCGAGTTGCTCACCGACGGCCGCGCCGTCACGATCCGCGCCGAGGCCGCGCAATGAACGCTCTCGCCATTTTCATTCGCCGGCCCGTGCTGGCGTCGATGATCACGCTGTTGCTCCTGGTGCTCGGCGTTTTCTCTTACCGCCAGTTGGGCGTCGATCTGATGCCCAAAATCGACGTTCCCGTCGTGTTGGTGCGCACCTACCTGCTCGGCGCCTCGCCGGAAGAAATCGAATCGCAGGTGACCAAACCCATTGAAGAGGCCATCAATACGATCACCGGCATCGACACGCTGCAATCGTACAGCGTCGAGGGCCAATCAACCGTCGTCGTCACCTTCGTGCTGGAGCGCAACCTCGCCGATGCCGTGCAGGATGTGCGCGACAAGGTATCGGCCGCGCTGCGCACGTTGCCGCCGGACATCGACCCGCCGGTCATTTCCAAATACGACTTCGACTCCCGGCCGGTGATGACGGTGGCGGTGTCCGGGCCGCGCGACTTGAAGGAGCTATCCGAGATCGCTCGGCTGCAGGTGATGGACTCTATCGAGAACGTGGACGGCGTGGGCGCGGTCAACCTGGCCGGCAACTGGGTCCGGGCGGTTAATGTTATTCTCGATCTGGACAAATTACAGTCATTTGGCATTTCGATCGCGCAGATCAAGACGGCGCTGGCGACGCAGAATATTGAAGTCCCGTCGGGCCGCATCGATCGCGGAACCAGCGAGCAGGTGCTGCGCACGCTGGCGCGCGTCGAGACCGTCGGCGATTTCAATCGCGTGGTCGTGGCGACGCAGGGCGGGCGGCAGATCACGATCGGCGACATCGGCCGGGTGGAAGACTCGGTGGCGGAGCCGCGCACCATGGCGCGGCTTTGGCACAAGGGCGACGCCGCCCTCGGGCAGGCGACGGTGTCGCTGAACGTCGTACGGCAATCGGGCACGAATACGGTGGAAGTCATCGATCGCGTGAAGCAACGGCTGCGACGGATCGAGCCGACGCTGCCGCCGGGCGTGCGGCTCGATATCGTCGCCGACCAGTCGATCTTCATCCGGCGTTCGCTGCACGAACTGAACCTGCACCTGGTGCTCGGCGCGATTCTCGCCTCGCTGGCCGTGCTGTTGTTCATGCGCAATCTGCGCTCGACCATCATTGCCGCCATCGCGATCCCGACTTCGCTGATCGCCACCTTTACGCTGATGCGTTCGCTCGGTTTCACGCTGAACAACATGTCGCTGCTGGGGCTGACCCTGGCGGTAGGTATCGTCATCGACGACTCCATCGTCGTGCTCGAAAACATCTTTCGCCACATCGACGAACTCGGACAACCGCCCATCCAGGCGGCGACCGAGGGCCTGAAGGAAATCGGCCTGGCGGTCATGGCGACGACCACTTCGCTGATCGTCATCTTCCTGCCGGTCGCGTTCATGCAAGGCATGGTCGGCCGCTTCTTCTACGAGTTCGGCCTGACGGTCGCCTTCGCCATCGGCATTTCGCTGGTCATCTCCTTCACCCTGACCCCGATGCTCTCCTCGCGTTTTCTGCGCTTCCGCAACAAGAAGACCCACGGCACATTGGGTCCGGTCGCCCGCGTCTACGACGTGATGCTTTCCTGGGCGCTGCGGCATCGATTGCTGACCGTGACGATCGGACTGCTGATCGTCGCGTCGGTCGTGCCGCTGGTCAAAATCCTGGGCACGGACTTTATGCCCAACGACGACCGCAGCGAATTTCAGGTCAACCTCACGGTGCCGGCCGGTTCGAGCCTGACCGAAGTAAGCCGTATTTTCGGGCAGATCGAAGACCAAATGCATCAATTGCGCGGCGTACAACTCACCCTGACGCAGATCGGCGGCAGCGGCAGGGGCGGCGAAGACGTAACCCGCGGCGAGCTTTACGTTTCGATCGTCGACCTGGCAAAACGCGACTACTCGCAAGACGAGGTAATGAAAGACTTCCGCAAACTGCTGAAGAAGTACCCTGAAATCCGCTCCGCCGTTTCCTACACGGGTGGGATGGGCGGCGGCGGCGGGCGCTATCAATGCCAGTACAATCTCGCCGGGCCGGATTTGGACAAGCTCATTCAGTACTCGGACGAAATCGCCGGCAAACTGCGCCGGACCCCCGGCTTCGTCGATGTTGACACGACCCTGGCCTCACGGCAGCCGGAAGTACGCCTGACGTTGAATCGGCCGAAGGCCGCGGACCTCGGCCTTACCCCGTCGGATGTCGCCCTGACGTTGCAGACGATGGTCGGCGGCGAGAAAGTCACCAAGTTCCGCGAGGGCGTCGAACAATACGACGTATGGCTGCGCCTCGATCGACGGGACCGCAACGACGCCGAGGTGATTCAGCGGCTGCCGTTGAATTCGCCGAAAGTCGGAACGGTGCCGCTCAGCCAGGTGGCCGCCCTTTCCGAAGGCAAAGGCCCGACGGAAATCGACCGGCTGAACCGCCAGCGCGTGGTGACGATCAACGCCAACCTCGACGGCCTGGACCTGGGTTCGGCGGGAGGCATATTCAAGCGGTTGGTGCAAGAGACGAGCGTGCCGCCGGCCTATACCACCTCGGTCAGCGGCCAGGCGAAATTGATGGGCGAGACCATGTCCAACATGGCGATCGCTTTCCTGCTCGCCTTCATTTTCATGTACATCGTGCTGGCGGCGCAGTTCGAG
>PMZC01000261.1 GCA_003170555.1 Deltaproteobacteria bacterium
GCCTGGCGTCGTGCAACGCGCGCGATTTGATCGCTTTGCGCAACAGCCTGCGCCAGTTGCCGGAGATGAAGGCGGCGCTCGGCGCGTTCGCCAATGCGTTGTTTGCGCGGCTGACCGGCGAGCTCGACCTGCTCGAAGACGTGCGCGACCTGCTGGAGCAATCGATCGACGACGATCCGCCGCTGGCCTTGCGCGACGGCGGTTTGCTGAAAAGCGGCTACCACGCCGAGGTCGATGAGCTGCGTCGCATCGCGCACAAGGGCCGCGGCGTCATCGCGGAAATCGAAGAAGCCGAACGCAAGCGCACGGGCATCGCGAACCTGCGCATTCGGTACAACAGCGTCTTCGGCTATTACATCGAGATCACCAAATCGAACCTGCACCTCGCGCCGGCCGACTACCACCGCAAGCAAACGCTGGTCAACGCCGAGCGCTTCATCACGCCCCAGCTTAAGGAGCTCGAAGAAAAAATTCTCACCGCGCAGGATCGCGTGAAGGAGTTGGAATACGACCTGTTCGTGGAACTGCGGCAACGCGTCGCGCAGGAAGTGCGGCGGATTCAGAACAGCGCGCGGGTGGTCGCATGGATCGACGTGCTGACGTGCTTCGCGCGGCTGGCTGAGCAGCGCGGTTATTGCCGGCCCACGATCAGCGACGATGACGTGATCGACATTCGCGACGGCCGCCACCCGGTGGTCGAGGTCGCGTTCACCGAAGAGCGCTTTGTCCCGAACGATTGCCTGCTCGACACGCGCGACAACCGCCTGCTGCTCATCACCGGCCCGAACATGGCCGGCAAGTCGACCTATATTCGCCAGGTGGCGCTCATCACAATCATCGCGCAAATGGGCTGCTTCGTCCCCGCCTCGAGCTGTCGGCTGGGCCTGGTCGATCGCGTGTTCACGCGCGTCGGCGCGGCGGACAACCTCGCGCGCGGGCAAAGCACGTTCATGGTCGAGATGACGGAGACGGCCGACATCTTGAAGAGCGCGACGCGGCGCAGCTTGATCGTACTCGATGAAGTGGGTCGCGGCACCAGCACCTTCGACGGGCTGTCGATCGCCTGGGCGGTGGCGGAGTACATTCACGAAGCGGAGCGCATCGGCGCGCGCACGCTGTTCGCCACGCATTACCACGAGTTGACCGATCTCGCGCGCACGAAGCCGGGCGTGGTCAACTACAACATCGCCGTCAAGGAATGGAACGATCAGATTCTCTTCCTGCGCAAAATCGTGCCTGGGGCGACCAGCCGGAGTTACGGCATTCAGGTGGCCCGCCTCGCCGGTTTACCGGAGGCGGTGATCGCGCGCGCCAAGGAGGTGCTGGCCAACTTAGAGAAGGCCGAGTTCGACGAAGTCGGTCACGTGCGGCTGGCGGAAACGAATCGCGAACGAAAACAGAAGCGCACCGGCCAGCTCAATTTGTTCGCCCCGCCCGTTTCGCCGCTGGAGGAAGAAATCCGCGCGCTGGACGTCGCCGGTCTTACGCCGCTGGAAGCGCTGACGATTCTCTCGCGCCTGCAGGAGAAACTGAAATGAAGCGCCGCGGCTTTTTCCTGCTGGCGGTTTTGCTGCTGATCGCCGCCGTCGCCGCGGCTGACGAGTGGGAGAATCTCTATCAGCAGTATAAGCAAAGCTACGTTCATTTTCTGGCCGATCCGCACGCGCAGCGGCATCGCCGCCAATGGGCGCGGCATATTCGCGACTTTTTGTCGTTTACCGAAAAGCACCCCACGCATTCTCGGGCGCCGGACGCGCTGTTCGTCGCCGCCGATGCTTACACCCGCATGGGGCATTGGTCGGGGCGCGCGGACGCCTGGCGCGAGGCGGTCAAGGTGTACGATCGGTTGGTGCGGACGTATCCGCAAAGTTCGCTGGCCGACGACGCGTTGATCAAGGCGGGCCAGTTGCTGGAGCGCCAGCTTGGCGATCCGACTGCGGCGCGCCAGCACTACCAGATAGTGCTGGACGAGTTTGAACACGGCGACCAGATGGACGAGGCCAGGCTGGGCGTCGCACGTCTGACGCCGCACGCGCCGCCGGCCGATGATCCGCCGGCTTCGTCGTCGGCTCGACCGGCGCCCCGCTCGGTGACGATCGTGCTCGACCCGGGCCACGGCGGCGACGATTGGGGCGCGTACTCGACGCGGCTGTATGAAAAGAATGTCACGCTCGAGATCGCCCGGCGCGTGCGCGACCGCCTGCGGGGACGGCCGAACGTGCGCGTTTTTCTGACGCGCGAGGACGATCACTATTTGCCGCTCGACATGCGCACGGCTTTCGCCAACGAACTGCGGGCCGATGTTTACGTCTCGATTCACGTCAACGCCAGCGACATCGCGGAGAGCAACGGCGTCGAAACGTACGTCTATGGCTTCGACGGCGCGTCGGGCATCCCGCTGGAAGAACTCGCCAACGTCGCGCCGGGGACGGCCGGTCCCGCCGGCAACGGATCACTCGCGAGTTCGCACCTGCTCGCGCACGCGCTGCAAAACAGCGTTTTGGCGGCGGCGCGTTCGGTGCGTCCGAGCGCAGCCGATCGCGGCGTCAAACCCGCGCCGATGTTGGTGCTGAGCAGCGCGCATGTCGCGGCCGTGCTCGTGGAAACCGGTTTTGCGACGAATCAGGACGAAGGCGCATTACTCGCCAACCCGCACTATTGGGATGTCTTGGCGGGCGGCATCACCGAAGGGATTTTCCAGTATCTCGATTTTCTTTCGTCGCCGGGCCGCTGACGTGGACGGGTGGGTCGACCGTTTTCTGGCCCATAAAAAAGTCGAATACGGCGCCAGCCCGCACACGCTCGAGGCCTACGGACGCGACCTGGCGCGTTTCGTCTCGTTCTGCGTCGGCCGTGGTGTAGGCAACGTGCAAAAAATCACCGACGCCGAAGTGCTGGGTTTCGTCTTGCACCGCCGCAATCAAGATCAAGTCTCCGCGCGAACCGCGGCGCGGAATCTGGTCGCGGTGCGCAACTTCTTGCGCTTTCTCTACCAAGAAGGCGTCATCTCATCGAACCCGGCGGAACTGGTCGAGTTGCAAAAGTCGGCGCGGCCGCTGCCCAAGGTGCTGACCTACCCGGAAGTCGAAGCGCTGTTGAATGCGCCGGCTCTCTCGACCGCCGCCGGAT
>PMZC01000319.1 GCA_003170555.1 Deltaproteobacteria bacterium
CGTTTTTCCCGACGCAGAGGTCAAAATCTTTCTGGTCGCCAGCGCCGAACAACGAGCGCGTCGCCGTTGGCAAGAGCTGCGGGCCCGCGGCGAGAGCGTCGAGTTCGAAGCCGTGCTGGCCGACCAGCGCGAGCGCGATCAGCGCGACAGCGAACGCGCGTTGAACCCGCTCGTTCCGGCGCCGGACGCGCACCTTGTCGATACGTCGGATCTGACGATTGAACAAGTCGTGGATCGCCTGGCCGAACTCGTGCGAAATTACGCGTGACCGATACGGCGACGGGGCTTGTATCACGCGGCCAACGTTTGCGGATGCGGCCGGGTGTGTGCTACTTTCCCCGCGTGAAGAGAACGGCGGAAAATACGGCGCCAGCGTCGCAACCACGGTTGTCTTTCTGGTGGCTTGCGCTATTGGAAATTCTCGCTTTTGGCGCGACGGCCGCGCTGTTCGCCGCGCATTTGATTGACCTCCGGCAAGCCTTGTGGATTCTCCCGTCGGCCGTAGCCGCGGCGGGCGGGCTGTTCATCGTCGCTTCATTGGTCCGACCGCGAATGGCCGCGGCGCCGCCGGCGCCAAAAGAGGCGAGCGCGTCTCTTCGCCAGTGGCAGCAGCCCTTGAAAGTGGGCCGTAAGCTGCTGGCGGAAGAACGATACGAGGACGCCGCGCGCATGTTCGAAGAGGTGTTGAAACTCGACGCCGACAATTGGCAGGCCTGCAACTATCTGGGGCTGGCGGCGTCGCGCCGCGGTCTGTACGAAGAAGCTCGCGCCGCCTATGAACACGCGGTCACGCTCCAGCCCGAATTCGCCAGCGCGCATTTCAATCTGGCGACGGCGTTGGAGAAGCTGGACCAGCCGTCGCTGGCGATGGCCCGGTGGCGCGAATACCTCACCGTCGGGCAGAACGCGCACGAGCGGGCGGATCTGCTGGATCATGCGCGCGGCCGCGTCGCCGCGCTCGAAAAAGCAATCAACCAAAAGCACGTTGAAGAGGTGTGAAGTTGAATGATGTGGAACAAGCAGCGCGCCTGCTGGCGGACAGCCGGTGGTCGATCGCGCTGACCGGCGCCGGCATCAGCGTGGATTCCGGCATCCCCGATTTTCGCAGCCCCGGCGGACTGTGGGACCGTTTCGATCCGTTCGAGTACGCGCACATCGACGCGTTCCTGAGCCACCCGGAAAAAGTCTGGACGATGCTGCGCGAGATGCACGACGTGATTCACAGCGCCAAGCCCAACGCGGGCCATTACGCGCTGGCCGAGCTCGAGCAGATGGAAATCATCAAGGCGGTGATCACGCAGAACATCGACAGCCTGCACCAGCTCGCCGGATCGCAAGAGGTCATCGAGTTTCACGGCAACAGCCGCAAACTGGTGTGCCTCGCGTGCGGCGCGAAGTACAACGCCGAAAAGATGACCGAGCTCATGCGCGAGAAGGGCATCTGGCCGCCGGTGTGCGAAAAAGACAACCGGGTGCTCAAGCCCGATGTCGTTTTCTTCGGCGAGCCGATTCCCTATGAGGCGTCGGTGCAGGCCCAGAAACAGGCGCGCGAGTGCGACGTGATTCTGGTCGTCGGCACCAGCGCGATGGTGTTTCCGGCCAGCGGCATCCCGATGCTGGCGCGGCAGACCGGCGCGACGGTGGTGGAAATCAACAAGACGGCGACCGCGCTGACCGATTCGGTGGCGCACCTCAGTCTGCATGGGTCGTCGACGGAGATTTTGCCGCAGGTGGTGGCGCGCGTTCGTGAACTTCGCGGAGGCGGCGATGGACGTGCATGAGGCGATTCAAAAGCGGCGCAGCATTCGCCAATATCAGGACCGGCCGATTCCGCCGGACGTGCTGACGCGCGTGCTCGAGGCGGCGCGCCGGGCGCCGAGTTGGGCGAACGTTCAGTCGGCGCGCTGGATCGTCGTCACCGATCCGCAGCGCAGACAAGAATTGACCGCGGCGCTTTCGCCGCGCAATCCGGCGACCGCGGCGTTTGCGCAAGCCCCGGTCGTACTCGCGCTTTGTTTCGTCAAAGGCCAGTCCGGTTGTTATCAAGGGCAGCCGCGCACCAGCCTGGGCGACTGGGGCCTGTTCGACGCGGGGCTGGCGGCGGCCAATCTGACGCTCGCGGCGACGGCCGAGGGGCTGGGTACGGTCCACGTCGGCGCGACGAATATCGAAACGGCCGCGCGTATTCTGCAGATTCCGGATAGCGTACAGTTCATCGAGTTTATTCCGCTGGGTTATCCGGCCGATGAAGGGCGCGCTACGCCGCGCAAGGAGTTAGGCGAAATCATCTCTCGCGAAAAATATGGGAGCTGAGCCGATGGCGATTCAATTCGACTACACGCGCGCTTTTATCAAAGGGGCATTCGAGCGGAAGCATCTTACGGCGCTGGGCGGCGCGTTGAAGACCGTGCAGAAAGATTTGCAGCGCGAGCGCAAAGCGGGGCAGTTGGGTTTCGCCGATCTGCCGGGCGACAGGGCCATGCTGCGCGAAGTGCAAAGCCTGGCGAAGAGCTATCGAGGGCGTTTCGATCACGTGGTGGTGCTCGGCATCGGCGGCAGCGCGCTCGGCTTCATTGCGCTGAAAGACGCGTTGTTGCATCCGTTGCACAATCAGATCGCCGCGCCCGAGGGCTGCACCGAATTTTACGTGCTGGACAACATCGACCCCGAGCCGATCGCCGCGCTGCTCAATTGGATCGACCCGCGTCGCACGTTGGTGAACGTGGTGACGAAGTCGGGTTCGACGGCGGAGACCGTCGGCCAGTTTCTGATCTTCTACGAATTGTTCGCGCGGAAACTCGGCAGTCGCCGCAAAGCGAACGAGCATTTCGTCATCACCACCGATCCGGAAAACGGGCCGCTCCGCAAGTTGGTGCAGAAGGAAGGGTTCGCCTCGCTGCCCGTGCCGCGCAACGTCGGCGGGCGGTTCTCGGTGTTGTCGCCGGTCGGTTTGTTTCCGGCGGCGCTGGCCGGCATTCGCGTTGATCGGCTGCTCGACGGCGCGGGGCAGGCGCTCGAAGCGGGTCTGGATGGCAGTCCGGTTGCCAGCCCGAGCCTCGTCGGCGCGGCGCTGCACTATCTGCATTACGAGCAAGGGCGCCGGATCGCGGTGATGATGCCTTACAGCAACGCGCTGTTTCGCACCGCCGATTGGTTCCGCCAACTTTGGGCGGAAAGTCTGGGCAAGGCGGACGGCCTGGGCGGCGAGCGCGTCAACGTCGGTCCGACACCGCTGGCGGCGCTTGGCGCGACGGATCAGCACAGCCAGGTCCAACTTTATGTCGAAGGACCCGACGACAAAATTTTTACGTTTCTGCGCGTGGACAAACCGCGGCACGATCTCCGTTACCCCAAGAGCGCGTGGGACGACGCCGCGTTCACCTACTTCCGCGGTCACACGATGTTCGAGCTGCTCGACGCCGAAGCCGAGGCCACCTGCTTTGCGCTGGCAGAGGTCGGGCGGCCGTGTGTGACGATTTCACTGCCGCGCATCGACGAAGAGTCATTGGGCCGCTTGTTCATGCACCTGCAATTGCAGACCGCCGCGGCCGGGCTGCTGTTCGGCGTGAACGCGTTTGACCAACCGGGCGTCGAGGCCGGCAAACGCTACGCCTTCGGTTTGATGGGACGGCCCGGCTACGAGAAGGAAGCGGCGAAGGTCGGCCGGCGCACGTCGCGGCCGTTCGTTCTCCCGGGCTAAACGATGCGCCTGCTCGTCGTGGCTGATCTGCACGGAGCGTATCAGCAACTGGCCGCGCTTCTGCGTCCGGACGATGTGCTCATCAGCCTCGGCGACCACGTCAACGTGATCGACTACAAAGACCTGTCGGGCCTGCTCGCCGACTTTGTCCCGCCGGAAACAATCGACGCAACGCTGCGGCTCATCAAGGAAGGCCGCCTCGAAGAAGCGCGCGCGGCGATGGCGCGGGCCGCGGGTTCCGTGCCGAATTTATTTGCGCGAATCAAGCAGGCGGCGCGTGAAGCGTATTTCGAACTGAGCGAATCCATTCCGTGCGAAGCGCATTTCATTTACGGCAACGTCGATTTTCCCGACGTGCTGCGGGCGAGCCTCAAAGAGAACCAGACGCTGCACGAAGCGGACGCCATCGAATTCGAGGGCCGGCGATTCGGCCTGGTGAGCGGGCATCCGCCCGGACCGTATTCGTTCGGCATGCCGGGCGAAGTCGATCGCCAGACTTTCGCGCAGCGTCTGCACGCGATCGGCGGCTGCGATGTGATTTGCGTGCACCCGCCGCCGGCGATCGAAGGCCTGACCTACGACGTCGGCGCGAATCGCGATGAAGAGGGCAGCGCCGACTTGTTGTATTACGCCGATCTCGTGCGGCCGCGACTCGTGCTTTTCGGGCACATTCACCAACCGCGGGTCCCCGAATTCACCGACCGCAAATCGTCGAGCCTGCCGGTCCGCTTCATCAACGTCGGCTGCTTCCGCGACACCGGCCGTTTGCTGCAACTTCATCTGCCGGATTTGGAGACGACGTGGCTGACCGCCGACTCGCCGCGGGCTTGACGCGGGCCGAGCTCGCGCGCGTTGTTGCGACGCTCTCGCCGTTGTTGGTCGGCGCGCAGGTGCAGAAGGCGCGTCAGCCGCGCCAGACGGCGCTGGTGTTGGAATGCCGCGCGCCGGGCAAATCGTTGGCGGTGCTTTTTTCCGTTCACGCCAAGTTTCCGCGCCTTGTTCCGTTGCGTAATTCGTTATCAGAGAACATCACCGCCGGCCCGTTTTGCATGTTGGTGCGCAAACGGCTGGTGGGCGGACGCATCATCGAATTGGCGATTGATCCGGCCGACCGCATTGCGACGCTGAGCGTGAACCAGCTCGACGAAGACGGCGCCGAGGCGGTGTGGACGCTCGTGGCCGAGTTGATCGGCCCCAAAGGGAACCTGCTTTTGCTCGACCCGACCGGCCGTGTGGTCGAGGCGTTATTGCCCAAACGCCTGGCTTCGCGGCGCTTGTCGCCGGGCGACCTCTACGAACCGCCGCCTCGACCGGCGACAAACGCGAACGAGGATCGCGGTTTGTCGGTCGACGAACTGGCGGACCAAATCGAGCGGGCGGAGCGGCAATTTGAGTTTGAGGCGTCGGTGGCGCGTCTGGCCGGCGTCTTGGCGCGGGAACGCAAGCGCTTGCGCAAATACCTGGAGAAGCAGCGCGGGGAGTTTGCCAACCTGCCCCACGCGGAGACGCTCACCCGGCAGGCGGAGACATTGCTCGCCTATCTTCACCTGGCGAAAAAGGGACAAACCAACGTCTCGCTGCCCAATTTGTATGAGGCTGACGGAGCGGCGCTGGTCGTGCCGCTCGATCCGGCGAAGTCGCCCAAAGAAAATGCGGAGGCGATGTTCAAAACGGCGCGGCGTTCGCGACGCAAGGGCGAGGGGCTGCGCGCGCGGATCGCGGAAATGGAGGCGCAGGAACAAAAGCTGACCGCGATCGCGGCGGAGATCGAGCGTGCTACCGACCTCGCGGGGATGGCGCGCGTCGAAGAGCGGATGCGGGCCGGCGGAATCAAGCTTGCCGAAGAGCGCGAGCGGCAGCCGGCCAAGGCGGAGAAAGCGAAAAAGAGCGGCGCGCAGCCTTTTGTCGCCGCGGATGGCGCGCACATTTTCGTCGGTCGCAATGCGCGGGAAAACGAAGAGCTGACGTTTCACGTCGCGCGCGGGAATGACTATTGGTTACACACCGAAGGCGCGGCCGGCAGCCACGTGATCATCAAGCTGCCGCCCAACGGCGAACTGAGCAGCGAGACGTTGCTCGACGCCGCAAGTCTCGCGGTGCTGCACAGTTCGATCAAGTCGGCCGGGGGCGGCAGCGTGATCTATACCCGCTGCAAAAACGTCCGCCGGCCGAAGAACGCGCCGACCGGCCAGGTCTATGCGGGCTCGACGCGCTCGATATTCATTCGGCTGGACGAGCAGCGGCTGGCCCGGCTGTACGCGTCACGCGAATGAGGTCATGCGCGCTTGATTCCCTGCGGACAACTCCGTATCATTCGTCGGCCGGTATAACGTTATTCAGGGGACATGCATGAGGTGGCGCACGGTGCTGGTGGTCACGCTGTGTATGACGTTGCTTGCGGCGACAGTGGCGCGCGCGGGTGAATGGGTTGACGACCGCTATGTCGCCAGCCAGCAGGACTACTCGGCGGGGCGTGGTAAAACCTTGTTGTTGTCCACGTTGCTCGGGATGGGGACCGGCTTCGTCCTCAGCGGTCTGGTGCTGATTTTCTACAAGAACCCCGATGCCGACCGCAACTTCCCCGTGGTGATGTTCGTCACCGTGCCGCTCTGCACGTTAGGCGGACTGGCTTTGGGGCTGACGCTGCCGCCGAACGCGGCGGATGAAAGCTCGGCCGCCAGTCTGCGCTGGGACGACGGCGTCGATGTGAGTTGGCGCGTCCCCGCCATTACCGCGGCGGTCGACCGGTGGTTCACCGGCGTCACCGAACATCTCTGGCACACCAACCTAATGCAAGTCACGTTCTAGATCATGTCCTCAGCCAGCCGCCGCGACGCGGGTTTTTCGGCGTTGCCGGCGGCGAGCCTGGATCAGCTTCTCTTACAGGTTGAAAAGCCGTCGCGCTACATCGGCGGTGAAGTCGGCGCGGTGGTCAAGGACCCGGCGAAAGTGGATGTGCGCTGGGCGCTCGCATTTCCCGACCTCTACGAAGTCGGCATGAGCCACTTCGGCTATCAAATTCTCTACGGCATTTTGAACGAGCCGCCCTGGTGTTCGGCGGAACGCGTCTATTCTCCGGCGCCTGATTTCGAGCGCGAATTGCGGGCGGCGAAATTTCCGCTGTTCACGCTCGAAACCAGAATGCCGCTCGCGGCGATGGACGTCGTCGGCTTCACGCTGCAATACGAGCTTTGCGCCGGCGGCGTGCTGCAAATTTTGGATTTGGCCGGCGTGCCGCTGCGCGCCGCCGAACGCGGTGAGGATGATCCGCTGATCATCGCCGGCGGTCCGTGCGCGCTGAACCCCGAGCCGTGGGCGCCGTTTTTCGATGCGCTTTATCTGGGCGAAGGCGAGGAAGGGGTGGTCGAAGCCGCGGCGATGATTCGCCAGGCCAACGCCGAGCAATGGCCGCGTCCGCAGCGTGTGGAGGCGCTTGGCGCGATCGGCGGTTTCTATCTGCCTTCTCGACGACAACCGCGGTTCGAGCACGGCCGCCTGATCGGATTTTCGCTGGCGCCGGGCGAACCCGCGCGGATCAAGCGGCGCATCGTCCGCGATTTGGAAACCGCGGCGGCGCCCCGCACGGCGCTGCTGCCGAACGCGCTCGCCGTGCACAATCGCCTCGCCGTCGAAGTGCAGCGCGGTTGTACGCGCGGGTGCCGTTTTTGCCAGGCGGGGTACAGCTATCGTCCGGTGCGCGAACGCAGCGCGGACCGCGTAATGCAGCTCATCGAGGAAGGCCTCGCCGCGTCCGGGCACAGCGAGGTTTCGTTGCTTTCGCTTTCGTCGGGCGACTGGACGCCGCTGACCCGCTTTCTCCCGCGCCTGATGCGCTCGCTCGCCCCGCGACACGTGGCGCTGTCGGTGCCGAGCCTGCGGGCCGAGTCGCTGACCGGCGAACTCGCGGACGCGATCCGTCAGGTGCGCCGCACCGGATTCACGATCGCGCCGGAAGCGGCGACCGAACGCATGCGCCGCGTCATCAACAAACCCATCGACGACGAAACCGTGCTGCAAACGGCGCGCATGGTGTACGCCGCCGGTTGGAATCTGCTCAAACTTTACTTCATGATCGGCCTGCCCACGGAAACGGACGGCGATGTCGACGCCGTTCTGACGCTGATCAGGCGCGTGTTCACGGCCGGTCGTGACGTCAATCGCCGCGCGGCGTTGAACGCGACGATCAGCGTGTTCATTCCGAAACCGCACACGCCGTTCGAACGGTTCGGCATGGCCGCGCTGCCGCGGGCGCAGCAGCGACTGGCCACGTTGGGACGCTCGCTGTTT
>PMZC01000176.1 GCA_003170555.1 Deltaproteobacteria bacterium
GTCTTGATCCTGGTGCTGATCGTCGTGCTGACGCTGCGCAGACCGGAAGCGACGCCGCGCCTGGCCGCGTGGCTCGCGCTGATCTTCGCGTTCTGCTCGATCCCCGTGATCGCGACGCGTTTCCTGCCGACCGGCGAACGCGGGAAAGGTGCGGTGCTCGTGCAGCCCGGCGTGGAGTTGATCTTCGACAACAAGACGAGCATCGACTTCCCGGCCAACCGCGCGGAAATTTTGTGCGACTCAACGACGGGCGTGCGCGTGGTGACGCCGCATTTTCCGTCGAGCCGCGTGGCGATTCTCGCGCCGGCGCAGCCGATCACCAGCGTGGTGCTCGCCGGCGAGGCCAGTGAGCAGAGCGTGGTGCGCGACGGCGTGCTCTACACCGCGGCGCGCGGCGCGATCAACACGCTCGATCTTCGTTCGCTCGCGTCGAAGCAGGGACCGCGGCTCGCGTCGCGCAATTTCAGTCGGCTTCACTTCGCGGTCGACAGCGGCCTGCTGTTCGGCGTGGAAGACCAGGGCGACTATTGCCATCTCGCGCGCCGCGACACGCTCGCTGGGGCGGGCCACCTGCCGATGGCGACGCCCGGCGTGTGCCTGCCGCTGGGCGATGGCCGCGTGCTGATTTCCGAACCGGGCTGGCCCGGGCGACGTCTGACGCTGCGCCGCTTGAGCGACGGCGTCGTGCTGGTCGAATGCCGGTTGATGGATATCGGCTTTCTTGACGTGACCATCGACCCCGCACATCAACGCATCTACGCGCCGGCGACGCTGCTCGGCATCGTCTACGTGCTCGACCTCGAAACGCTGCGACGGCTGACCTGGTTCCGCGACGAGCCCGGCGTGCGCGGCGCGCTGGTCGACGCCAGCGGCCGCCGCCTGTTCACCTTCACCTTCTACGGCCGCGTGATCGAACACGAGCTGCCGTCGGGCCGCATCGTCCGCGCTTGGAACCTGGGGCACCCGCTGCGCGGCCTGACGTGGGACTGCGACGGCCGCAGCCTGCTCGCCGCCACCGGCCTCGGCGGGTTCCGCCTCCGCCCGTAAATGCAATCGCCGCGCGTTGCGGGTTTACGCGCCGGACAATCATGCTTATGATTGCGTCGATACCAAGACGTAGCTCCTTTTCCTCATCTGTCGGGAGGTCGGCATGGCTATTCGCATAGCAATCAACGGTTTCGGACGGAACGGCCGCGCCTTCCTGCGGGAAGCGAAGCGGCGCGGGGTCGACTTCAACTTCGCCGCGATCAACGACGTCGTGAACCCTTCGTTGTTGGCGGCCAATCTCCGCTTCGACTCGGTGCACGGCGCGTATCCCAAAAGCCAGGTCAAGATCACCGAAGACCGGGAGAAGCGCCCGGTGCTGGCTTTCGGCGATGATCACATCCGCCTGCTCGGCGAGAAAGACAACGACGCGCTGCCGTGGAAAGAGCTGGGCGTCGACGTGGTCTTCGACACGACGGGCGCGTGGAAGACGCGGGAGAAGACCGAGGCGCACCTGCGCGCCGGCGCCAAAAAGGTCATTGTCTTTCCGCCGCCGCCTTTCGCGGTGGACGCCACGGTGGTCAAGGGCGTCAACGATAGCACGCTGACCGGCAAGGAGAAGGTGATCAGCGCGGGGTCGTGCACGACCAACGCGGTCGCGCCGCTGGCCAAGCTGCTGGATGACGCGTTCGGCATCGAGATGTTGTTCATCACCTCGGTGCACGCGTTCACCAGCGACCAGCGCCTGCTCGATTTCCCGCATTCCGACGTGCGCCGTTCGCGCGCCGCCGGGCTGTCGATCATCCCGACGACAACCGGCGCCGCTCGCGCGGTCGAACTGGTGCTGCCGAGCTTCAAGGGCCGCCTGTTCGCTTCCGCGCACCGGGTGCCGATTCCCGACGGCTCGATCTGCGATCTGCAGTTCTCGACGAAGCAGCCGGTCGACGCCGATCCGGCGAAAGCGGTCGCGAAGATCAACGAGGTCATCGCGGCGGCCGCCGCCGGGCCGTACCAGGGCGTCATCGAATACTCGACCGACCCGCTGGTTTCGGTCGACGTGATGGGCAATCCGCATTCGGCGATCTTCGACGCGGAACTGACCCAGGCGATCGACAACACCTTCTTCAAGGTATCCGCCTGGTTCGACAACGAGATCGGCTACGCCAACCGCGTGATCGACCTGATTCTCAAACTCGACAGCCTGGGCCCCAAGGTCTGGTCCTGAACCGAAGGAGGACGAAGATGACGCTGCGTGTGGGCATTAACGGGTTTGGACGCATCGGGCGCTCGATTCTGCGGGCGGCCCTGCTGCGCAACGTGGACCTCGAATTCGTCGGCATCAACGACCTGACCGCGCCGGAGCAGTTGCTGCTCAGCTTCAAGTACGATTCGATCCACGGCGTTTACAAAGAACAGGTCCAGCTCGACGGCAGCTATCTGCTGGTCGGCGGCAACAAGATTCGAATCACCGCCGAGAAGGACCCGACGAAGCTGCCGTGGGGCGAACTCGCCGTGGATGCGGTCGTCGATTCGACCGGCGTGTTCAAGAAACGCGAACAGCTCGAAGGGCATCTCAAGGCCGGCGCGAAAAAAGTGCTGCTGGCCGTGCCGCCGAGCGGCGATCTCGACGCCACGGTCGTGATGGGCGTGAACGACAGCGTGCTCAAGCCCGAGATGAAGCTGGTCTCGAACGCGTCGTGCACCACCAACTGCGCGGCGCCGGTGGTCAAGGTGCTGCACGATCACTTCGGCGCGCGGCGCGGCTACATGATCACCGTGCACGCGTACACCAACGACCAGCGTTTGCTGGACTTCCCGCACAAGGACCTGCGCCGGGCGCGCGCGGCGACGCTGTCGATCATCCCGACCACCACCGGCGCGGCGAAGATGATCGGCAAGGTCATTCCCGCCCTGGCCGGCAAGTTCCAGGGCATGTCGTATCGCGTGCCGGTGGCCGATGGTTCGGTGACCGACATGGTCATCGAGCTCGACAAGCAAGTCACGGTGAAGGACATCAACGAGGCGATGAAGCAGGAATCGATGACCCGCCTGCGCGGCATTCTCGAATACACCAACGACCCGATCGTCTCGGTGGACATTATCAACAACCCGCATTCGTCGGTCTTCGATTCGCTGCTCACCCAGACGCTCAACGGCAATTGGGTCAAGGTCAGCTCCTGGTACGACAACGAATGGGGTTACTCGAACCGCATGATCGACCTGATCGAGCGGCTGTTTTATTTGTAGAACCGGCAATGGAGCACAGGCGCCCTCGCCTGTGATGCGATGTGATGCGGTAGGGGCAGACCGACGTGTCTGCCCCATCGTTTAAAGGTGGACACATCGGTCCGCCCCTACGATTTCGATCGCGCCTGGAAAGGCGCTCCTACAGCGGTCGTCGTAGGGGCGTATTGCCATACGCCCAAACCCTCGGCGCGGGCGGAGGCGCCTACGCTCCATTGAGGCGATTTCGTAGGGGCGAGGCATGCCTCGCCCATTGCGGGCGACCCGTGGGTCGCCCCTACCGCTACCTCGCCGCCTCCCCCGCGACCTGCATGATGTAATCGAACAACAACTTGTTGTCGAAGCCGGGGAAGCCGAGTTTGTGCGCCAGTTCGATGCCGGTCCATTTATTGGCGTCTTTCCAGAGGCCCTGCAAAAACTCGCCGGCTTTCTTGTTCGTCCACCACGCGGCGCCGAAATGCGCGCGCAGATAGGTGTCGAGCATCGCCTCGAGATAGAACGCCTGCGCGTAGTCGGCCGCGTAGAGCAGCGAATCGAGATCGGTCAGGTAGCGCGTCGATTCCTCGTCGGTCAGT
Source organism: Deltaproteobacteria bacterium (assembly GCA_003170555.1). Lineage (GTDB taxonomy): Bacteria > Lernaellota > Lernaellaia > Lernaellales > Lernaellaceae > FEN-1099. The sequence continues at coordinate 3,804 of PMZC01000176.1, forward strand.
TGGAAGCCGTAGGCGCGGCTCAGCCAATATTGATAGCGCTTCTGCGGTTCGGCGACGCCGCGGTGCAATTCGGTTTCGTACAACACCTTGGCCAGATAGCGGCGCGCCATGTACAGCTTGGCCAGCCCGACCTGCCGCCGAAATTTCGCGCGCTCGGCCGGCGTCATCGTGGTGTTCGCGGCCAACCACGTTTCGCGTTCGGGCATCGATTCCATCAGATACGCATACGCCTCGGTGACCGCGTTCGTGCCGAGCTGCTGGAACTCCCAGATCGGCGTGGTCGAATTGGCGAAGTGCTGCGCGTGGCCGAATTCGTGAAACAGCGCCGAGTAATCGCCGACGCCGCCGATCGGCTTGATCGTCAGCCGCACGTCTTGCGGCACGCGAATCGGGAAGCACGCGGCGCGCGGCACTTTGGTCGGCAGCGGACGGTCGTCGACCTGAATCTTGTGGTGCGCGATTTCGCCCAGGCCCAAGCCCTCGAACAGCTTATAAGCCGCGGGCATCAGGTTGTCCTTCGGGAAAAACCGGTCGAACGATTTGGCCGACAGCAACGGCGAGATGTCGCTGCGGCGGAACTCGGCGCGCGGGATCGTGCTGACCTCGTCGAACAGCTTGAGGTACGCCTTCTCGCTCAGGTCGAGAAATTCGCGGCCCTTCGCCAGCATGTCTTCGAGGTCGAACATCTTGGCCGACACCGCCAGCGCGAGGTAATCCGCGTAGCCCAGTTCCTTCGCCAGCCGGTGGCTCTTGTCGAGGAGGCGATTGAGGATCACCGCGTTGAGCAGCCGGTACGTGCGATATTCCTCCGCCGACAGCACCGCGCGGCGCGCGCGATCCGGCTCGTTGGCGATCAGCCCGTCGAGTTCGCGGTACGGCACGAGCTTGCCGCCGACCAGCACGGGCAGCGCCGCCTCGAGATCGGTCTCGATGTCGTTCAACTCGGCCGTCTGGTCGCCGACGTACTCGGTTTCCAGATAGTGCAAAAAGAATTCGAGCGCGCGCTTCTGGTCGGCGTCCGGCTCGGTCTGCCACGCGGCGCGCGCCATCTTGATCGACTTTTCGGTGAACAGGTATTCGTACTTGCGGTAGAGCGAAGCCTGGTCGCTCGAATCGCCTTGCACGTAGCTGCGCCAGCCCATCTCCGACTGCTGCAGCACCAACTCGTGCGCCGCGGCGCGCAGCCCCGCCACCGAATCCGGACCCGGCGCCGGCGCGGCCTGACCGAACACGACCGACGCCGCCGCGACGCCGACCACCAACACGACCAAGCACAATATCCGGAACCTGCGCCAGTTCATGGCTTCCTCCATTTATGGTTGGGATGGCGATTATGAATCAGGACACGTGAGTCGCGAAAGGGGGAAAAACCTGAGGAGGAATTAGGTGGTAATTACAAGGGAGGGATTCCTCCGCGCGGCCCTCGGATGCACTTGGGCCTTGGTCGGAATGACAAGCTCATCATTGGGTCGGCGACTAGGTTCGCGCCTCAGACCCTCGCCCCCAGACCCAAGCCTCAAGCCTCAAGCCT
>PMZC01000160.1 GCA_003170555.1 Deltaproteobacteria bacterium
TCTTTGGGGAAACAGGAACCGCCGTAACCGACGCCGGGAAACAGGAAGTGCTTGCCGATACGGTGGTCGGTCGCGATGCCGTTGCGCACCGCCATCACGTCGGCCCCGACGCGGTCGCAAAAATTGGCGATCTCGTTCATGAAGCTGATTTTCGTGGCCAGCATCGCGTTGGCGGCGTACTTGGTCACCTCGGCCGATTCGACATCCATGAAGATGATCGGGTTGCCGGTGCGCACGAACGGGGCGTAGAGCTCGCCCATCGTTTTGGCCGCCTGCGGATCGTCGGCGCCGATGACCACGCGGTCCGGATACATAAAGTCCGAAATCGCGGCGCCTTCCTTCATGAACTCCGGATTGGAAACCATGGCGAACTTGAATTTCGTTTCGGCGGCGATCGCCGCGCGCACTTTTTCCGCGGTGCCGACCGGCACGGTGGACTTGTCGACCACGATCTTCTCACCATTCATCGCGCGGCCGATCGCGCGCGCCACGTCGAGCACGTGGGTCAGATCGGCGGAGCCGTCTTCATCCTGCGGCGTTCCGACAGCGACGAAAATGATTTCGCTCTTCCGCACGCCCGCGGCAAGATCGGTGATGAAGCAAAGCCGACCTTCTTTGACGTTGCGCTTGACCAGTTCGTCGAGCTCGGGTTCGAAAATGGGCATTTCGCTGCGGCACAATTTGACGACTTTGCCTTCATCCTTGTCGACGCAGATCACGGCGTTGCCGGTTTCCGCAAAGCAGGCTCCCGCGACCAATCCCACGTAGCCCGTGCCGACCACGCAGATGTTCATGCTCGCTCCTCGTCGTCAGTACGCATTCTTTTTGCTGGCCGGCGAAAACAACGTCATCCAGATGATGCGCAAGTCGAACCAGAAGCTCCAGTTCTCGACGTAGAACAGGTCGCATTCGATGCGGCGCTGCAAATCGCTGTCTCCGCGCCAACCATTTACCTGAGCCCAACCGGTTAGTCCAGCCTTGGCTTTGTGGCGCAGCATGTATTTCGGAATCTGGCAGCGGAACTTCTCGATGAACACCGGCCGTTCGGGACGCGGGCCGACGACGCTCATCTCGCCGCGCAGCACGTTGTAAAATTGCGGCAGCTCGTCGAGATTCGTGCGCCGCAAAAACGCGCCGACCCGGGTGCGCCGCGGATCATCCTGCCTCGCCCAAACCGCGCCGGTCTGCGCTTCGGCGTCCTCGCGCATCGACCGAAATTTGAATAGTTGAAAGACGCGGCCGTCGAGCCCCATGCGTTCCTGCCGATAGAAAACCGGGCCGCGGCTGGTCATCTTGATCGCCAGGGCGATGAGCAAGAATACGGGCGAGCCCAGCAGCAGCACGGTCCCCGAAAACACAAAGTCGAAAACCCGCTTGGCCACCGCGCCCCAACCGGACAGCGGCGCCTCCTTCAGGCTGATGATCGGCAGCCCGTCGAAATCCTCGGCGCTCGATTGCAGCACGACGAAATCGAGCAAATCGGGTACGACCTTGACGTCGACCATTTCGTCTTCGAGGTTGTTGAGCACGTCCTTCAACCGCTGGTGCGCTTCGAGCGGCAGCGCGACAAACACCAGGTTGATCTCGTGCCGCGCCACCACGTCCTGCACTTCTTCCACCGCGCCGAGCACCGGCTTGCCGTCGATCGCCCGGCCGACTTCCGCGACGTCGTCCGCCAGCCAACCAACCACCAGGTGTCCGGCGCCCGGATGGGCCTGAATACGCTGCTGCAGCGCTCGCGCCACGTCGCCGGTCCCGACGATCAGTACGCGGGTCAGTCCCTCGCCTTTGATAAACCGCGCCATCTGCCAACGATGGATAATCACGCGCCCCAGCACGAAGCCGATCGCCGACACGATCAAGAAAATCAGCAGCACGATGCGGCTGGGCTTGTAGGCCGCGACGAATACCGTCACGACCACGAACGTGGTGAAGGCGAGCAGGTCGTTGCGCAGGCCGGTCCACAGCCGGCGCTGCAGGCTCTCGGCCGCGCCGCCGTAGTAAAGCGGCCGCACGCGCAGCACTACCGCCCAGACGAATAACGCCATCACGCCCAACCAGGCGTAGGTGGCGAAAGGCGGCACGTGGGGAACGTGCAACGGAATCAGTTTGAATCGAATCGGATACGCGACGAGCCATGACGCCAGCACCACGGCGAGGTCGGCGACGTATTGCACGCTGCGGGTGAATTGCTCGCGTTGGCGCATCATGACCGCGACTCCAACGTCTCGCGATAGACTTGTTGCATGGCCTCGACAAAAGTCCGCGGCGCAAACTGCTTCGCCCGTTCTCGCCCCTTTTCCGCCAAACGGGCGCGCAATTCTTCGTCGCGGTCAAGCACGGACATCAACTCGGCCATGCGTTCCACGTCGTCATGGTGACACGTGAGCGCGGCATCGCCCGCCGTCTCGGCCAGCCCGGAGTTTTCCGCGGCCAGCACCGGCGCGCCGCACGCCATCGCCTCCAAGACCGGCAGACCAAAGCCCTCATAGACGCTCGGCATGATCAGCGCGCGCGCCAACGAATAAAGGGACGGCAACTCGCCGTGGTCGACGTAGCCGAGAAACCGCACCCGATCGCCCAGTTGAAGACGGCGGTGATGGGCCAGCACCTCTTGTGCGCCCCAACCGTGCTCGCCCACCAGCACCAAATGCGTCTGACCCTCATCGCGCCGCGCGAAAAGCGCGAACGCATCCAATAAGCGCGGAATGTTTTTGCGCGGTTCGAGCGTGCCGACGAAGAGGAAGAAACGATCGGGCAGTTCATAACGTCGGCGCGTGTCGTCCAGCACGCGTTTGTCTTCTACGCGTGAGACGCCCGGCGGCAACGCGTTCGGCGCCACGCGAATTTTCTCCTCCGGCACGTGCAAATGCTGTATCAAATCGCGCTTGGTGTTTTCGCTGATCGCCACCACTCGCGCGGCGCGTCGTATCGCCGCCGGCAGCAACCGCTGGACGAGATTGTTCCGCACCGTGTGCAGCTTGGGGAAGAGAAAGCTCGACAAGTCGTGGATCGTCAACACCGTCGGGCACGGCGCAAAGAGCGGCGCCAAAAAATTCGGGCCGTGAAAAATGTCCGCGCCAAGACGACGCAGCAAACGCGGGCATTGGATCTGCAACCACAAATTGCCGACTGAATGCGCCTCTTCGATCACCTGCATATTGGACGGCAAAGCATTCGACAAAAAAACCGGGCGGTTGGAAACAAGCAGGTAGCTGTTGTCTCCATCGTGCGCGGCCAACGAAGAGATGAGGGTTCGCGTGTAAATGCCTACGCCGGACGGTCGGCGGTCAGCCGCGCGCGCGTCGATGGCCACTCTCACCGCAACGCCCTCCGTTGAAATCCCCACGCCGCGCCGCCGGTCCAGGCGATAAGAACCAACACGCCGGCCGCGGCGGCCCAGGAAACGGATATCGTTTTCACAGCCAATAATAGTCCAAGAAAAACCGCGCCATAGTGTAGCGAAAAGGTGAGGTTTTGCAATCGAAGCGGGGCTTGGTGCGCGCGCAAATCGCGCCAGGCGAGCAGCAGAAGAACGCCTTCGGTGATCGTCGTGGCCACGGCGGCGCCGGCCATCGACCACAAGGGAATCAACGCGACATTGAGCGCAACGTTGACCAGCGCGCAGAGGCCCGCCATTCGCGCGAAGGCCGCCTGCCGCCGGTAGACGATGAGCAGATTGGTGAGCAAGTAGTTGGTGTAGATGATCCACAACGCAAACAACAATATCCGCAGCGTGTTCGCCGCCGGGACAAAAGTCGGCCCGAAAAACAGCGCCAGCACCTCCGGCGCGAACGCCAGACCGAACGCCGTGCCCGCCGTCGCCAGATGAACCAGCAAGCGCGCCAACGGCTCGGGCGACAGCCCGCCCTCCAGCGCTTCCGCCTGGCGCGAGAGGCGCGGAAACAGCGCGGTCAACAACGCCGCCGGAACCATCATCGCCGCTTCCATCAGGCGATACGCCGCGTTGTACAGCCCGGCCGGCGCCGGTCCGGCGATGCCTTGCAGCATCACCGTATCGATCCGGAAATACACAACGGTGAAGAAATTGACCGCGGCCAGCGGCAAGGCCAGGCGCAGCAGGTTCGTCGGCGCGAATTCCGGTTCAACGCGTCCGGTTCCCGAAAATGACACGAGCCGCCGTGACAAAATCAACGCGCACAGATGGCCGGCCATGTACGCCACGCCGATGCCGATCAAACCGGTTCCGGTGGCGATCATGCCCAGCGCGAGAATCACGAAGACGGCGCGGCCGACCAGCATCACCGCCGCCTCGCCGCCGAGCCGCTCGCGCGAACGCAAGATCGCCTGATCGAGATTGGTGACCGCATCAATGCCCGTGCCCAGGCCGATGATCACGACCAGGAACTGCGCGTTCGGCGGCAGGTCGAACCATCCCAATCCGGCGAGCGCGAGCCCCAGACCCGCGAAGATCGTGTACGGACGCAGACGATGCGCGGAGAGATAAACGCGCAGGCCCTGGTCGCCGGCGGTGGATGCTTCGCGCCACAACGCCGTGCTGACACCGGCGTCGACGAGCACGAATGCGATCTGCGCATAAGCCAGCGCGAACGACAAGTAGCCGAAGTCCGGCAGCGACAACCAGCGCGCCATCACCAGCGTGAAGGCAAAGATCATCAGCTTGGAGCCGGCCAACGCGCACAGCTTCCACAAGGTGTTGATCCACATCTTAGCCACGTCGCCACCCTTCAGCCGCCAGCAGCGCCAGGACCAGATCGATCAGGATCATATGCGGGTAGCTGTCGAACATCATCGCATCATACGTATTCGCCGCGCCGATACCCGCCAGCAGTCCGACCACAATGGCGAGCGGAGGTTCGCCCAGATGACTTCGCTGCGCCCACAACACGGCGGCGATGCTCAGCAGGCAAAAGAGCAACGCGAGCAGACCGACGAGTCCCTGACACGACAACGCCGCCAGAAAAATGTTGTGCGGCTGGTAGAGCCCCTGCCCTACGAACAAGTCGTAATTGTCCAGCGGAAGAAAGTTGTGGTAGGCGAAACGAAAACGATCCACGCCGATGCCGAAAACGGGCGCGGTGCGCCACATCGCCACCGCGGCGCGCCAGAGTTGCAAACGCGTGTCTACGCTGTCGAGCGCCGCGTCGCGTTCATCGAAACTCGCGGCCTTGGTCGCGGCTGGACGACTCGGATGCGGCCGATGCCAGCGGTTCACGGTCACCAACATCGCCAGAACCGCACACCCGGCCAGCACCGCCCCAGCAATCCACACGCGACGTCGGTCGCGCGGCGTCGGCAATAGCGCCCACACGCCGACCGCCGCCACCGCCGCGACGATCAGCGCGAGCCAGGCGCCGCGGCTGAACGTCGCCCACAACGCCCACGCGTTGAGCGGCAAAGAAACGATCGCGGTTTCTTTCCAATAGCGGTCATCTTCACGCCATGCCAGCAATAGCGCTGCGCCGAGAGTCATCACCAGAAAGTAAGAAAACGTATTGCAATAGCCGAACACCGACGACGCGCGCACGATGAACGTCCGGCCGCTGTGAAGAATGCCGGTGGTAAAAGCGAGCGATGCCGACGGATCATACACGGCGAACTTGTTGGGGATGATCAGCGACAGGACGGGGTCCAGCGATTTCGGAATGTAGTGTTGCACCAGACCGATAACGCTGAAGCACATGCTCGCGATCACCAGCGCGCGCAAGGCCGTACGCGCCAGTTGCGGTTTCGCGAGTACGATTCGCAAACTGAGATAGAGCGCGACACCGGCCCCAAAACGCAGCGTGAACTTGATCGCGGCAAAGCGCGCCGTCGGCGTGAATGCCGTCGTCAGCAGCAGCGAGGCCACGACCGCCAGCAGGCCCCAGGCGATGCGGTCCGGCCGCCAAACTCGCCAGCCATAACAGAAGATCACGGTCAGCAGAAAAACGCCGATCACGAATTCCGTGCTCGTGATCGTCAGCCCGGCCAAAGAAAAAAGCGGAAACTCAATAAACGCGACGGAGAAAACCAATGACAGCGCGACGGCCAGCACTCGCTCGCGGCGCGTCGTCAACCTCGCGCCCCGCGGTCGATTTGATACTCCGCGTACACGCGCGCCACGTATTCCTGCAATTCACGACGGAACACCTCGCGATCGAATCGCAATGCGTGTTCACGAATGCGATCCGGCGAGAACGATGATTCGCGTTCCTCGAATTCGCGGATCGCCGCGGTTAGGCTGTCCACGGTTTGTTCGCCGAAGAAGACGCCCGTCGGCGACTCTTGGTCGAGACCGCATACGGTTTCCAGCGCGCCGCCTTTGCCGAACGCGATGACCGGCCGGCCGGAGGCCTGCGCTTCGACCGGCGTGATGCCGAAGTCTTCTTCGCCCGGGAAAAGAAACGCGCGGCAGTGGCGGTACAGCCCGGCCAGTTGCTCGTCGCTTTGCCAGCCGAGAAATTCCACCTGCGGTCCCGCCGCTTTCTTCAACCGCTCGGCGTCTTGGCCGCTGCCCGCGACCACCAGCCGCCGACCCATTTTCGCGCAAGCGGCGATCGCGAGGTCGATGCGCTTGTACGGCGCCAACGCGGAAACGACGAGATAGTAGTCGCCCGCTTCGCCCGGACTAAAACGCGCGGTGTCGACCGGCGGATAAATCACCTGCGCCTCGCGGTGATAATGTTTCGCAATGCGTCGCGCCACGTGACGGCTGTTGGCGACAAACGAATCCACGCGCTGCGCCGACGCCACGTCCCACAACCGCAGGTAGTTGGCGAACACGCCGATGATCGCGCGCTTGACGCGGCCCGCGCGTTGCGGGCCGAAGTATTCTTCGAACAGCTCCCAGACGTAGCGCATCGGCGTGTGGATGTAGCTGATGTGGCACGTACGCGGCTGCGTGATCACGCCCTTGGCGACGCAGTGGCTGCTCGAGATGACCAGATCGTATTCGCGCAAGTCGAATTGCTCGATCGCCGTGGGCATCAGCGGCAGGTAGTTGCGATACCAGCGCGCCGCGCGCGGCATGTGCTGAATGAAACTCGTGCGGATGTTCATCCGTTCGATGGCGGGCGAAAGTTGGCCCGGCACGTACAGCAACGTATAGAGATCGGCGGCGGGCCACAGCTCGCACATCACTTCGAGCACTTTCTCGCCGCCGCGCATTCCGGTCAGCCAATCATGAACCAGGGCGACTCTCATCGACATTCTCCGTGTCCGAAGGCCGCGACTTGGCGTTCGATGGCGCGAGCGATTTCCTGCTTGAAGCGTTCCCGATCGAAACCCGCCACGTTCGCTTGGATCCGCTCGGCCGAAAAGGCGTCCGCATGCTTTTCGTAAAACCGAACCGCGTGCGCCAGCGACGCCGCGTCCTGCCGCGCGAAAAATAGACCGTGGTGTTTTCCACGCTTGAGTTCGTCCGCGTCGCGTTCATCATCGCCGGTCAACGTCAGGCCCTTGATCGTCTCGGTGACCCCGCCGCGACCATAGGCGATGACCGGCTTGCCGGCCGCTTGCGCTTCCAGCGGCGCGATGCCGAAGTCCTCCTCGGCCGCAAAAACAAACGCCTTGCAATGCGCCATCTGCTCGGCCACCTCGTCGTCGGACAATCGCCCGAGAAACTTCACGGTCGGACCGGCATGGCGCAGCAAACGGCGTCGCTCCTGGCCCTCGCCGATCACGCGCAGCGGCAAGGCCAGTTCGCGAAATGCATCCAAGACAAGATCGATGCGCTTGTATGGCGCGAACGCGGATACCAACAGATAGTAGTCGCCCGCCGAATTATGGCGAAAGCGACCGACTTCCACCGGCGGGTAGATCACGTCGGCCGTCCGCCGATAATGCTTGGCGATGCGCGCCGCGATGTGCTGGCTGATGGCGATGAAAGAATCCACGCGCTGACTGCTGAACACATCCCACACGCGCAGGTAGTTGAGGACCGGCGGAATCAACTTGCGGCTGAAGAAGCCCAGCACCTCTTTCGAAAAATAGGTGTGCGCCATGTCCCAGACGTAACGCATCGGCGTGTAGCAATAACACAAATGAAGCTGGTGCGGGGCCGTGCGCACGCCCTTCGCCGCGCAATGGCTCGACGAAAGAACCAGGTCGTAACGGCGCAGGTCGAACTGCTCGACGGCCAGCGGAAACAGCGGCAGGTAGTAACGATAGAACTGCGCCGCGCCGGGCAGCGACGGGACGAAGCTGGTATGGATGCGCATATCTTCGATGCGCGCGCTGACCGAGCCGCGATTGTGCAGCAAGGTGAACAAATCGGCGTCGGGGAACAGCTCGCAGAACACTTCGAGGCAGCGTTCGCCGCCGCGCATGCCGGTCAACCAGTCGTGGACGATGGCCACCCTCACGTCGCGCTTTCCTTTTCGGCGAGATGCCGCGCGACCAGCGCGCGAATCTCCTTCGCGCGGATATCCCAGCTATGGCGCCGCGCCTCGGCCATGCGTTCCGCCACGTGATCCGTTGGGTCGGCCAGGGTTTCGCGCACGGCCGCGATGAACGAATCGGCGTCCGCCGCCAGCCGACAAAGATGCGGGTGATCGCGATATTCGGCGAACGCGGGCAAGGCGGTGGCGACAATCGGTTTGCCCGCCGCCATGTATTCGTAGAACTTCATCGGGAAGCTGCGCTTCGTGCTGTCATTGATCCTCAGCGGCAGCAGGCCGACATCGAAAGCCCCCACGTAAGCCGGCAGCTCCGTGTACGTCACACGACCGATGAAGTGCACGTTCGGCAGTTCTTTCAGCGCCGACAAATCGGTCGCCGGATCGCCCCAACCTTCGGGACCGACCAGCACGACGCTGGCCTCGGGCATCGCCTGCGCCAGTTGCGCCAACAACTCTAAATCGGTTTTGTAGCCGGAGATGTTGCCCTGATACCCCAGGATCGGCCGCGGCAGTTCGGCCAGCCGCGCCGGCGCCTGGCGAGCGTCGCTCGGTTCGAAGTGCGGCGTATGCGCAACGTTACCGACAAACTGGATATAACGCGCCAGCGGCTGGCGTTCTTCGTAAAGCAGCGGGTTGGTGGTCAACACGAGATCGGCCTGCGCCAACAGGCGACGCTCCATCTCGCGTAACTGCTTTTCCGCGACACCGGGGTTGAACGCGTAGTCATCCACGCAGTGATAGATCACGAACGCTTCGTTCAACGCGCCGATCAATTCGACGCCCAGCGGAAGAAACGTCCAGAGCAGCGGGCGACGAAAGCCGAGGCGCCGCATTTGACGTCGTATCGACCGGCGCAAAACGACCCGGTTGAAAGCGCGCACGACGCGCCACCGGTGCAGCGGAATATTCACGGGCGACAGCACCCATAGATTCTTCCGCACCGCCGCCGCACCGCGAAACCACTCCCCCAGCCGCCGAAACACCTTGAGCCAATCGCCTTTGGCTTTGCCCGGCGCGCGCAGGCCGAGGTTGTTGATGTAAAGGATGCGGTTGTCGGCGGACAGACGATTCATCAGATGCTGGGCGTTGACCCACATCGCATCCCAGTTCGAACTGGCCAGGCACACTATGTCGCGGCCCGTGAGCTCCACCAACACCTCGGTAATTCGGCGACTCATGGTAGCCGCGACCGACCGAGCGCGCAACGTTATGGATTACTCGAGGAGCGGCGCCGCCGCCTCATCGATCACCGCGCAATATCGCCGCCACGTATTCGCCCGCGCGCGTTCCCGCGCCCGCGTCCCCAGTTGCCGCGCGAATTCGGGCGAGGACAGAATCCGCAGCACGTTCTCCGCGATGTCTTCTGGATTTTCGGGATCGCACAACAACCCGGTCTCGCCATCCAATATCGCGTCCGGTACGCCGCCGCTGCGTCCGCCGACCGCCGGCGCGCCAAACGCCGCCGCTTCGAGAAAGACGATGCCGAAGCCTTCGACATCGGCGCCGATGCGTCGATTGGGGAGCAAGAACACATCGGCACGCGCCAGCAACGCGGAAAGATCATCGTCCGACACCCTCCCCGCGAAAACGGTGTGTGACTGAAGCTGGAATTCGCGCACCAGGTTTTCGATTCTCGCGCGATCGGGCCCGTCACCGGCGATGACCCACAGCGCGGATGGTTCGGCGGTCAATATTTTGGGCAGCGCGCGGGCGATCATGTCGTGACCCTTTCGCGCTTCGATACGCCCCACAGTGAGCAACACTTTTTTTTCGTCGAGCGACACGCCGCCGACGTGTTTCGCCGGCGCGGCCGCCGTGTTCAACAAACCCGAGTCGGCGCCTAGCGGAGCGATGACGATCTTCCGCTCATCGACGATCTTCGCCATTTCTCCGCGCATAAACTCGCCGGTCACCACCACGCGCAACGCCAGGCGCAGCACGAGTCTCAGCGCCAACAACGGAATGCCGCGCCGCTCGAGCACGCGGGTGATTTCCGTGCCGTGGCAATAGACGATGTACGGGCAACCGGTGAAGATGCGCACCACCATCATCGGCAGGCCGTTGGGAAACGCGTAGGCGCAATGGACGAGATCAGTTTTCTGCTCGCGGATGATTTCCGCCAGCATGATCCCGCCGATGACAAATCGCAGAAAATAGCTGACGCCGCGCAGCACGGCATTCACCAGCCGATTGGCGTGAGTCCATTCGAGCCGCGGCATACGCTTGACCCGATACGGCCGATCGCGGTCGAATTCGCGGTCGCCCGGCGTGCGGCGCGCCAGCACCACCGCGTCCGGCGCGTGATAGAAAGCCGTGCGCTCGGTCGAGGTCTGCACGCCTCCGCGTTCCGGCGGAAAGTCGCGCGTAAACACGCAGACCCTCAAAGTCCGCCCTCGCGTTTTTCCTGGTAGGTCGTCTGCAGAATGGAAAGCATCTGGCCGATGCGGTGGTTCCAGCTATTTTTTTCCGCGAGCGCCACGCGTTCCGCGCCATGCGGATCCTTCTTGAGGCGGCGTTCGATCGCGGCGACGAAATCGCCGGGGCTGGCCGCAATGTCGATCAAAGGTTGGTACCGCGTGAGTTCGGACATCGGCGTCGCGACCACCGGTTTGCCGGTCGCCAGGTACTCGAAAAACTTCAGCGGCAGCACGGCCTGGGTGTAGCGGTCGATGACGTAGGGGATCATGCAAATATCGAAGCCGGCCATGATCGCCGGCAGCTCTTCCGGCTTTTTGCGGCCCCAAAAATGCGCGTGGGGGTAAGATAGAAATCGATCGACCTTCAAGCCGCGATCCGGGCCGACGAATACGAAGCTCCATTTCGGCCGCAGCTTGAGCAGCGCCTCGACGAAGGCGGCGTCGATCTTGTAATTGAGCGCGCCGACGAAGCCGACGACCGGCCGGTTCATTTCCTGCAAACGGCGCGGCGGCTTGGCCTGCGCGGCCTGATGGAAAAGTTGAAAGTCCGCCACGTTCGGCACAAAGTGCGTGTTCGGATTATGACAGCGCTTGTCTTTGTACAGACTCTGCGCAGTGGTGAAGACCACGTCCACGGCCCGCAGCAGCTTCTTTTCCATGTTTCTCATGGTGGTGATCCACGTGCCCGGGAACGCACTGTACTCGTCCACGCAATCGTAGCAGGACAAGGCGAACGGAATCCGTTTGAGCAACGGGTAGCTGGTTGGCGGGTAGCACCACAATAGCGGCCGGGAAAACCGCCGCTCCTGCATCACTTCCAGCACGCCGGCGGCGACCAGCGCGCAGTTGGCGTCGTTGATCACCGAGAGCTTGTTGCCGAAGGGCAGCGTGCCGATGGGACGGACGACCGTCACGCCGCACGCGTCGGTCCAGACTTTTTTGCTCAGCCGGCGTTTGCCCTTGCCCATCGTCGTGACCGGCTCGACGTAAACGACGTCGAAGTCACCGGCCAGGCGGCTGGCGATTTGCTGCTTGTTGGTCCAGAGCGGCGCGTCCCAATCGGCCGTGGAAATCATGACCAGTTGCTGCGGCAGGTCGTAGCCCGCAAACGAGCCCATGTTCAGTCACCGTCCCGCGCGCACCGGAAGCCGATCGTCTCGTCGAAGTAGTCTTCCGGCTTGTGATCGCGGTACGAAACGCGGGCGAGAATCGCCGACGAGGTGTATCCGCCGCCGCGCACCACGCGATCGTCGCCCCGCTCGGGCCCAGACGGGTTGTGGTTGTTTCCCGGCCATTTGGTCGCGTCGTAATAGTCGGCGGCGTAAAAGTCGGATACCCACTCCGCGACGTTGCCGGTCGCGTTCAGCAATCCGAACGGCGAAACCGAACTCGCGTAGAACGTCACCGGGACCGGAAACTGGTGACACGTTTCCACGATGTCGATTGACCCGTCGGTCTGCTTCACCGCTTCGAGCACCGACACGTCCGCCATGTCGCACGTCGGTTCCGCCCAACCCCAGGGGAACCGGCGATCGTCGGCGTCCCCGCGCGCCGCCTTTTCCCACTCGGCTTCGGTCGGCAGCCGCCGGCCGCGCCACGTGCAATAGTCGACGGCCATACGCCAGGTGACATTGAGCACGGGAAACGCGTCGAACGACGAGTTGGTGTAGTAATCGGCGGAATCGCCGGTCTCGGTCACGAGCGGATCTTTGCATTTGCCCGCCGCCACGCACGCACGATATTGCTTGTTCGACACCTCGGTTTTTTCCATCGTGAACGCGTCGAGGGAAACGGTGTGCTGCGGATGCT
>PMZC01000236.1 GCA_003170555.1 Deltaproteobacteria bacterium
CCGTGCGTGCCGCACACCGCGATCGTGGTGCGGCGGTCGAAAAAGAACAGGCGCAGCGCGTCCGGCATCGACACGTAAGGAATCCCCGAAGCCACGGCCGCGTCGCCCTCCGCGTTGCCCTTGCTGATGACGTTGCCGACGACGATCAGATCGGGGCGCGGCGTGAGATGAGCCGCCGAATAGCCCGACATGATTTCGATGNNGGTCGGACCCGGTGACGTGCAGCCCGCGCGCTTTCAACATGCCGGCCAGGCTGCCCATGCCGACGCCGCAAATCGCGATCAGGTGAACGCGCCGGATTTTGGCGACGTCGATTTCGCTCACGCTTCCAACTCCGTGATCACCGCGTCGTGAACGAGCGGCCGCAGTCTTTTGTGCGCCTGGTTTTCGCGCGTCGGGTGCACGCGGTTGGTCAGCAAGACAATCGTCAGCGCTCGGTCGGGATCGCACCAGGCGCTGACCCCGGTGAAACCGAGATGACCAAACGTGCTCGGCCCCATGAACCGGCCGGTGCTCGATTGCTCGCGGCTTGGCGAATCGAAGCCCAGCCGGCGGGTGGCGTCAGGCGACGTTGAATTTTTTTCCATGAAGCGACGGAAGATTTCCAGTTGAAAAACCCGGCCGCGATTCTCGTTGGCCAAACGAAATTCTTCCATCAGCGCGGCGACGCCGGCCGCCGTGCCGAAGAGTCCGGCCTGTCCCAGGCAACCGCCCGCCGTCCACGTGTTTTCGTCGTGCACCTCGCCGACCAGGACCCTGCCCCGCCACGGACAATTTTCAGTCGCGGCGAGACGAACATTGCGCCGCGGGCGAATTTGTAGATAGTCGATTTCGTCGCCCGCGATCTTTCGCAGCACGTGGCGCGAGACGAATTGATCGAGCGTTTCGCCGGTAGCGGCTTCCACCGCGAAGCCCAACAAAGCGAAACCGATGTCGCTGTAACGTTCCTCGGTCCCCGCGCCGTACTCGGCCGCCTCCGCCAAGTGCATCTTTCTGATGGCGTCTTTGGCCGCCGGCGTTCCCAGCAAGCCCGCTTCGACTTGCAGGTAGTATGGCCGCCACGCAGCCGCGCCGCTCGTATGCGAAAGGAAAGCGCGCAGCGTCGCCTGCGATAGCGGCGCGCGAAGTTCGGGCAAATATCGGCCAAGCGGATCAGCGAGCGACATCGCGCCATTTTGCGCGAGCCACATCACCGCCGGCGTGGTCGCCAGGATTTTGGTCAGGCTGGCCAGGTCGAACCACGTGTCGAGCGTCACGGGTTCCGGCTGGTCGAATCGTGTCACGCCGTGCGCCGAGCAATGAACCGTCTGTCCGTTCAGATCGACGCGCAACACCGCGCCGGGAATCTCCTTCGTTCGCGCGGCTTCGTCGAGAATTTCCGCCGCCGCGGTCAACATACGCCGGCCGTCAGAAAGCGCACTTGTCGCGAAAAGGAATCGAACTCGACCGGCACGCCAAGCGGAATCAGCCGATTGGGTCCGTCGTGGCCGTACTCCGCGCCGCTCAAGATCGGAAAGGCCGAGTCGCGCAGGCAATCGAGCAGAATGCGGTGCAGCGTCGCATCGTCGATCTCGGGTCCGAAGCTGCCGCATACCAGGCCCGCCAGGTTTTCGAGATGGCCGCCCAGACGCAGCGCGGTCAACGCGCGGTCGACGCGATACGGCGCCTCGTTGACGTCTTCGATGAGCAGCACCGCGCCGTGTAGATCGGGCAGGCGCTGCGCCGCGGCGAGGCAGCACAGCATGGTGAGATTGCCGGCCATCATCCAGCCGTTCGCCGTTTTCGCGGTCGGCCGGATGATCTGTTTCGCCGCGAGCGGCGGCGGCGGATCGGTGTTCCGCAACGTTGCGAAATAAACTTCTCGCTCCGGCGCGTTCATCTCGATTAATTGACGACTGGCCATCATTGGGCCGCTGAACGTCACCAGCCGGCGCTGCCGCCACAGATCGAGTTGCAGAGCGGTGAGGTCGGAAAAGCCGATCACGATCTTCGGCTGGCGCGCCAGCGATTCGAGGTTAAGGCGATCCAGCAAGCGGAGCGAACCATAACCACCGCGCGCCGCCACAACCGCCTTGACCGCCGGATCGGACAGCGCGGCTTCCAGCAGCTTCAGTCGATGATCGTCATCGCCCGCCAGATACTCACGGCGCTGCTTCAGCTCGGGGGAAATCTGAACGACGAAACCACGGTCGCGCCAAATGGCCGCGCCCTTCTCCAGCAACGCGGAGTCAAACGGACCCGCCGGAGCGACCACGGCCACGAGGTCTCCCGGCTGCAAGGCGGGCGGCCGCAAGATTGACTGCGCCTCACTCACGCGATCAGGCCTCCCGATAGTTGAGCGAAAAGTGTACTCACCGCTCGCTCCATTCACAAGCAGACAGCCGGTCGGCGAAGTAGCTCGACCGAACCAACGGCGCGGACGCAACGCGCGAAAATCCCATTTCCTTGGCCCGCTCTCCCCATGACGCGAATTCGTCGGGCGGGACATAACGGCAAACCGGCAAGCACGCGCGGCGCGGTCGCAGGTATTGGCCGATCGTCACCGCTTGCACGCCGGCGCGGCGCAGGTCAAGCAATAACGATTCAACCTCGCGGTCTTCCTCGCCCAGGCCCAGCATGAAACCGCTTTTCGTGATTGCGTCGGGCCGGCGCTCCGCCATGAAGGCGAGCACGCCCAGACTGCGGTCGTAGTCGGCGGCCGGCCGCACCGTCGGATAAAGCCGCGCGACGGTCTCGGCGTTGTGATTAAAAACCTCGAACGGCGCGGCGGCGACGATTTCCAGGGCTTCGCGCCCGCCCAAAAAATCCGGCGTCAGTATTTCCACCGTCGCAGCCGGCTGTGCGGATTTAATCGCGCGCACCGTCGCGGCGAAATGCGCGGCGCCGCCGTCGGGCAGATCGTCGCGCGTGACGCTCGTCAACACGACGTGCTTCAAACCGAGTTCCACCGCCGCCGCGGCGACGTGCTCCGGCTCGTGCGGGTCGAGCGGTTTGGGCGCGCCGCCGGTTACATTGCAAAAGCGACACGCGCGCGTGCACACATCGCCTAGCAGCAGAAACGTCGCGGTCGGCCGCGCGAAGCACTCGGCCAGATTGGGACACCGCGCTTCCTCGCACACCGTGTGCAACGCCAATCCGCGCAGGCGGGTTTTCAGATGATGCACCTGCGCCGCATCTTTCGCGGGGCGACGCAGCCAAGGCGGCAGGCGTTCGGTCATCCCGCGCGCTCCCCGCCGAGCACGGCGCCCCAGCGCTGCGTGACCACCATCTTGAGCCACTCATGCGCCGGATCCTGCAATTGCGGATCGCGCGCCAGTATCGCGTGCGCCGCCTCGCGCGTCTGCTCGAGCAGCGCCAGATCGTTCATGCTGTGGTGCGCGAAGCGCAATGAAGGCAGGCCATGTTGTCGCCAACCGAGCACCTCGCCCGGGCCGCGCAGACGCAGATCGGCCTCGGCGATCGCGAACCCGTCGGTTTCCCGCGCCAGAATGCGCAGCCGCTCTTGCGCCTGGTCGTTGCATTGATCGTCGTAGACCAGAAAGCAGACGCCGTCGCTCGCCCCGCGCCCGACGCGGCCGCGCAGTTGGTGCAACTGGCTCAAGCCGAAGCGGTCGGCGTTCTCCACGAGCAACCCCACGGCTTGCGGCACATCGACGCCGACCTCGATGATCGTCGTCGCCACCAACACGTCGAGCGCGCCGCGGCGAAAATCGTCGATGGTTTGCATGCGCGCCGCCGGTTTCATCCGGCCGTGCAAAATGCCGAGGCGGAACTCGCCGAGCGCCCCCGCCGATAATTCCCGCGCCAGCGTGTGCACGTCGGCCGCCGCGCCGTCCGCCGCGGACAAACGCGGACAGACCACATAAGCCTGCCCGCCGTTCCGCAATCGCGCGGCGAGCTGGCGATACGCTTCGTCGCGTTCGCGCTGCGGCGTCAGTTGCGTGGTGACGACGGCGCACCCGGCCGGCTTTCCTTCGAGGCGCGAAACATCCAGGTCGCCGTACACGGTCAGCGCCATGCTGCGCGGAATCGGCGTCGCCGAAAGCACCATGATATCCGGGCTGGGCCCTTTCGCCGCCAGCGCCGCGCGTTGGCCGACACCGAATTTGTGCTGCTCGTCGACGACGACCAAACCCAATCGACTAAACGTCACGCCGCCCGACAGCAGCGCGTGCGTGCCGATCACCACGGGCGCGATTCCCAGCGCGATCGCTTCCTCCAGCCGGCGGCGTTCGCGGCCGTCCACCGCGGCCGAAATCAACGCCGTGCGAATGTGCAGTTGGTCAAACACCTCTTGGAAGCGAATGATATGCTGCTGCGCCAACACCTCGGTGGGCGCCATCACCGCCGTCTGCCAGCCGTTGCGCGCGGCCACATAAGCCGCCAGCATCGCGAGCGCCGTTTTGCCCGAACCGACATCGCCGTGAATCAGCCGATGCATCGGAACCGGCCGGGCCATGTCCGCCAGAAACGTCGCGGCGCACTTCGTTTGACCCGGCGACAGCGTAAACGGCAGCGCGCGATGGAAGTCCGCGAGATTCGCCTGCTCCAGGTCGAACGCGATGCCGTCTTCGGATTCGGCCTGACGGCGGCGCAACGTGATGCCGAGTTGAAAGACCAGCATCTCTTCGAAGATGAGGCTCGCCAGCGCCGGCGACTGTCGCGGATCAAACAACCGCGCGGTTTCCGCGTCGTCCGGCGGCGCGTGCAACGCCCGCAATGCGTCTTCGACGGTCAGCAAGCCGCGTTCGGCCGCCAGCCAGCCGGGCACACCGCCGACCCAACCCGGCGCGAACTTTTCGAGCGCGTGCGCCATCAGCTTACGCCACGTCCGTTGGCGCATGCCGTCAGTCTCGCTATAGATGGGCAGTATCCCGCGCGGCGCCTCGTCATCGTCGATGATCGACGTGTCCGGATTTTGCATTTGCCGAGATTCGCGATACGACTTGACCTGGCCGGTCAGCAAAACCCGGTCGCCGCGTTTGAGGTCGCGCCCTCCCCAGCCGAACCAGACCGCCTGCATCTCGCCGGTGTCGTCGCTGATCTGCGCCACCCGTCGGCGCAGTCGCCCGCGCCCGCCGTAGCTGACGGCTTTGCCGACCACGCCGCGCACGGTAGCTTTCGCCGCGTCGGTCAATTCGGCGATCGGCGTGATCGTCCGGCGGTCTTCGTACTTCAGCGGTAAGGTGAGTAGCAAATCCTCGATCGTGCGGATGTCTTTTTTGAGCAGCAGCTCGGCGGTATGCGGACCGACTCCGGGTAGGCGCTCGACCGGCTGCAGATGGTCACTGCGGTAACTCATCGCGGGCGAGCAAGATCACGTCTTGGGGCGTTGCGGTCGTCTCCGGCCGCGCCAGTGCTTGCGCCGGCCGCCGCCCGGTTCGTTCTGGTGATGCGGCGGGGCCGCAGCGCCCGGCTTCTCCGCCTCTCTCGGCGGCCGCGGACCGCGCGATCCCTCCGGCGTTTCGCGCGGCTTGGCCGGCTCGTTTCGCGCATCGCCGACGTTGAACACCAGGTGCTCGCGGTTGACGCCCTCCTTGGCCGGTTCTGCTTCGCCGGGTCCTTTCTTCACGTGCCGCGGCGGCGGCGGCGGTTGCGGCCGTCGTACCGGGCGATGCTTGTTGCGCTCCGCGCGCAGTCGGTCGAGCTGGGAGCGCGCCTCCTGGCGCACTTTCTTCTCCTTGTCGCCGATCACCTCCGCGACGACCGGCGGCGGCGGCGGCAGTTCGATGCGGTCCGCGTTGAGCGCCTGATCGCCGGCGATCAAAACGTCGAGGTTCTCGATGATCTGCAGCGCGTGTTCCATCGTCTGCCGGCGATTGTTGGGATCGAAGGTTTCGAAACCGCTGAATACGTTGCGCAGATCGTGCAGCAGCACCTCGACGGAGATGCGCAGATCCTTGCGCCGCAACAGCCGCACCACCTGCTCGCGCAACTGCAAGCCGAGTTCGGCGTGGCGACGCTGGGCCGGGTCTTCCAGCGTTTCGGTGATCATGTCGTGCAAACGCGTCACGGTCAGTTTCAGATCATCCATCGATTTGTCTCCACCCTTGGGCCAGGCCCAGGCGTAGCAACATCCGCTCGGCGCGCTGTTTCTCGCGCGCACTCAGATGCCGGTGCAGCCCCTTTTTATCATGTGCGCGATACGCTGGGAAGTATTGCGTCATCAGCGCGAGCGGCGTCCGCTGGCCGAAGCGCCGCTTGATCCCGCGCAGCACCAACCGCGATTCATCGAGTCGCTCCGGCAGCACGAGATGGCGAATGAGTACGCCGCGCGTGGCGATGCCGTGGTCGTCGACCTGCAACGGACCGGCGTGCTTCAGCATCCAACCGACGGCGCGCCAGGTCGCGTGCGGCAGAAGCGCCGCACCGGAGCAAGACTTCGCCGTGCGCGCGCTGTCGTATTTGATGTCCGGCAGCCAGAGCTCCACGAAGGGGCTGACCAGCTCCAACGTTTCCGCGCGCTCGAAACCGTTGGTGTTGCCGAGCACCGGAATCGTCAGTCCGCGCCGCCGCGCCAGAAAAACGGCCGCGGCGATCTGCGGCCAATAATGCGTCGGGTTGACCAGGTTGATATTGTGGACGCTGCGTTCTTGCAGTTCGAGCATCTTCTCGGCCAATGCGTCGATCGTGATGACTTCGCCGACGCCTTTTTGGCTGATGGGCCAGTTCTGGCAGAACACACAATGCAACGAACAATGGCTGAAGAAGATCGTACCCGATCCGCGCTCGCCGCTGATCGGCGGCTCCTCGCCATGATGCACATTCGCCGACGCCACCCGCGGCAGCAGCGTCGCGCCGCACGCGCCGGTTTTTCCCTCACGGCGATTCGTCCCGCATTGTCGCGGGCAAAGGCGGCAGGAACGCAGCACGTCGAACAAGCGACGCAACGCCGCCAGTTGTGAAGTCCCCGTGGGCGCGGATTCAGAATTGATAAAACTGGACGGCATCGATGTGCTTGTAGCGGTCGGCCTTCAAGCGGCGAATGGCCAGGTCACGCATCAGGGCCTTCCGGCTTTCGGCGTCATCCACGTTGATCGTTTTCAGGTGTTTCTCGATCAGCTTCGTCGCCGCGGGCGGATGAAAAACGTAACCCTTGGTGAAACACCACCGGCCTTGAAACGGCACGAGCCGCCCCTCGAAAACCTGCCCCTTGGCGAACGCCGCGGGCAGTTCGTCCTCGACGAAATACTTCTGTTTGGTGATCAGATCGCGCAGGTGCACGCCGTTCTTTTTGGTTTTGCGCACGACGAACAGGTTGTGGACGTTCTGCGAGAATCCCTCGTAGACCGCCAGTTCATCGGGCGACAGTTGATCTCGTTTCCGTGCGACAAAGGTTTGCAGCGGCGTCTGACCGCTCGGCGGCAAGATCCGTTCGAACAAAAACCAATCGAGGAAGCGATCGAGATGCGCTTCGAACGAATCCTCGTTTTCGGAAATGCGCCCGAGGCCGGCAAAATATTCGACCCGCGCCGCGATCAACTCGGCATGAAACATTTCATCGGCGAACCGCTGCAATTCGTCGAGGTGGCTTTCGACGGACATCACGACCCCGTGTAGACGACGCGGCCGTCGACCAAAGTGAAGTACACCTTACCCGGCAACTCCCAACCCACAAACGGGCTGTTCTTCGATTTCGACCGAATCACTTCTTCGTTGTAAACAAAGGTATGGTCCGGGTTGAAGACGCAGACATCGGCCGGCCGGCCGGGCGCCAGTGAACCGGCGTTGAGACGCAGAATCTCGGCCGGCTTCACGGTCAGCATTTCCAGGGCGCGATGCAGCGACAGTTTTTTCGTACGCACCAGCAAGAGCGTGAGCCCGAGCGCAGTTTCGAGGCCGATCATGCCGTTGGCCGCCTGGTCGAATTCAATCTGCTTCAGCAAAATGCCGTGCGGGGCGTGATCGGTGGCGATGGCGTCGATGACGCCGTCCGCCATCGCCTTTTGCAGCGCGGTGCGATCGGCCGCCGAGCGCAACGGCGGCGACACTTTGCACGTCGTGCTGTAGTCGCCGACGTCTTCGTCGATCAGCGTGAAGTGATGCGGCGTCACTTCGCACGTGACGCGGATCTTCCGTTTCTTCGCCCAACGAATCAACTCCACGGCGCCGGCCGTGCTGACATGCTGAATGTGCAGGCGCGATCCGGCCAACCGGGCCAGGAGAATATCGCGCGCCACCATCACTTCTTCCGCCGCGGCCGGGATGCCGGTGAGGGCCAGCTCCGTGCTGGTGAAGCCCTCGTGCATCGCGCCGTCGGCCGCGAGGTTGGCGTCTTCGGCGTGGACCAGCACCGGCATGTCGTACTGGCCGGCCATCTCGAAGATGCGGCGCTGCATCTCGGCGTTCATCACGCAGCAGCCGTCATCCGAGTAGGCGACGACCCCCGCCGCTTTGAGTTCGCCGAGGTCGGCCATGTTCTGGTCGGCCAGGCCGATCGTCGTCGCGCCGACCGGATACACGTTGCACAGCGCTTCCTTCGCCCGACCCAGAATGTAACCGGTCACCGCCTGATTATCGTTGACCGGATTCGTATTCGCCATGCACACGATCGAAGTGAACCCGCCGGCCACCGCCGCTTGCGACCCGGTGTAGATGGTCTCTTTGCCCTCGTAGCCGGGTTCGCGCAGATGCACGTGCATGTCGATCAGGCCGGGCGACACCACGCAATCCTTCGCGTCGATCAGGCGGAACTTTTCTTTCGAACCGCCCCGCCCCCTGCCCGGCGCCGTAATCTTCTCGATCACCTTGCCGCTGATGACCACGTCATGCGGGCCATCCAGCTTTTGGGCCGCGTCGATCACCCGGCCGCCGGCGATGATCGTTTTCAATTTCCACCCCCCGTGACCAAATAGAGCAGCGCCATGCGTACGGCGACGCCGTTGGTCACCTGGTTGAGGATGCGCGAGCGCTCCGAGTCGGCGACCGCCGAGTCGATTTCGACGCCGCGGTTGATCGGGCCCGGGTGCATGATGAACGCGTCGGGCCGGGCGAGCCTGACCCGCTGTTCGTTGAGGCCGAAGAACCGGCTGTATTCGCGCGTGCTCGAAAACAACGGCCGCGCCTGGCGCTCGAGTTGAATGCGCAACATCATGATGACGTCCACGCCGCGCAAGGCCTCCTCGATGGTCGGCGCCACGGTCACCCCGAGTCGCTCGATGCCCGGCGGGATCATCGTCGCCGGCCCCGAGACGCGCACCTTGGCGCCCATGCGCGTCAGGCCGTAGATGTTCGAACGCGCCACGCGGCTGTGCGCGATATCCCCGATAATCGCCACTTCGAGACCGGCGAAGCCGCCCTTCTCGTCGCGGATCATCGACATGTCGAGCAACGCCTGGCTCGGGTGTTCGTGGGCGCCGTCGCCCGCGTTGATCACGCCGGGTTTGATCATCTTCGCCAGCATGTGCGGCGCGCCGGCGCTGCTGTGGCGCACCACGATGACATCCGGGTGCATCGCCTCGATGTTCTTCACCGTGTCGATGAACGTCTCGCCCTTGCCCACCGAACTTTCCGCGGCGACGAAGTTGACCGTATCCGCGCTCAGCCGTTTCGCCGCGATCTCAAAACTCGTGCGCGTACGCGTCGACTTTTCGTAGAACAGATTGACGACGGTGTTGCCCTGCAGCGTCGGCACCTTCTTGCGTTTGCGGGTGGCGATATCGCGGAAGCTGTCGGCCGTGTCGAGAATCAGGTTGATTTCCTCGACGCTCAAATCCTTCAAACCGAGGATGTCTTTGCGGTTCAGTTTCATCGGCCGTCCTCCTCGGGTTCGAGGGTCATCCGAATCTCGACCTTGTCCAGGCGGTTCTTCTTTTCCGCCACGGTGACGATCACCTGCTCGTCACGCTCCGTTTCGAGAATCTGCCCGACGAAATCCGGTTGAATCGGCAACTCGCGGTGACCGCGGTCGACCAGCACGGCCACGCGCACGCACGCCGGCCGGCCGTAATCCATGACCGCGTCCATCGCCGCGCGAATCGTGCGCCCGGTGAACAGCACGTCGTCGACGAGGACGATGCACTTGCCCGTCACGTCGAAATCGATCTCCGTCTTCTTGAGCAGCGGCTTGTTCTCCGACGAAATGTCGTCGCGATAAAGCGTGATGTCGACCATGCCGATGGGCGGGTCGACGCCCTCCAGGACTTTCATCTGCTGCGCGATGCGCGCGGTCGGATTGACGCCGCCGGTCCGAATGCCGATCAACGCGATTCGTTCCGGTTCGCCGCCGCGCTCGAGAATCTCCGCCGCCATGCGGTGCAAAGCGCGCTCAATGCGGTCGGATGTCATCACCGTGCGTCGATGAACCAGCGACATGAAGCCGTCCCGCAGAGTCGTTTTTTGGGATTGGACAACCCGTCCGAGCCGGTCGCGATCCTAGCATCGCCCATATATTGAGTCAATTGGCGTTTGGCGGCGCAACGTGTGGTGTATTTCTGACGCGTTCTCGCGCGGCTTCTTCCAGACTGTGCCAATAACTCCTGACCAGACCCGTCGTGCTACTGATCGATGCGGTCTTCCGACTGCAAGACAGCATTCAACTTGCCCTCGCGCAGCAAGCGGATCAGCACGTCGACCACCTCCGGCAGGTAGTGAGCGCCCCTTTCCTCTTCGAGCCGCTTGATCGACTCGTCAATATCCATTGCTTCGCGGTAGGAACGGTCGCTGGTCATCGCGTCGAAAGCGTCAGCCACGATGATGATGCCGGTCAGTAAATCGAGTTGCTCGGACTGCAGGCCGCGCGGATAGCCCCGGCCGTCCGGCCGTTCGTGGTGTTTGCGGATGATGTCGATTTCCCATTCGAGGAAACGAAGCGGCTGCAGAATCTGCGCGGCGATCTCCGGATGCCGCCGCATGGCTTCCCATTCCTTCTGTTCAAGCTCGCCGGGCTTGTCGATGTAAGAAGTTTCCACCACCAGCTTGCCGATATCGTGCAGCATGCTGGCCCGGCGCAGGACTTTGAGGTCTCGTTTCGAAATGCCCATCGCCTCGCCGATGAGCACCGCATAGCGCGTCACCCGTTCGGAGTGGCCGGCCGTTTTCGGGTGCTTGGCTTCGATGGTGCGCGTGAGGGTGCTCATCACGCTGACGTAGACCTCCTCCATCTCGCGTGATTTTTGTTCCAGTTCGCGGTTCTTTTGCTCGAGCTCGAGAATTTTTTCTTCGAGGCGGTCCACGAGCTTCTGGCTGTACGCTTTCAAGTAATGGCGCTGTTCGCTGTCGGTGATCTCGTCTTTATGCCCGTGCAGATACTCTTCAATCGTCTCGACAAACGTATCGGGGTTGATGGGTTTCTGCATGTAGCCGTCGCACCCGGCCACCAGGCTGCGTTCGCGATCGCCCTTCATCACGTTAGCGGTCAGCGCGACGATCGGGATGTCGGCCAGCGCGTCGATGGCCTTGATCTTGGTCGTCGCTTCGTAGCCGTCCATCCCCGGAATATTGATGTCCATGATGATCAGATCGGGTTTGTGCTCGATCGCGGTGCGGACGCCGGAGATGCCGTCCTCGGCCTCCAGCACCAGATACCCCGCCGTTTCCAACAAGCGCTTGACGAGCAGCTTGTTTTCAAAATTGTCCTCGATATACAGAACCCGCTTCATCCTGTCTTCGCCTTTGGCGTCGCCCCCGCGGTGGCCGGATCCTGGAGCAACGGGATCGCAACGTGAAAGGTCGAACCAACGCCTTCGGTGCTGGTGACCCAAATTCGACCGTTGTGCATCTCGACAAACTTCTTGCTGATCGTCAAGCCGAGACCGGTGCCGCCCTGCGCGCGGGCCGTGCCCGAATCGAGTTGCTGAAATTGTTCGAAGGCCTTTTCGATCTTATCCGCCGGAATACCCACGCCGCTATCGGTCACCGCCACGTAAAACAGGCTTTTGTCCGCCTTGGTGGTCAGCGTGATCTGGCCGCGTTCACTGAACTTGATGGCGTTGCTCACCAGATTGAGCAGCACCTGCCGGAGACGCATCTTGTCGGCATACACCCGCGGGACGGCGGTATCGAACTGGGTGACGATCTTCAGCGGCTTTTCCTTGATCAGGCCCTCGCTGGTCGCCGCCACTTGCGTCACCAGTTCGTTCAGCTCGAACGTCTCCTTGAATAACTCCATGCGCCCGGATTCGATCTTCGACAAATCCAGGATATCGTTAATCAGCCCCAGCAGGTGCGTGCCGGAGTTCAAAATCGCGTTCAGGTCGGTTTCTTGTCTGGTGGTCACCGGACCGTCAATGGATTTCATCAGGATCTTGGAAAAACCGATGATCGAGTTGAGCGGCGTCCGCAGTTCATGGCTCATGTTGGCCAGAAACTCGCTTTTCAGCCGGTCGGTTTCGCGGGCCTTTTCGTAAAGCTGCATCAGCTTCTTGTTGGCGCGCTGCAACTCCTGGGTACGTTCGGTGACTTTCGCTTCGAGGCGGTCGATCAGGCCGAGCTTGTCGATCGCCAAACCGGCGATGTTGGCCACGGCCATCAGCTTGTTGGCGTCCTCGGTTTGGATCGTCTGCCGCTTGTGATAGTAGTCGGCGAGAATAATACCGATCATGTGGTCGGCGCCGCGCATCGGGACGATGAGATAGGCCCGGCTTTTCCACGCCTGTTCCTGGGCCTGCGGCACGAACATGTTGCCCCACGGATTTTGGACCACCACCGGCTTCCCGGTTTGGAAGGCGCGGCTTTCTTCGGTGCGGCCGTCGAGGCGGATCGGGTTTGATTGGCAGACCGCGTAGATTTGCTGCGCCCACGACGGATCGGCCGGATCGATCACGGCGGAAATCACCAGCTCATCGTCGCGGGCCAGATAAATCTGGCTGCGGCTGAAACCGAAATCGGAACAAACGCGCGTGGCGATGAGGTTGATGAGGTCTTGCAGCGAGCGAACCGACTTGGACGCTTCCGACAGCGCGACGATGCCTTGCAGCAATTCCTCTTGCTGGGCCATGCGCGTCTGAAGTTGTTCCAGCTTGCCGGCCTGGTAAGTGACCAACTCGCGGGTCTTGGTCAACGCGGTGCGGATTCCCGACTGGTCGGTGAGCGAAAGACGCCCGCTACGTAAAAGCGGACGCTTCCACACGACCACGTAGCTGCACGATTTCGCCTGGATCGCCGGTTCCCGGCCGTTCTCCGCGGCGCACAAAAACCAGGATTGGTCGAATGACTCGTCGGCCGCCAACTGCTCGCGTCGCAAAGGTCGCAGGCGAAAGGGAGACGTGGGAGCGGCCAGTAGAATTCCTTCCCGCCACAGGCCGAGCAGCGCGCTGTTCGGATACGGCTCAAAAAGCTGCAGCGACAAAACGAATCGTTTGTCGTTCTCTTTTTCGAGCGACAGGCGAAACGTGCGGCTGCGTAAATTGACCTGCTCGACGAATTGCTGCAGCAGCTCATGAGGGTCGCGGAAAAAAGGCAGCGCCAACTCGCCGAAGCCCAACCCTTCGTTCAGCCAGATGCGGCGTCCGGCCTGCACCAGCCGGTCTTTGCCCGCCTGGCGCAACAGCAAACCGATCAACTCGCGGAAAGTCGTCTCGTCGATCCATTGGTTGTCGGTCGGGTCGGATTTGAACGGCAGTTTTTCCGCGGAAACCCCCGCCTCCTTGATGGTCTCCCACAGCGGCTGATATAGGCTATAGGCGATTTCCGACTTCACAATCGTATCCCGCGATCACCGGTTTATTCGTCTTCGCTTCCGTTCAACGAGCCCCTTGTCCAACATTTCAGTTTAGGCATTGTAGACGACGAAATCAATTAGTGCGGAAGTCAGTGGAATCCGTCGCGCGTCTCCAACAACTCGGCCAATCGCTCCGCCCACAACCGGTTCACGTACGCCGGCGGATGGAGCAGCAGCACGTTCCGGTCGTTGTTGTTTACGTCGACGCACCATATCGGCAGACCGGCCGGCGCGACCACCGGGGCCGCCTCGCGATTGTCTTCCGGCCGGAGGCAAGGCACGTTGATCGTCGCCAAATGGATGCGCGCGCCATAGTCGCGGACGAAGTCCTTGATCGCTTGTTGATGATGCTTCAAGCGCACGAGATTCAGCCGGAAGTCGCGCCGCCTGACGCCCAGTACACGGTTGTAATAGGCGATCAACAGCAGCGCCAGGCGCGAACGCGAGGCCAACGTCGGGGCGACGCCCGCCAACCAGTCGGGCACGCAAAAATGCTCGGCAAACAACGAAGGATCAGCGGCGAAGGCGCGAAGGTCGATCTGCTCCCACAAAAACCCGCGCGGGCCGGTGAGGTGAATTTGAAAAAGAATCGCATCCGGCTCGCAACCCATTTGGATCAAACGCCGCCCGAGGGCCGCCATCTGGATCGGGGTGTAGGCGCTGACCCCGGCGTTCCAAACTTCGTATCGCCGGCCGGCGGGCGCGTGTTCGTTCAGGATCTCTTCGGTGTAAAGAGGAAACGTCTCGTTGTCGTTCACCGCGGCGCCATAGGTCGTCGAACTGCCCAGGATGATGATGCGAAAAACGCCGGGGGCTTTCTTGACCGACCGCTCCGGATCGCGCAGGCCCAGGCTGTTCACCGTCACGGTACGCGGCGGCGTGTGCGGAATCTTGAATACGGATTTGGCGCCGGGGTTGAGCTCGTAAACCAAGCCGAGGTCCGCCGAAGGCCGATGCACATTCGCGTCAGCCGCTTCGACCATGATCAGGTCGGTCACGTACGCCGGCAACGGTCGATGATGCAGCACGACCTCGGCGACCACCGCGCCGATCGCCAAAACCAATAGACAGAAAATCAACTGATGGCGAGCGATGAAACGCCTAACGGGCATGGCGCAGGTCTCGTACGGCGGAACGTGTTGTAACTACCGGCGGGCAATTGCTAAGATGCATCGACCTTCGGGAGCGTGGTTTGTTTCCGAACAATAGGTGGTTTGCTATTTTGCGTCAAGCAGAACGGACGGCAGCAGATCGAAATCACAGCGCGGCGCGCACGCTGCTTCCGCTCGCCGTCGTATTGGGATTGCTGATCTGCGGCGAGTTGCTTTGCCGCGCGTTCGTCGCCCCGACCCGCCTCGATCTGATTCTCAACCTGCTCGAACGCGACCCGGTTCTAATGTGGCGGCTGCGCGCTGATCTCAATACGCATTTCGAGCAGGCGCGGGTGCGGACCAATGAACATCACTTGCGCGGGCCGTCCTTCGCCGCCGCCAAACCGGCCGGCAAGTTTCGCGTCGTCTGCCTGGGCGCCAGCCCGACGTTCGGTTGGGGCGTGCAGGAAAACGAGGCTTATCCGGCGGTGGTCGCCGCGGGCCTGGCCGGGCGATCGATCGCGGCCGAGGTGATCAACGGCGGCGTGCCGGGTTATACCTCGTGGCAGGGCCTCCATTTTCTGCAGCGCGACGTTCTCGCGTGGTCGCCCGATGTGGTGACCGTAGCGTACGACCTGAACGACATCGACATTTTCCGTTTCTTCCGCAACGACGGCCGGCCCGACTCGGCGGAACAGCCGGATTCTCCGACGCGCGTCGCCGTGCAGAACGCGTTGAATCGCAGTGCGTCGTATCGTTTCTTCCGCAACACGCTCATGTCGATGGCGTCCGCCCGCGGCGCATTCGATCCCCGGCGCATGCCCCGCCGCGTCAGCGCCGCCGAGTACCGGCAGAATCTGCTCGACATCGAGCGCGTTTGTCGCGCGCACGCAATTCGCGTGATTTTTGTAAAGATGCCGATCCATCTTCCGTTCTATCGTCTGGAGCGACGCAATCCTATCGGCGCACAGGAAGCGCGCGGCCTCGGCGACGAAGCCGGCAAACGCGGCGACTGGCGCAGCGCGGCGGCGCACTACGAGAAGTCGTACGAACTCGATCCGACCGTGGTCGTGACCTATCGGGCGCTGGCCGAGGCGTTGTCACACAGCGGCCAACCGGATCGCGCGCAAGACATTCTCAGTCTGATACCGTTTGCGGCTGCTTTTTCCGACCGGGTCGATCAGCAGTACAATGCCATTGTTGAGAACGTGGCGCGCATAACCAACCGGCCGTGCGTTGACGTGGTCCCGGCCTTCGCGCGTGACGGGCGCGGCGACGCGCTGTGGAATTCCAAAGAGGATCCGTTTCATCCGAATGCCGCGGGGCATGCGATCATCGGCGACCTGGTGGCCGGCGCGCTGGCGCCGCAGCCCGATGCAGGCAGGTAGATGAATTGAAGCGCATCTTGATGAAGTACTTGTGGCTCTGGTTCCTGCTGCTGATCGTCGCGGGCGTGCTCTTCTTCACCTTCACCGGCAACGACCCAATTTTGCCGGCGATCTACCGCTGATTTAATTCAACAACCACAACCCGCGTTGTCGTCGCCGCTCTCGCTGTTCGCGTGATCATCGTCCGCCGCGTCGTCATCGGGCGCCGCGTCGTCGTCAGTGATATCGTCATCGGGCGTTTGATCATCATCCAACGTGTCGTCATCGGCGAGGTCATCGTCGGTGGCGTCGTCATCGACAGTATCGTCGTCAATAACGTCGTCATCGACCGTGTCATCATCGACCGTGTCGTCGTCGACGGGCGCCTCGCCGTATTGCTCCACGATATCCGACGGCCGATAACCCGCTTCCGTTTGCTGCAATCCGCCGACCGCGAACAACGGAAACACGCCCGAGGCCACGTGGAAGCGCGCTTCCGCGGCGGAGGCGGCGGCCGACCACGCGTCGCCGGCGACGTCGTAGCTCCAGCACAGCGCTGAAGGTTCGCTATCCTGCAGGCCGTGACACGCCCACGGCGCGCCGTCGACCGCGCCCGACGATCCGCCCCAGAAAGTGACGGGCATCTCCGCGATGTCGCTCCAGGCGTCTTGTTCGGGATCGTACACTTCCGCCGAAGCCAGATAATTCGGCGGGGGCGTCGCGTCGTCGATGCCGCCGAAGACGTAGAGCTTGCCTTCGACCACCGCGCTGCCGTGATAGCGCCGCGCGTGACCCATGACGGCTTTTTCCTGCCACGCGTCTCCCACCGGATCGTATTCGAAACACGTCGGCTGCGAAGTGTCGGACGCATCAGCGCCGCCGACCAAATAGAAGAGGTCGCCGACCTGCTCAAAGCTGGAACCGTAGAGCGCGACCGGCGCGCTCGACCCGGTGGACCACGTGTTCGCGCCGATGTCATAGATCAACAACTCGGATGACAACGCGGTTCCGTCGAAGCCGCCGGCGATGAAAATCTTGCCGCCGTGGTATATGGCGTCGGCCTGCGCAATCGGGTGCGGGACGCCGGCGAGCGATTCCCAACCAGTGGCCGGCGAATAATGTTCGACCGAATCGAGATACGAAGAATCGTCGCTGCCGCCGATGACGTACAACCCGCCCTGCTCGTCCACCGCGACAATCGCGTCGATCCGCGCGGCGGACATCGGCGCCAGCGTTTGCCAGTCGGCGTGAACAGAAACCGCCGTCGCCAAAACCAAGGTCAGCAGGCCGAAGACCGCGCGGTTCATGGCCGACCTCCTGTCGCGGCGCGGCGTATCACTTGCAACGAGTACGGCCAGTTGCCGTAGGTCGAATATTGATCGGTGTAACACGCCTTGGTCATGTCGATCGCGGTGATCTGCTGGTAGACGCTCCAGTTCGTCGTGAAGTACGGCAGCGCTTCGGGATCGTCCTGATGCGCCAATTCGACGAAGAAGCCGTTGGCGCCGGCCGCGATCGAGGGGCCGGGATCGAAGTCGACGGTCACCGTGACCGGTCCCTCGGTGTCGTACGTCCACGGATCAACGCCGACGGCCGAGTACTGGCTGGCGACCACCTGCCCGCCCGTCGAATCTTCGCGAATGCGAATCAGCACGGAGTCGCCGGTCGGCGTTCGGCCGGGCACATCGTAAAACGTGAGCGACAGCGTCACGGTCGTCGGCGGGCTGGCCGCGTCGATCGAAGTGACCGGCGTCGCGCCGTGATCGGCGTACCAGCTCTCGTCCATCAAGAATCGGCCGTCCTCGGTTTCCAGTTGGTCCGGCAGGTAATAGGCCAGCGATTGAATCACGCCCGACTTCATCGCCTGCATGATCCAGATCGGGAAGTCATCGTAGAACGGCTGGCCGGGCGCGTAAGTCAACAGCAAATACGGAGCGAGCGCGCCGAAGCCCTCGCTGTTGTAAGTGTTCCAGAAATCCGGCGACAGCAACGACGGCAGCACGCGTTCGAGTTCTTGCAAATCGAAGCTGACGCCCGCCAACTCCGACGCATCGGTAAAGCCCGAGACGGCGAAGCGATACCATCCGCGCGAAACATCCGGCGGCACAATCTCGCGCGGATGAGCCAGCAACTCGAGCGCCAATTGAAAAGCGCGCCGACGGTCGATGCGTTTGGCGAGCGGGAAATACTCCTGATACAACGGCAGGTAATAGTCGATGACCGCCTGCAGGTCTTTGCGGCCCTGGGCGTCGAACAAAAAGCGCTTGGCCATGTCGATGTAAATGTCGTAGCGCGGAATCGTGAACTCCAGACCGCCCTCGATGATGCCTTCGATTTCGCCGCCGGGGTGATCGTCCATCAGGCCCGGCAGAATATCCAACTCGCCGAAATTGCCGCGGACCGCCAAATGTTCGACCAGCATAAGTTGAGAGACGATGTCGCCGGTGCAATGATCCAACTGCCCGACGGCGAACACGGTTTTCCACGGGTCGTTCGGATAAATCGCGAGCGCGTCGTCGAGCACGAACGTCACGAAATCGGGATGATGTGAATTGCCGCCCTTCGCGCCGTCCGCCTCCGCGTCACCGAGCGCATCCGCGACAATGTAGTTCGCGATATCCGGCCAGATCGCGCCCAGCCGCAGATACGCCCGCAGGCGGCGCATCAACTCAGGGTTGTGCACCGGATATGTGCCCGGGTGC
This sequence comes from Deltaproteobacteria bacterium, assembly GCA_003170555.1. GTDB lineage: Bacteria > Lernaellota > Lernaellaia > Lernaellales > Lernaellaceae > FEN-1099. The sequence continues at coordinate 18,821 of PMZC01000236.1, forward strand.
AGCTCGCACTCCGCGATGTACTGATCCGCCTCGCGCATGTGGATCGACGGCCCGTAAGCCGAGGCCGACGTCGCGCTGATCAGCAGCACGGCCAAAACAAAAAGAACCACTCGTCTCATGGAATGCCTCCCGTAGGCGCCAGAGACAATATCGGCTGGTTATGCGTCGCGAGTCAATGTTGTGTTTAGGGTCGCAGGAAAACGGAGAACGTGCTGCCTTTGTCCAATTCGCTTTGCACCTCGACCCGGCCGCCGTGAACCTGCACGATGTGTTTGACGATGGCCAAACCCAAACCGGTGCCGCCCAGTTTGCGGCTGCGCGCTTTGTCCACGCGATAAAAACGCTCGAAGATGCGCGGCAGGTGCTCGGCGGGAATGCCGGAACCGGTGTCGATGACGTCGAGGCGCACCTCGTCTTCGTTTTTCGACACGACGACGCGCACGGTGCGCCCGATCTCGCTGTACTTGATGGAATTATCCACCAGATTGACCACCGCCTGCTCCAGCAACGGCGAGTTGATTTGGGCTTCGATTTCTTCGTCGCAGGTGAGGTCGAGCGCAATCTGTTTCTCGACCGCCTTGTTGCGGCAGACCAGCAGCGCGGATTTCAACACCGGTTTGATTAACTCGCGCTCCAGACGAATCTGGTGCTTGTCCGCGTCCTGGTCGAGACGTGAGAGACTGAGCAAATCTTCAATGATCTGGTTGAGCCGGTCGGCATGGCGTTTGATAATGCCCAGAAACTCGCGCGCGTTTTCCGTGTCGGATAGTGCGCCGTCCAGCAATGTTTCGACAAAGCCTTTGATCGACGTAATCGGCGTTTTGAGTTCGTGCGAAACGTTGGCCACAAAATCGCGGCGGATCGTCTCCAGCCGCTGTACGCGCGTGATGTCATTGAGCACCACCAGCGCCAGGGTGTTGCGGCCGTCTTCGTCCGGGATGAACGAGCCGTGCGCCTGAAGAAATCGCTCGCGTTCTCCCGGCAAGGTGATTTCCGCTTCCGTCGTCGAGCGGCTGGTATAGAGCTTTTCCAAAAACGCCAGCAGGTCGTTGTTGCGGATCACTTCGTGCACGCCGTGCCCGATGACGTGCGCCGCGTCCAACTCCAGCAAGCGCAGCATCGCCTGATTGCAGCGCACGATGTGACGATCTTCGTCCAGCACCAGCACCGCTTCGATCATGTTGGAAAGCACGGCCTCCAGTTCGTTGCGCTGCGCGGTGATGGTCCGAATGCGTTGCGCCAATTGGGCGGCCATGTCGTTGAACGTCTCGGTCAACGTGCCGACTTCTTCCGAATTGGGGACCGGCAGCCGATAAAGCAAATCCCCGCGCGCAAAACGCTCGGCGCCGGTTTTGATCTCCCGCAGCGGCCGGTTGATGCGTTGCGCGATGAAGAAACTGGCCAACGCGGCGCCCAGCCCGACCAACAAAACGCCGAGCAGAATCCGTTCGTACTTCACCCGCAACGCCGCGGCGATAGTCGGCGTGGCGGTCGCCGCGCGCACGATGCCCACTACGCGGCCGTTTCTTACCGCGGGAACCGCCACGTACATCATCTCTTCGCCGAGCGTGAAGCTGTGCCGCCGAAAAACGCCGACATCGCCGGTCAACGCCGTCTTGATTTCCGGCCGATCGGCGTGGTTGTCCATCTTGCGCCAGTCCTGCTGTGAGTCGCTGATCACCTTCCCATCCGGCAAGATGACGGTGATGCGCGCGTGGGTTTCCCGATCGCCCGAACGGCAGATTGCCTGCACCGCGTCCGCCTCCGCGGCCAAGTAGCGGTCGCCGATCTCGTTGTCGATGAGATGGGCGACTGCCTCCAGCGCCGCGCGATTCTGATCGAGATAGAATTGTTTCACCGAGTCCAAGACAAACAAGGCCATCACCGCGAGCGCGCCCAATAGCAACAACAGGAACGGGATGAAAAGCTGCCAAAGCAGTTTTCTGCGTTTAGCCATCAATCAGTCCTTGAACCGATAGCCCACGCCGCGCACCGTCTCGACGTACTTGCCGTAATCGCCGAGTTTCTTGCGCAGGCCGGTGATTTGCACGTCGACCGAGCGTTCGGTCACGGCGTAGTCTTCGCCTTTGACGCCGCTGATGATCTGGTTGCGCGAGAAGACCCAGCCCGGCCGACGAATCAGAAAGTACAACAGGCCGAATTCGGTGACGGTCAAATTGACGACCTCGTCGTTGATCTTCACTTCATGACGCGTCGGATTGACGACCAGCTCGTCAATCTTGACCACCGCTCCGTCGTCGAGATCTGCTTTCTTGCGACGGCGCAGAATGGCGCGAATGCGGGCCACCAGCACCTTCGGGCTGAACGGCTTGGTGATGTAATCATCGGCGCCCAACTCGAGCCCGGTCACGATATCAACGTCCTCGCCCTTGGCGGTCAGCATGACGATGGGAATCTGGGCCGTTTCGTCGGCGCGTTTGAGTAGCTTACATACTTCGAAACCATCGACGCCGGGCAGCATCAGATCGAGGAGAATCAGATCCGGCCGGTTGCTCTTCGCCCGCGCGAGCGCTTCCTCGCCGGAAAGAACACAAGTGATTTCGTAACCCTCTTTCGACAGGTTGTAGCGCACGAGTTCGAGAATGTCCTCTTCGTCGTCCACTACCAGGATGTTCGGCTTCGACATGTCATCTCCGTTACCGCCTAAATACAACGATAATAATGCACCAAAACAATAGAAACACGTTAGCGAGCCATGTGAAGGCGATTAGACCACCTCAGCGGGTTGTCTGGTAGTCCCCGGGTGACGACGACCGGCGAAAGTCTAACCGACTCCTAACGGTTGCCTAACCGAAGGCCCGTATTCTTCCACCGGTCTCGGACGGAGATCAAAGACTTCCCGAGGAGTCGTGCCCCGATGACCATCTTGATCCTGATCNNATGCGGCGAATTCCATCGCCACGGTCGTCTCAACGCGCGTGCTGACTCCGCGCCAAGCCGTGGCCTGGGCGGCTTTTTTCAACTTCGCCGCCGCGTTCACCTTCGGCGTAAAGGTCGCTTTTACTGTCGGCCGCGGCGTGGTTCATACCGACCTGCTCGACGGGCACATCGAGGTCATTTTGGCCGGTTTGATCGGCGCGATTACCTGGAATCTGCTGACCTGGTGGTGGGGCCTTCCCTCGTCGTCGTCTCATGCGCTGATCGGCGGCTACGCGGGAGCGGCTTACGCTTTCGGCGGAACGCACTTGCTGATTTGGGGCGGCCTGGCGAAGGTCGCGATCTTCATCGTCTTGGCGCCCCTGGTCGGCATGGTGCTGGCCTGGATCAACCAGGTGATCGTCTATCTCATCATTCGCGTTCGTCCGAACCTCAAATGGAACAAGATTTTTCGGCGGTTGCAACTGGTGTCGGCGGCGATCTACTCATTTTCTCACGGCACGAACGACGCACAGAAAACC